>JAYVCL010000434.1:0-8463 GCA_043749975.1 Burkholderiales bacterium
GCCGCAGGAAGTGGCCGAGCGCTTGCGTGCGCGAGCTGCGCGCAACCACCGGTCGCTGCAAGGCGAGTTGATGCAAATCATCGAGCACGCTGCGGCGCAAGGCGAGCCCGAGACCACGCCGTCACAGCGCGGCGGGATCGACCTGGCCCGGCGCGGCACCAAGACAATCGAGCAGATTGCTGCCGAGCATCAGGTGCGTTTCCCGCGCCCCATCTCGAGCGGCCCGTTGGCGGTCGATATCGTTCGCGCTGATCGCGACGCGCGATGACGCAGATGACGCAGACGCTCATCGTCGCCGAGCCGCCCGCCGCCTACCTGGCGCGTCCGGCCTTGGTGGTCGACTGCAGCGTCCTCGCTGCAGTGCTGTTCGAGGAGCCGTCGCGCGACGAAGCGGCCCAGCGCCTGGCCGGGCGCACCCTGCACGCACCCACCCTGATCGACCACGAGATCGCCAGCGTCGCATTGAAGAAGCACGCACAAGGCTGGCCGGCGGAATCGATTGCCCTGGCGCTGGGCGACTACGCCGAGCAGGCGCTCGAACTCCACCGCAGCGACGTTGCGGCGCAATGCGAACTCGCTCATCGCTACGGTCTGTCGGCCTACGACGCGGCCTACTTGTGGCTGGCGGCACAGCTCAAGGCACCGCTGGCCACCTTCGACCGCAAGCTCGGCGAAGCGGCGCAACGTCATCTGGCCACGCTCGACGCGCCGCCGAGCCACTGATGCGCGCCGACCAATTGTTGTTGTCCCGGGGCCTCGCGCCCACCCGATCAGCGGCCCAGAGGCTGATCGAGCGGGCAGCGGTGCGCTGGCTCGGCCCGAAGGGCTGGGCCGTGCCGCGCAAGGCGGGTGAGGATTTGCCCGAAGGCTGCGAGCTGCAAATCACCGACGACGCCGAGCTGCGCTTCGTGTCGCGCGGAGGGTTGAAGCTCGAAGGCGCGCTGGCGCATTGCGGTATCGACGTAAGCGGCTTGAGCTGCCTTGACATGGGCCAGAGCACCGGCGGCTTCACCGACCTGCTGTTGCAGCGCGGCGCGGCGCGGGTGGTGGGCATCGACGTGGGGCATGGGCAGTTGCACCCGCGGTTGGCCGCCGACGGCAGGGTGCAACTGTACGAGGGCGTCAACGCGCGCGACGTGAGCGGCACCGCCTTCGCGGTTGACCACGCGCCGCACAGTTTCGGCTTCGTCACCGGAGACCTGTCGTTCATTTCACTGACGCTGGTGTTGCCCACGCTGGCGACGTATCTGGCGGCGGACGGGCACTTGCTGGTGCTGGTCAAACCGCAGTTCGAGCTGCAGCCCGAGCACATCGGCAAGGGCGGCATCGTGAAGAACAGCGCATCGTTTGCGGTCGTCGAGACGCGCATTCGCACGGCCTGCAAGGCGCTGTCGCTGACGCTGCGCGGCTACTTTCAAAGCCCGATCACGGGCGGCAACGGCAACACCGAATTTTTTGTATGGGCACAGCCGTCTTGACACGGCACCCAAGGAACGATCATGACCTTCAAGTCCACCGCCAGGCTCCCGCTGAGCCTCGAATTCTTTCCCCCCAAAACGCCGGAAGGTGTGACCAAGCTTGCCGCCGCGCGCCAACAACTGTATGCACTGAAGCCACAGTTCTGCTCGGTCACCTACGGGGCCGGCGGCAGCACGCAAGAAGGCACGCTGAGCACGGTACTGGCCATCATGGCCGAGGGCTTTGAAGGCGCGCCGCATTTCTCTTGCATCGGTGCCAGCCGCGAATCGATCAGCCAGCAACTGAGTGATCTCAAGGCCGCAGGCCTGCGCCGCATCGTGGCGCTGCGCGGTGACTTGCCCAGCGGCTACGGTCGCTTTGGTGAGTTCCGCTACGCCAGTGATCTGGTGGCCTTCATCCGCACCGAGACCGGCGACCACTTTCACATCGAGGTGGGTGCCTATCCCGAGATGCACCCGCAAGCCCGTTCACCGCAAGCCGACCTGCAGGCCTACCTCGCCAAGGTGAAGGCGGGGGCCAGTTCGGCCATCACGCAGATGTTTTTCAACACCGACGCGTACTTCCGTTTCGTCGACGAGGCGCACGCGCTGGGGGCCGAGATTCCGGTGGTGCCCGGCATCATGCCGATCACGAATGCCAGCGGTATCATCCGTTTCGCCGACAGTTGCGGGGCCGAGATTCCGCGCTGGATGCGGCTGCGGCTGCAAGGCTTCGGCGACGACACCGAGTCGATCAAGGCTTTCGGGCTCGACGTCATCACCGACCTGTGCGATCAACTGCACACGGCGGGCGTGCCGGGGCTGCATTTCTACACGATGAATCAGTCGCACGCGACGCTGGAAATCTGCAAGCGACTTGGTTTGTGATCGCATCGTGTCGGTCTTGCTTCGCTGGTCGATCCCCGTGAACGGGGCCGGCGGGCTTGCAGGCCCGCCGGCGTTCCGGCCGCGTCCGGCTGCGCAGGCAGCCGGCCTGCTGCGGCCTCCACCCCCTCGCCCTTCGCTGCGCAAGCCCACGATGAATCAATCCACGGCAACGCTGGAAATCTGCAAGCGACTGGGGTTGTGATCGCAATGACGCAGGCGTCAACCGCCCGCGCGTTTCACGACATGGCCCTGCTTCCTGAGGCTGTCGATCACCCGTTCGACGTGGTCGCCCTGCACTTCGATCACTCCGTCTTTCACGCTGCCGCCGCTGCCGCAGGCGGCCTTAAGCTGCTTGGCCCATTGCGTCAGCGCGTCGCGATCGAGCGCCAATCCCTTGACCACGGTGACGGCCTTGCCGTTGCGGCCCTTGGTTTCACGCGAGACGCGCACGATGCCGTCGCTTGAAACGACGGCCACTTTCTGGCCGCAGACGCATCGCGCCGTCGGCTTGCGACACGCCGGGCACATCCGGCCTGCGTCGGTGGAGTAGACGAGCCCGCCCGCGGAGGGGCTCGTTTTCACGGGCACCCCAAGGACGCCGCCTCGCGGTGCCCGTCCCCCGCGGGGATCAAGGAAAGTGGCAGAGCCACATTTCCTTGTGAGCGCCTCGACAACAGGTACTCGGCGCTGTCTTCGGGCGGCAACGCGGTCAGGATGCTTCGACGCCGGCGGTCGAACACGAAGCGTATCGCCCGCCCCTCGTGCGCCAGCAACCAATGGCCCACGTCCTTGCTCTGGCGCGCGATCAGTATGGCGTGACCATGCGCAATGCGCTTGGCCATCTGAAAAATCTGCGCAGCGCTCACGTCCAGCCCATAGCGCTCGGCCAGGCGCTGCTGGGTGTGATGGCGCTGCGCTACCGTCATGAGGAACAAACGGCGGGCCGCCCCACGTGTTTCTGTCCGCTCGAGGGACGGGCGCTCATGCCTGGCTCACAGGATGAGCCAGCAAGCGCCGCAACAGCTCGCGCGCCCAACCGGGCACGGCGTCGACGAAGTCCTCGGTCAAGCCGTATTCGTCGCCGTCGATCACTGCGGCGTGCTCCAGCGTGGCGGGGCCGCTCAAGGTCAACACCAGCCAGCCGCGCGCGCCCGCTTCCCATTCCAGTGCGATGGCTCCGTTGGGCTGCACCAGCACCTGCGGCATGGGCCAGGCGTTGGCCAGCAGCTTCAGCAGGCGATCGGCTTCGCGCAGGGTCACATCGCAGGGGGCGGTCCACACACCAAGGTTCGCCAGCGCGCGGGAATCGTCCAGCGCAGCCGCCAGCAAAGGCGACACCGCAGCCGTCGCCTTCAGCGCTGCCACACCACCCCGTCGTCGGTGATCAGCGCGTCCAGCGGCACGTCGTTGGCGTCTTGCCGCAGCATCGGCAAAAAACCGTTCGAATAGCACAGCCCCACCGTCAGCGGGCGCGGCTGCAGCGACATCACGGTGCGGTCGTAGAAACCGCCGCCGTAGCCCAGGCGCACCCCCGCCGGCCCGTAGCCGACGCAGGGCAGCAACAGCAGTTGCGGCTCGAACACCTCGGTGCCCTTGGGCTTGGGAATGTCGTACGCATCCAGCTCGGTCGGGCAGCCGGGATACCAGACATGAAAACGCAGCGAACCGGCCTCGCGGTCGACCACCGGCAGCCCGATGCGCCGCGTCTCGTCGGACTCGGCCCAGCGGTACAGCGCGGGCAACGGGTCGAACTCACCCTTGATCGGCCAATAGGCACCGATGCGGCGCTCTGCGCGGCTGACCAGCCACACGCGCAGCGCACTTTGCAGCGCCACCGCACGCTCCAGCCGATCGGGCAGCGCTTGCCGCGCCGCGAGCAGTTTCTGGCGCTGGGCCATGCGCTCGTTGAGTGGCGTGTTGGGCGATGTGCCCGCTGCGCTTTCTGTGCCAGGTGGGTCGGCTGATGCCATGGAAGCCTCGTTGATGCGCACTGGTGACGAATGCCGTTGCATTGTGCAAGACTGCCGCATGCATTCGCGTCCCGACGAATTCGTGGCCCATTGCCTGGAGCTTTTCGGCCACCTCGGTGCCTGCCGCGCCCGGCGCATGTTCGGCGGCCATGGCTTGTACGTGGGCGAGGTCTTCATCGCCATCATCGCGCGCGAACGGCTCTATCTGAAGGTCGACGCCGTGTCGCTGCCCGCCTTCGAAGCAGCCGGGTGCACGCCGTTCACGTATGACGCCAAGGGCAAGCCGATGACGATGGCCTATTGGACCGTGCCCGACGAGGCGCTGGAGTCGCCCGAGTCGATGGCTCCGTGGGGACGCCGCGCACAGGACGCGGCAGTGCGCGCGGCAGTCAGCCGCGAGAACAAGCCAGCCCGCCTCAAGCCAGTCGCGGCTTCGCAGAAGAAAGCCAAGCGCTGACAGCCTGGCCAAGGCTGGCACGCCGCCTCGACCCGCACGCCTGAGGCGGCACCAGCAACTGAAACCGCGCCGCCGGCCAGCCCTCGGCCACCAGCACCGCGCCGGACTCGACCGGCAGGCTGTCGCCAGGCGCCAGCCAGGCGTCCTCAGGCAGCAAATCCGCTTCGGCCCGCCCCTTCGTTACCCACATCTGGCCCGCTGACACCCGCAACACCCGCGCACCCGGGCCGATGTTCAGGGTCATCGCCTGGCCCCGCGCGAGAACCCACGTGGCGGCATCGCGTTGTTGCGCTTTGTTCATGAGATCGGTTTTCATGGTGTGTTCCTTCCAGCTCAAAGATAATGGAGATTCACCTCGCCATCCAATGAGATCGGCGGCCCATCCTGATGAGGAATCCGCATGAATTCCCTGCGCACTCGGCCGCTCTCGGTCGGCCCCATCCGCGCTTTCGAAGCGGTCGCGCGCTGGCTCAACTTCCGCATGGCCGCCGAGGAATTGCACCTCACGCAATCGGCCATCAGCCGGCAGATCAAGTCGCTCGAAGACGACCTGGGTGCGGTGCTGTTCCTGCGTGGCACGCGACACGTAGAGCTGACCGGCGACGGCGTCACCCTGCTGAGATCGGTGGTGCCGCTGCTGGACCTGCTCGACGCCGGGGTGCGTCAAATTCGCCAGACGCGCGGCCGCAAGGTGGTGAACCTGAGCACGTTCGCGTCGTTCGCCTCGCTGTGGCTGATTCCGCAGATGGAAGCGTTTCAGCGCGCGAACCCCGACATCGACATTCGCGTGTCGGCCTCCGACACCGTGTTGGACCTGGGCGACCCCGAGATGGACCTGATGCTGCGCTACTGCAGCGCAGCGCAGGCCCCCGCCGGGGCGCTGCGCCTGTTCGGCGAAACGCTGACGCCGGTCATCAGCCGCGGCTTCGCCGAGCAAATCCGCCGTGGCGACGCGCCTGCCCTGAACACACCCGCCGACCTGGCCGCGCACACCCTGACCGAAGAAGACGACACCCGTCCGAGCGCTGAATTCCTGAGCTGGCGCCACTGGTTGGGCGTGAATGGTCAGCCCCGCCTGCAACCGCGACGCTGGCTCTACATGAACTTCACCTACCAGCAGATCCAGGCCGCCCTGGCCGGCCAGGGCGTGGCACTGGCGCGTGTGGCCCTGGTGGCTGAGCTGCTGGCGCGTGGCGACCTGGTCGAGCCCTTCGGTGCGGCTGGGCGCATCCGCAGCCACTACGCGTACTGGCTGATCGCCTCGACCGCCAGCGGCTCGCGCCGCGAAGTGGCGCTGTTCTGCGAATGGGTGCAAGCGCGCGCTGCGCAAACGAGGCAGGCGCTGGGTGAACTGGATTGACGGCCTTTGCGCCGACCCGGCCGCCATCGGTCAACAATCACGCCATTGAACTTCACCGCACAGCACCCATGCTCAAACTCATCAGCGCCACACCCAGCCCGTACGCACGCAAAGTGCGCATCGCGCTGGCCGAGAAAGAAATCCCGTTCGAGTTGCTGACCGAAGTGCCGTGGAACAGCACCACGACGACGCCTCGGCACAACCCGCTCGAAAAGCTGCCGGTGCTGCTGCTCGAAGACGGCAGCAGCGTCTACGAATCGAGCTTCATCCTGCAATACCTCGAACTGAAGTATCCGCAGCACCCGCTGCTGCCGCCGGACATCGACGGCATTCTGGCCGCGCGCCGGCTCGAAGTGCTGTGCGACGGGGTTTGCGACGCGGTGGTGCTGACGTTTTTCGAGCGCATGCGCAAAGACGCCGCCAGCCCGCCGTGGCTGGCCCGGCAGCGGCGCAAGATCGATGGCGGCTTGCGCGAGATCGCGCGCCTGGCCGGCACCAAAACCTGGACCGTCGGCAACGCCTTCAGCCTCGGTGACATCGCCACCGGCACGGTGCTGGGCTACATGTCGGTGCGCTTTGCGGAGATCGAGTGGCGCGGGCTTTACCCGAATCTGGCGACGCTGTCAGACCGGCTCGAAGAGCGCGCCTCGTTCAAGGCTTCGGTGCCTTACGCGCAAGCCATTTCCGACCAGATCGTTTGAGCGGCGCGCAAGGCTCAGACCACGCCGTTCTCGGTCACGATCAAGGCCAGCGGCAGGTCGTGCGGCTCGGGTTGGAAGTCGGCGTCGGTCAACTCGCCCACGGCCCACGCCACGCCCACGGCGGTCGCGTGCGGGTGCGCGGCCATCCAACGGTCGAAGTAGCCGCCGCCGTAGCCCAGCCGAAAGCCCGCCCGCGTGAAGCCTGCGCAGGGCACCAGCACCACATCGGGCACCACGACGGCACCGTCTGCGCTGAACATGTTGCATTCGTCGCGGGCCTGCGGTTGGCGGCCGTCCCAGGCGCGGTACTGCATCTCGACCGGGGCTTTGCGGCAGTACGTCAGCGCCAGCGGCCAGCTTGAATGCCCTGCATCGGCGGCCAGCGCAGAGGGTGCGTTAAATTCGGAACGGATCGGCCAATACAGGCCCAGCAATCGAGGCTCCAGATCGGCCAACACGCGCTTCAGGTGCGCCGCCAGCGCATGCGCTGCGGCCTCGCTCGACGAACCCTTCACAAACGCCTCGCGCTGCGCCAGCAGGCTGGCACGAAGTGTTTTGCGCGGGGGCAGACTGAGCATCTCGGGCATGAACGCTTTCTTCGACACAGCATGACACTCACACCGCTCGGATCAGTATACGAATCACCGCGCGAACCCACGCGCGAAGCACCGCGCGAATCACCGCACAGCCGGCCGGCGCGGCACCTGGCCAGCGCCTGCGCCGCAGCGCTGTGCCTGCTGTTCGCGCTGCCGCCCGCTGCGCAGGCGCAGACCGGTGGCGAGACCATCGTCGAGGCGCGCGATGCCTTCCGCAAGAAAGACCGCGACCGCCTGGCTGCGGCCCGCGCTGCCGCGCTGGCGGCGCAGCACCCGCTGGCGATGTGGGCCGAGTACTGGGATTTCAGCAGCCGCGTGGCCGACTTGCAGCAGTCCGACCTGGACGCTTTCTATGCCCGCTGGCCCGGCACCTATGTGGAAGACCGGCTGCGCAACGATTGGCTGCTCGAACTCGGCAAGCGCCGCGACTGGCGCAACTTCGGCGCCGACTTTGCGCGCTTTCGCATGAACGACGACCGCGAGGTGACGTGCTACGCGCTGCTGGTCGAGCACCTGGACGGCAAGGAGGTGCGCGACGCCGCGCGCAAGGCGTGGTTGGCCCAGAAAGAAGCCGATGACGGCTGCGCGCTGATGGCCGCCACGCTGTTCGATGCAAACGCGCTCAGCGCCGCCGATGCCTGGCGCAAGGCGCGCCTGGGCATGGAAGCAAATCGGCTGCGCACGGCGCGGCAAGCCGTCACCCTGGTCGATCTGCCCGCCGCCGGCGCGCTGCAAGAGTTGTACGACAGCCCGGCCCGCTACCTGGCGCGCAGGGGCTCGGCAGCCAGCCGCACGCAGGCCGAGATGGTCACGCTGGCGTTGATTCGGATGGCCGCCAGCGACGCCGAATCGGCTGCGGCTGCACTCGGCGAGCGTTGGGAACGCGAGCTGCCCGCCGACCTGGCCGCCTGGGCTTGGGCCAGCACCGCCAAGCAGGCGGCGCTGAAGCTGTCTGCCGAGGCGCCCGACCACTACCAGCGCGCGGACATGCTGTTGGCAAAAATCAGCGGCCATGCGCTGCCGCAAAACACTCA
>JAYVCL010000435.1:0-6510 GCA_043749975.1 Burkholderiales bacterium
CCTCGCGCTCCTGCAACTCCCGCCGGTCGCGCTGGCGACAAGCTGCGAGATATTCCCCATCGACAGCTTCGAACCGCCCCTCCAGTCGCTGATCCGACAGCAGCGCCTCGGCGGCTTCGAGGCGGTGCGCGGTATGCACCAGCAGCGCCTCATCGCGACTGCCCCGCTCCCAGTCGTTGGCCGCTCGCCGAATCGACTCCGACGCCGACAACGCCGCGCTGAACTCACGCAGCCAGCGCTCCAGCATGTCCCATTGCCGTAGCAGTGCTTCGTGCGCCACCTCGACCACTTGGACCGGCTCGGCGCCATCGGCCATGCGCCGCGAATCGGCCAGCAGCAAGCGCTGTTCGATCAGCCGCGACACCATCGCATCGGCTTGCGGCAGCTTTCTGCGCATCGCTTCCCGCAGCGCCACCCGGCGCTTCCAGTCGCCGGTGTCGGGATCGACCGTGGCGAGGTACGGAAACACCTGCTGTAACAGCCGCTCCTGCTCGTGCCGCTGAGCCGGAATGACCGGCTCGCTGCCCGGCCGCTCGAAGGCGCGTTCAACCGCCATGCCGATGACACCGCGCACGCCGCCGAGCCGCTGGTATTCGTCGTAGCCGACCCGCGTTCCCTGGGCGTCGGTGAACTCGCGGTACAGCCACTCCAGCGTCAACGCCAGCAGCGGCAGCGCATCGGCACCCTGGGCATCGACCACCAGTTGCTCGGTGAGCTGCGGCGCGATGACCAGCGGTTTGACGGTGGCGGTGTGCCGCTTCGCCGGGCCTTCGATCACCGCTTTGAACTCGGACACCGGCATGGCGGGCAGGCTGAACAGCACTGGCGACATGGCCTGCAAGGCGGCATGCGCCTGCAATTTCGGCAATGAATCGGAACGAATCGTCAACACGAACAAGACCCGCAGTCGTCGGCCCCCCGCAGTGGTCAACCCAATGGGCGACCCGGTGGGCGACAGGTGCTGACGCAACGCGTCGATGTGGGCCAGGAACTGCCAGGCCTCGTCTTGGCCGTCGGAGCCGAACAACTCGTCTGCCTGGTCGATGGGAACGATCAAGGTGGGCTCGGCCAGCCGGTCCGGGCCGTTCGCCGGCTGCACTGCGGGCGCAATTTGGCTCAGAACGCCGGCCAGGCCGACCGATGCCAACTCCGCGCGGATCTGAGCCGGGCTCATGGTCTGCCCCGCCGCAGCAAGCGCAAGCTTCAGGCTGTTCAGCAAGCCCTGCGAGCCCGAGATCGCGGCGCGCTCGGGGCGGATCGGCGGCAAGACGATGAAATGCTCGCTGTCACGCCGCAGCCGCGGCAGCAGGCCGGCGCGCAGGAAGGATGATTTACCCGCTCCGGACGCGCCCAGAAGGACAAAGAGCTGTTCGACATCGCGCTCGCGCACCAGCCGCATCTGATCGATGGCGCGAACGATGGACGCTTCGCGCCCGAAGAAGACCGCCGCGTCCACCTCTTCCATGGCGCGCAGCCCCGGGTAGGGAGATCGGTCCGGCTCGCCTTCGGGCGGCCATACGAAGGTCGATGCGTCCAGCCCCGCTTTCTGCAGGCCACGCGACAGCGCGTCCAACCCGGCGCGAGGGAAACTCACCGCCGTCTCTGGCACAAAGGGCAATCTGGCGACGCTGAACGACACCGGGTCGCGGGCGTCGGACAGATCGCAGACCTGCCACTCGGCGGTCATCTGTTCGGGCAGTTGCGCGAGGGATATTGGCTCGACGATGACGCCGAAGATGCGTTTGCCGAGATTCTTCGCCTGATAGAACTCGGCGAAACAAAACTTCGAGTCGCGCCACGCCGGCGAGACGAGAAAGATCACCGCTTCGCAACGGTCCACCGCGCCGGCCAGGGCCGCCATCCAGCGTTCGCCGGGGGCGATGCCGCGGTGGTCGTCGATGTCGAGAAAGTAGTCGCTCCAGCCGTTGAACTCGAGCCAGCTTGCCAGCGCCAGGGCGGCCGCGTTGTTGACGCTTGAGTGGCTGATGAAGATGCGCGACATGCGAGCGCATCAGGCTGTCAATTCGCCGATCAGGGCAAGATCGACAACGCCGTGACCGGCCGCCCGTTCTGCGCCTGCCAAGCCTTCAACACATGGGTCGACGTCTGGTCGAAGACTCCGTCGGTCTGGATCTCCATCCCGCGATCGGACAGTCCGAGTTGCGCCAGCCGCACGTCGAGCCCGCGTACCAATGGGATCTGCAGCGCCATCGGCCGCGCTCCCGGCTGCGGGCCGTCGTAGCAGCCCGGCGGCATCGCCGCCAGGGTCAGCGGCGAGATCTCCTTGCTGCGCACAACCAGCGGAAGCCCCAGGCCCCAGAAGCCCTGGTCGATCAGGCGCTTGAGGGCATCCATGCGATAGACCGTGGGACGCAGATCGGTGCGCACGTTGTTCTCCAGCCAAGCCCGCCGAGCGGTCACGTAGGCGCTGATCCAGGCACGTTCGCCGATCACGGCCGGCGCACCGGCAGACTGCGTGGTGCGGTCGCGCATCGCTGCCCATAAGCCGTGAACAAAGCTGTCATAGACCACGGCGGTGGCGAGCGGGCTGCCCAGAAACGTCAGACCGAAAACCGCAACAACTCGGCGCAAGGTGTCAGGGGAATCACTCATGATGCGGCGATTACATACGCGGCGCGACCGCAGTGCCATCCTCTCAAGTGATGACTTAGAAGTTATCCGTAAATAGTACGCTCGCATCCCGAGCCGCATCTCACGCGGTGTTGGGACGAAGCATCCGCCTATCCCCACCCAGAGCACGTCATCCGCTCGGCTTGGCTTCGTCGCCCATCAGGAACCCCCATCAGGAACCTCCATGAGTTTCGAGGTTGACATCGGCCACGCCAGCGAGCGCGGCCCGCGCGCGGACAACGAAGACTTCTGTGCTTCGCAGCGCGCTGCGGCGCACGAAGAAGCGCTTGGCTTCATCGCGGCCATAGCCGACGGCGTGTCGACCGGCGGCGGTGGCCGCATGGCAGCGCAGACCAGCGTGATGTCCCTGGTCGAAGACTTCTTCGGTGCGCCGCCCACGTGGGACACCACGGTGGTGCTCGACCGCATCATCAGCGCGCAAAACGGCTGGCTCGCGGCGCACAACCGCCTCAATGCCAGCGCGGCGATGAGCACCCTCACTGCGCTGGCGTTGCGTGGCCAGAGCTGGACCCTCGCCCACGTGGGCGACACCCGTGCCTACCTGCTGCGCCGTGACCCCGTGAAGGGAATCGAGTGCCTTCGGCTGACGCATGACCATTGCCTGGATCACCCCGACCTGCGCAGCCGCCTGACCCGCGCGATGGGGCAAGACGATGCGGTGCGGGTCGACTACCTGCAAGGCGAGTTGCACCCCGGCGACAGCTTCGTGCTGCTGTCCGACGGTGTGCATGGGCGCGTGACGCAGGCGCAGATTGCCGCGCTGGCCGCCCAGGGCACGGCGCAGCAGGGCAGCGACGCCCTGGTGCAGGCCGCCCTCGCAGCCGGCACGCAAGACAACGCCAGCGCCCTGGTCGTGCGCGTGCGCGGCCTGGCCGCGTCCCGCCTCGAAGACGCACTGCAACGCAGCCGCCACCTGCCCGTGCCGCCGCGTTTGAAGTTGGGCGACGTGATCGACGCGCGCGTGGTCACCGCGCTGGTGGCCGACACCGGCGTGCACCTGCTCTACCAGGTGCGCGACACGGTCACGCGCGAGTTGAAGGCATTGAAAACACTGCACCCCGCGCGCGCCGGCGACCCGCAAGAGCGCGCCATGCTGGCGCACGAGGCATGGCTGAGCGCACGTGTGAGCGAGCGCATGGCTGAGCGCACCGACGAAGGCTTCGTGCGCCTCATCGACGTGGTCGATGCGAGTGCGTTCTACCTGCTCTACGACTGGCATTCGGGGCACACGCTGGAGCATCGGCTCGGGCAGCGCGCGTCTCAGGGTTTGCCGGTTGCCGACGTGGTGGCCTGGACCTTGGCCACCGCCCGCGCGCTGGGCCGTTTGCACCGCCTGGGCGTGGTGCACCGCGATGTCAAGCCCGCCAACCTGCACCTGGGTGCCGACGGCCAGTTGCGCCTGCTCGACCTGGGCGTGGCGCTGTCGGGCCACGAGCCGGTGGAGCAGCGCGATCTGCACGCCGGCACCCCGAGCTATATGAACCCCGAGCTGTGGGACGACCAGCCGGTCGACGCGCAAACCGATCTGTTCGCGCTCGGCGTCACGCTGTACCAATTGCTCACCGGACACCTGCCTTACGGCGAGATCGAGCCGTACCAGAAGCTCGCCTTCAGGCGCGACCCGAAGCCGCCGTCGCGCTTGCGGCCCAGCGTGCCGATCTGGCTCGACCACATCGCGCTGAAGGCCGTGGCGCGCGAGAAAAAGCAGCGCTTCGAGACGGCTGAGGAATTGATGCTGGCCCTTCAACGCGGCGCGTCGCGACCGCTGTCCGCGCAGCCCGCTTCATCCTTGGTGGCGCGTGACCCGGTGGCGCTGTGGAAGATCGCGCTGGCAGTGTCGGTGCTCGTCAACGCCTTGTTGGTCTATTGGCTGCTGTTCTTGCCGCGGTGAGAGAAGGGTTCCGTACACGTCGCGCGAATCAGGCCGCTAACATGTGCTGGGCATCGGTGCAAAGAACGGAGGGCAGACGACCATGAAAGCGTCAGCAAAGCGGTTCTTGAATGGGCTACTTGCAGGCTCGGTGTCGGTGTTGACCGCCACGGCAAACCTGGCAGTCGGCGCGCCGGCGCCAATCACAGACTTCACGACGCGGCCGGCCATCGAGGCTGTTGTCGTTTCGCCCTCGGGCAAGCGCGTGGCTGTGCTGGTGTTCGGTCCCGATGGGCGCCGCCGGGTGGGCGTGATGAGCCTCGATCCGATCGAGCCGGTGCGGGTGGTTGGCAGCTTCTCAGACGCCGATGTCACCGACGTCGCCTGGGTCAGCGACGACCGGCTCGTTTTTCAGGCCCGTCAAAGCGGTGCCGAGATTCGCGAGGGCGGTGCCGGCACCTTTGCAGTCAACCACGACGGCACCGAAACGCGCCAGCTCATCGCCTGGCAGCGCGGCATGCGCGAGACCGGCACGCACATTACTTCCAGGATCCTTCCGTATGAATGGTTCTTTCACTCGACCATCGACGACGGCAGCAACGACGTGTTCGTTCACAAATTCGTCAGGGACAGCCTCGGCGACCCGAAAGAAATTCAACTGGCGCGGCTGAACACGTCCACCGGCAAGCTTCAAACACTCAGCCATGCCATGCCACAGGGCACCCAGCAGTGGCTGCTCGACCCGAAACATGAACCGCGGCTTCTCACGGCGTACCGCGCGGGTCGTCAAAAAGTCTACTGGCGCGCCGCCACGAACGGCCCCTGGAATGAGGTGGCCGATTTCGCTCCCTTGACCGAAGCCGGCTTTGTGCCCTGGTTCGTCGACGGCGAAGGGCAGATCCTGGTCACGTCGTATTCGGGCGGAGACACTTGCGGGGTCTACAAGTTCGATCCGCTCACCAAGCGCGTGGACCCGGAGCCGGTGCTCAACCTCGCCGGCTTCGATCTCGATGCGCGAAAGGTGATCGACACAAAAACCGGGCGCCTGGTTGGACTGCACTTCAGGGCCGACCGGCCGACGAGCTACTGGTTCGACGCCGACCTGCAGCGAATCCAGCAAGGGGTCGACGCGGCATTGCCGGCTGGGCGCAGCAACCTGCTCTACTGCGGCCGCTGCGAATCGACGCGGTTTTTTGTTGTCGGATCCAGCTCGGACCGTCAGCCTGGGGAGTATTTCCTGTTTGACCGCACCACGTCGTCGCTGCAACGCATCGGCGCCTCCAGGCCGTGGATCAACGAAGCGTCGCAGGGTCGCCGCACTTTTCACCGCGTGACCACGCGCGACGGCTTGCGAATGCCTGTCTACATCACCCATCCGGCGGGCGCGGCGGCAGATCAAGCGCTGCCAGCCGTCGTGCTGGTGCACGGCGGTCCGTGGCTGCGCGGCAGCGACCTTGCTTGGCACGCAGAAGCACAGTTCCTGGCATCGCGAGGCTATCGCGTCATCGAACCCGAGTTCCGTGGCAGCCAGGGATACGGCTTTCGCCTCTTCAGGGCCGGTTGGAGGGAATGGGGGCGTGCCATGCAGGACGACCTGGTGGATGCCGTGCAATGGGCCGCCAAGGAGCATTGGGTCGACCCCGCCAAGGTCTGTGTGGTGGGTGCCAGCTACGGCGGCTACGCGGCGCTGATGGGGCCGATTGCCAACCCCGGCGTCTACCGTTGTGCCGCGAGTTTTGCTGGCATCACCGACATTCAGTTGATGTACAGCATCACCTGGAGCGACACCTCGGAGGCGGCCCGCCAGTACAGCATGCCGGTGCTGATCGGAGACCCCGACAAAGACGCCGAGCGCCTGGCGGCCGCCTCACCGTTGAAGCGCGTGGCCGACATCAAGGTTCCGGTGCTGCTGGCCCATGGCGGCGTGGACCGTCGGGTGCCGATCGAGCACGCACGCAAGTTCGGCGCTGCGGCGCGGCGTGCCGGAG
>JAYVCL010000436.1:0-2902 GCA_043749975.1 Burkholderiales bacterium
GCAGGTGATCCGCCAGCGCATCGCCATGCTGGATGCCAAGGTGCGCGCCGCGCGCTCATTCATGTACCACTGCGCCTGGCGCGTGACGCAGCAGCACGATGTGGTGCAAGACCTGTCGATGCTCAAGGCGCTGACCGGCGAACTGGTCAACGAAGTGGTGCAGTCCTGCCAGCAATTTCACGGCGGCATGGGCTACATGCGCGGCATGCCGATCGAACGCCTGTGGCGCGACGCACGCGTCCTGGCCATCGGCGGCGGTGCCACCGAGGTGATGCTGGACGAAGCGGCGAAGCGGTATTGAGAACGGTATGAAGCTGACCTGCATCGAGCTGCAACGTCCATCGGCCCATGTGGCCCGTGTGTTCTTGAATCGACCCGAAGTGCGCAATGCGTTCAATCAAGACTCCATTGCCGAACTGACGCGCGTGTTTGCCGAGCTGTCGTCGGACGCGCACCTGCGCGCCATCGTGCTCGGTGGCCATGGCAAGGCCTTTTGCGCCGGGGCCGACTTGTCGTGGATGCGCGGCGTGGCCGACTTCAGTTGGGAACAGAACCGTGCCGACGCGCAGGCGCTGGCCGACATGCTGTGGTCCATCTACAACTGCCCGCTGCCGGTGGTCGCACGCATCCACGGCGATTGCTATGCCGGCGGCGTGGGCTTGGCGGCAGTGTGCGATGTGCTGGTGGCCGCAGACACGATGAATTTTTGCTTGAGCGAAGCCCGCCTCGGCCTGCTGCCCGCCACCATCGGCCCGTATGTGATCCGCGCGATGGGTGTGCAGGTCGCGCGCCGCTACTTCGTCAGCGCCGAGCGCTTCAGCGCGCAGCAGGCGCAGGCGATGGGCTTCGTACACGAGGTCTGCGCCACTGAAGATCTCGATGCGAAGGTCGATCAGATCGTCGCCACGTTGGTGGCCAATGGGCCGCTGGCCACGCGGGCTTGCAAGAGACTGGTGCAGGATGTGGCCGGCGCGCCGCTGACGGCCGAACTGAGGGCAGACACGGCGCGCCGCATCGCCGACATTCGCGTCAGCGACGAAGGCAGGGAAGGCATCCAGTCGTTCCTGCAAAAACGCCCGCCGGCCTGGCTCGACTGACGCGCAGAGCTTGCATGAGCCTGGACACCTCGCACCTGTTCGCCATCGCCGCCGCGCTGGGTTGGGCCAGTGGCTTGCGCCTGTACCTGGTGGTGTTCCTGACCGGGATCGCCGGTTTTCTGGGCTGGGTCGACTTGCCCATCGGCCTGAAGGTGTTGCAGCACCCGGCCATGCTGGGCGGCAGTGGCTTGATGCTGTTCGTCGAATTTTTTGCCGACAAGATTCCCGGTGTCGACACGCTGTGGGACCTGATCCACACCGTGGTGCGCATCCCCGCCGGTGCCGCCCTGGCCGCCAGTGTGTTCGGTGCCGACCAGTCCACCTGGGCGATGGTCGCGGCCCTGCTCGGCGGCACGCTGGCCGCCACCAGCCACGTCGCCAAGGCGACCACGCGGGCGGCGTTGAACACATCGCCCGAGCCGTTCTCGAACCTGGCCATGTCGCTGCTCGGCGACGCTGTGGTGCCAAGCGCGTTGTGGTTGTCTTGGGCGCACCCGACCGCGTTCTTCGCCGCGCTGGCCGTGGCCGTGATCGTGATGCTCGGCCTGATCTGGGTGCTGGCCAAATTCCTCAGGGGCTTGGTGCGGCGGGTGTTCAGGCGAAGCGCAGATGCGACTGCGTCGATGGGCTGATGCGAATCACGGGAGCAGCATGTTCAACAAGATTCTGATCGCCAACCGGGGCGAGATCGCCTGCCGCGTGGCGGCCACCGCAGCCCGGCTCGGCATCCGCACCGTCGCGGTTTATTCAGATGCCGATGCCGATGCCAAGCACGTGCTGGCCTGCGACGAGGCGGTGCACATCGGCGCTGCGGCGCCGAAAGAAAGCTACCTGCGCGGCGACCGCATCATCGCGGCAGCGCTGGCCAGCGGCGCGCAGGCGGTTCACCCCGGTTACGGCTTCCTGAGCGAGAACGCGGAGTTCGCGCAAGCCTGCGCCGACGCGGGTCTGGTCTTCATCGGCCCACCGCCTTCGGCCCTCAAGGCCATGGGCTTGAAGGCGCAGGCCAAGCAGTTGATGGAGAAGGCCGACGTGCCGCTGGTGCCCGGCTACCACGGTGCCGATCAAGACCCTGCCTTGCTCAGGCGCGAGGCCGACCGCATCGGCTACCCGGTGCTCATCAAGGCCAGCGCGGGCGGCGGCGGCAAGGGCATGCGCACGGTGTCGAGCAGCGACGAGTTCGACGCGGCGCTGGCGTCGTGCCAACGCGAATCCATCAACAGCTTCGGCGACGATGCGGTGCTGATCGAGCGCTACGTCACCCGCCCGCGCCACATCGAAATCCAGGTCTTCGGCGACACCCACGGCGATGTGGTCTATCTGTTCGAGCGCGATTGCTCGGTGCAGCGGCGGCATCAAAAAGTGCTCGAAGAAGCGCCGGCGCCTGGCTTGAGCGAGCAGCGCCGCCGCGACATGGGCGAGGCGGCTGTGGCAGCCGCCAAGGCCGTGGGTTATGTGGGCGCGGGCACGGTCGAATTCATCGTCGAGCCGCAGGCCGCATCTGAACCGGCGCCCGGCGGGACCGGGTCGGAGGCAGAACTGCGCTTCTATTTCATGGAGATGAACACGCGGCTGCAAGTGGAGCACCCGGTCACCGAGGCCATCACCGGGCTCGACCTGGTCGAGTGGCAATTGCGCGTGGCCAGCGGCGAGCCGCTGCCGTTGAAGCAGCATGAATTACGCCTCCACGGCCACGCCATCGAGGCGCGCCTTTGCGCCGAAAACCCCGACGCGCAATTCCTGCCCGCCACCGGGCGACTGGAGTTTTTTCGCACGCCGAACGCAGCCACGTTCGAGCGTGCCGT
>JAYVCL010000437.1:0-13056 GCA_043749975.1 Burkholderiales bacterium
AGGGTTTTCACTCATGCAAACGCCTGCGGCCAGCGGTGCCGGCAGCCGCACGGTGGCGGCGGTGCAGCGGCTCTACCTGGCGCTGTTGAGCCGCGTGGCCGATTCACACATTGTTCGCAATCACGGCGAGGCCGTGGCACAGATTGTCATGACTGCGGCGCAAGCCTGGTTGCGTCGCTCGCAGCGCAATGAGACGCTCGATGCCGAGCCCGAATTCGCAGCCTGGGACGCGTCGCTCAAGGCAGCTCGCATCAACCCCGGCACCACAGCCGATTTGACGGTGGCGGCGCTGTTGATTGCGGGCCTGACGGACGCGGCCTTAAGTGGTGGCACGGTTCGTGAGTGAAAATCGGCTCGCACTGGCAGCTAGGCCAGTGTCGTGATGTTCCGAGAATGCAAACCAGGAGATTGAAACCATGGCAAAAATTGATCGCATGATGGTGGGTGAGTCGCTCGTCGGTGATGGCAATGAAGTTGCCCACATCGACCTGCTGATCGGGCCGCGTGGCAGCCCGGTCGAATCCGCGTTCGCGAACGCGTTGACGAACAACAAAGACGGTTTCACCTCGCTGCTGGCCGTGATCGCCCCCAACCTGATCACCAAGCCCGCC
This sequence comes from Burkholderiales bacterium, assembly GCA_043749975.1. Lineage (GTDB taxonomy): Bacteria > Pseudomonadota > Gammaproteobacteria > Burkholderiales > Burkholderiaceae_C > JANYJJ01. The sequence goes on from JAYVCL010000437.1 coordinate 612, forward strand.
ACCGTGATGTTCAACAAGGTCACGATCAAGGGTGCCAAGCAGGCGGTGCAGATGTTCGGTCCGGCCCAGCGCGGCGTCGCCATGGCGGTGGCCGACTGCGTCGAAGACGGCACCATCCCGGCTGGCGAAGCCGACAACCTGTTCATCTGCGTCGGCGTGTTCATCCACTGGTTGGCCGAAGACGACAAGAAAATCCAGGACTACAACTACCAGGCCGTCAAAGAGTCGATCAAGCGCGCCGTCGCGGGTTCGCCCACAGCGGCTGAAGTGGTCGCCAAGAAGGGCACTGCGAGCCACCCGTTCGCCGCGCACAACTGAGCACCGCTGAGCACAGGAATGTGCAATAAAAAACCGACCGGGCGACCGGTCGGTTTTTTTGTGCCTGCGGCGGCTTGTGTGTTGCCGACGCCGCCGGTGTTCAGCGCCCGCCCGGCACCATGCCTGAACCGAGCAGGTGCAACACGGCGGCGGAGCGCGAGGGCCCGTCTTGCCGCATGTCTTGCCGCATCGGTGCCACCCGTTCGATCTGCACACCCACGGCCGCCACGTCGCTGAACTTCTTCGGCTTGACCACCTTGACGCGAACCCAACTGGCACCGAACTCGCCGATCAGGATGTCGGCGATGGTCTCGGCAAATGCCTCGAGCAACTGCACCCGGTGTTCGATCAGCAGGCGGCGCAGGCGCTCGCTGACCACGCCGTAGTCGATGGTGTCGGCGATCCGATCGGTGTCGCAGGCGCGGGCCCGCGGCAGGCCGGCGTGCACGTCGATCACCAGCGGCTGCGGGCGGTGCAGCTCCGATTCATGGATGCCGATCACGGTTTCGCCGACGAAGCCCTCGATGAAAATCAGGTCCAGCGTGGACGCTTCATGCGCTGGCTGCGGGTTCGGCAAGAACTGGGGGTTGATGTTCAAACGGGTCTCCGGTGGGCGTCAATGCCATGGCGGAATGTATCTTTTTGCGCCATCCGACACCAGATTGCAAAATATGGGCCAGTATCCAGCCCCCGCGCAAGCTCCGGGCGATGCGTGTTTCACCCGTTGCGCACAAACACCCGGCGCACCAACATCAGCCGCGGCGGCCGCACCGGGCGGCGGGACCGAATTGGAGACATCGATGGCGTTGACGCTGCGTAATTCTGCACAGGCTGATCGACACGCCGATCGCGTGATGGATGTGGTGCGAACCGGCCTGCACGACCAGGCCAACGATGTGGTCATGCGCTCGTGGAGCCGCTGCCTCAACGACTACCGGCTGCACCCGGACAAGCCGCACCAGCCGACGGTGATCGCGCGCGTCGAACTCGAAGAGCGGCGGGCGCGCCGGGCCGACGTGATCGACTGCGCCCGCTATGAAATGACCACGCTCTACCAGCAACTGGCCGATGTCGAATCGGCCGTGGTGCTGACCGACACCGACGGGGTCATCGTGCACATGGTCTCGTCGCCCGAGTTCGCGGCCGAAGTCGGGCCGCTGGGCATGCGGGCCGGCGGCATGTGGAGCGAAACCGAAGCCGGCACCAACGGCATGGGCACCTGCCTGGCCGCCGCCAGCCCGGTGTCGGTGCGCCGCGAAGATCATTTCTTCACCCAGTTCACGCAGCTCACCTGTTCGGCCGTGCCGGTGTTCGACCCGTCGGGCCAGATCTGCGCCGTGCTCGATGTCAGCAGCCGTTCGGGCCTGATGCAGCAGCACTTGCTGGTGTTGCTGGGCATGACCGCGCGGATGATCGAAAACCGACTGATCGATCAAAAATTTCGCAGCGCCCACCCGCTGCATTTCCACAGCCGCCCCGAGTTCGTCTACACCCTGCACGAAGGCAAGTTGGCGGTGAGCGACGACGGGCGCATTTTGGCCGCCAACCGAAGTGCGCTGTTCCAGCTCGGGCTGCAGTCGATGGACGAGATCTGCTCGCGCCGAATCGAAGATGTGTTTCAGACCTCGCTGGCAGACATGTTGCAGCGCAGCGCGTCGTCGTCGTTCCATCCGGTGGTGACTTACCGGGCCAACGCGGCGCTGCGATTTTTCGCGGTGGCACGCCGCCCGGCCTCCGAAGCCGGCACACCGGTCTTCGCGTCTGAGTCGGCCAAGCCGGTGATCGCGCCCCCAGCGCGGGCTGCAAGCCGCCCGGCTGCTGCGGTGCGTCTTGCGGGTGCGGCCACAGGTGCGGGTGCCGATGCCGCCGTTGCGTCCACCTTGGAAGATCCGCGTCTGGTGGCGCAGCTCGAAACCGCGCGGCGCGTGATTGCCCGCCGCACGCCGGTGCTGCTGTGCGGCGAAACCGGCTCCGGCAAAGAGGTTTTTGCGCGTGCCATCCATGACGCCAGCCCGCATGCCGCCGGCGAATTCGTGGCCATCAATTGCGCCAGCCTGCCTGAAAACCTGATCGAGTCCGAACTTTTCGGCTACCGCGCCGGTGCCTTCACCGGTGCCCAGCGCACCGGTCGTCGCGGCAAGATTTTGCAGGCCGATGGCGGCACGCTGTTTCTCGACGAAATCGCCGACATGCCGCTGGAGCTGCAAGCGCGCCTGCTGCGGGTGCTCGACGAACGCCGCGTCACCCCGCTGGGCACCGAAGAAACCCACGCGGTGGACTTTCAACTGATCAGCGCCAGCCACAGCCACTTGCCTGCGCTGGTGCGCGAGGGCCGCTTTCGCGAAGACCTGTACTACCGCCTGGCAGGCATCGAATTGCAATTGCCGGCACTGCGCGAGCGCAGCGACAAGCGCGAACTGATTCGGGCCGTGCTGGCGGCAGAGGGCGGCCTGGACTCAATTTTGAGCCCCGACGCCGAGCGCTTGTTGCTGGAGCACCCCTGGCCCGGCAACATTCGCCAGTTGGGGCACGTGCTGCGCAGCGCGGCGGCGTTGGCCGATGGCGACATCATCACGCGTGAGCATCTGCCTTCGCTGGCTGTCAACTTGCAGGCCGCGCCGGTTCGCCAGCCGGTGCACCCGGCGTTTGCCACCCCGTTTGTCACCCCGTTCACCACGACCAGCGCGAGCCTCGACGGCGGCTCTCCCGCAGCGGCCGATTCAGCAGCCGCAACCGCATCGGCAGCCACCCCGGACGGCGCGCACGGCGACAATGCGACATGCCCGGTCAAACTCAATCCGATCCAGGCCAACGAGCGGCAGGTGCTGCTGCAAATGTTGGAGCAGCACCGCTGGAATGTGAGCAACGTCGCCAAGGCGCTTGATGTCAGTCGCAACACCCTCTACCGCAAGCTCCACAAGCTGCACATCCGAATCTCGCACCCAGAGCCAGGCTGAACACGGGCTTGCCGCCGACGCGGGCTGCCTCGTCGCTGCACCCAATCTGCGTTCGCGCTTCGCCTGGTGCGTCACCGGCTCAGGCCACTTTCTCGATGAAGCGATGGCGCTGGCCGCACGCCTGCCGAATGTCGACTTGTTTCTGTCGGCTGCCGCTGAGGAGGTGCTTGAGATCTACAAGCTGCCCATCGAAGGCCTGAAGCCGCAGTTTCGCGTTTTCCGCGACAAGACAGCCAGCAGCGTGCCCGTGGGCATGCTGTACGACGACGCCTATCACACCGTGGTCATCGCGCCGGCCACCAGCAACACGGTGGCCAAGTGCGCCTTCGGCATCAGCGATTCGTTGCCGACCAACATGTTCGCGCAGGCCGGCAAGTTGGGGCTCACGGGCATTGTCTTTGCGTGCGATACCGAACCGGTGGTGGTCACCAAATCGCCGCACGACTGGGTCACGCTGCGGCCGAGGCGCATCGAGCTGGACAACGTCGAACGCCTGCGCGGCATCGACTTTTGCCAGGTCGTGGCTTCGCCGCTCGAGCTCGAAGCCGCACTCGAAGCACGCTTGAAACAGCTCTCGCTCGCATGGAACACATCCTCTTCCTGACCGGGCGGCTTGCGCAGCCGAGCCTGGAACGGGTGCTGGCCCACATCGACTCGCCGCCGTTCACCTGGGAAGTGCGCGAGCTGGGCTTGCAGGTGGCGGCGCTGATGACGGCCGAGATGATCCGCCGTCGCGTGGCTTTGCCGGTGCTTTCGCTTGCAACCGACGTGCTCGGCTCAAACCCCGCCAGTACCGCTGCCGAGCCACGCCGCGTCGACCGCATCATCGTGCCTGGCCGATGCCGTGGCGATGTCGACGCGCTGACGCAGCATTTCGGCATTCCGGTGCAGCGCGGCCCTGAAGAAGTCAAAGACCTGCCGCGCTTTTTCAACCGCGCCGCGCAACCCATCACGCTCGACGACTACGAGGTCGCGATCTTTGCCGAGATCGTCGACGCACCGCGCCTCAGCGTCGACGCCATCGTCGCGCGCGCCAGGCGGCTGCGTGCCGACGGTGCCGATGTGATCGACCTGGGCAGCCTGCCCGACACCCCCTTCGAGCACCTGGGGGACAGCGTGAAAGCCTTGAAGGCCGAAGGCTTCAAGGTCAGTGTCGATTCGATCGACGCGCAAGAGCTGCTGCGCGGCGGGCACGCCGGTGCCGACTACCTGCTCAGCCTGACCTTGGACACCCTGTGGGTGGCCGACGAGGTGGCCGCCACCCCGATCCTGATCCCGCGCATCCCGACCGACGAAGCCTCGCTGCACGAGGCGGTCGAAATCATGCAGCGCAAGGGCCGGGATTTCTTGGCGGACTCCATCCTCGACCCGATCCCGTTCGGCCTGGCGGCCTCCATCGTGCGCTACCACCGGCTGCGCGAACGCTTTCCCGAAGCGCCGATCATGATGGGCGTGGGCAACCTGACCGAGTTGACCGAAGCCGACACCAGCGGCATCAACGCGCTGCTGTTCGGCATTTGCGCCGAGCTGAATGTGGCGGCCGTGCTGACCACGCAAGTCAGCCACCATGCGCGGCGAGCCGTCAAAGAGGCCGACTGGGCGCGCCGCATCATGCACGCCGCCAGCCGCCACCAGACACTGCCCAAGGGCATCAGCGACGCGTTGATGACGGTGCATGCCAAACACCCTTTCCCCGACACGCCGGACGAGATCGCGGCCACTGCGGCGCAGGTTCGCGATCCTAACTTTCGAGTTCAGGTGTCGGCGCGCGGCCTGCATGTGTACAACCGCGACGGGCTGCGGCTGGGGCAGGGTGCGTTCGAGTTGTGGCCGCAACTCGGCCTGGAGGCCGATGCGGCGCATGCGTTCTACATGGGGGTCGAACTGGCGCACGCCGAGATCGCCCACAAGCTCGGCAAGCGTTATGTGCAGGATCAGCCGCTGGACTGGGGTTGCGCGGTGGACCGGACCGAGCAAGATGTGAATGCATGGTGCGCTCCGGGCACGACGCTGAAGAGGGTCTGACAAGGTGAAGAAGAGCGTGGTCAAACACCCCCCATCCCGGCCTTCCCGCAAAGGGGGAAGGAGTGAACTGTGCGCTGCGCGCAAACCTTATGCATGACGTGATTTTTGAGACTGTGGTCACCACCGTTGCAGCCGACGGCACCCCGCATGTCGCGCCGATGGGGGTGCGTTACCGCGCTGACCAGGTGGTGTTGATGCCGTTCAAGCCGTCGACCACACACGACAACATCATCGCCACCGGCGTTGCCGTGCTCAACATCCTGACCGACAGCCGCGTCTTCGCCGGTTGCGTGACGGGCAGACGCCATTGGCCGACGCTGCCCGCCGAGAAAATCGCCGGCGTGCGATTGGCCTGCGCCTTGCGCCATGTCGAGTTGCGGCTGGCGCAGCAGGACGACGATGCGCAGCGCCCGGTGCTGCACATGGCGCGCATTCACGAGGCCACCCACGCGGACTTCAAAGGCTTCAACCGTGCGCAAGCCGCCGTCATCGAGGGTGCCGTGCTGGTGAGCCGGCTGCACATGCTGGCACCGCAGAAAGTGGACGTCGAGATGGCCTATCTGCAAATCGCCATCGACAAGACCGCCAGCGCGCAAGAGCACGAAGCCTGGGGCTGGCTGATTGAAGCGGTGCAGCGGCAGCGGGCCACGCTTGCAACGGGACCTGCATCGTGAAAATTCTCGTCAGCGTTCGCAGTGTCGAAGAGGCGTTGCTGGCGGCTTCAGGTGGAGTCGACTTCATCGACCTGAAGGAGCCGTCGCGAGGCGCGCTGGGCGGGTTGCCCCTTGCCACCATCCGCAGCATCGTCGATGCGCTGCGCCGACACGGCAGCCGCCTGCCCGTCAGCGCCACCATTGGCGATGTGCCGATGCATGAACTGAATCGCATCGCGGCGCGTGTCGATGCGGTGGTTGCCTGCGGCGTCGACTATGTGAAGGTCGGCATCGCGCGCACGCCGCAGGCCGTGGCGTTGCTCGACGCGCTGGCTGCCAGCGGCTGGCCTGTCGTGCCGGTGTTCATCGCCGACCGGGGGCTCGACTTTTCGCATGTGGCGCACGCCGGTGCCTTGGGCTTTCCCGGGGTGATGGTGGACACCGCCGACAAGCAGGCCGGCAGCCTGTTCGATGCCGTGCCACTGCCCGATCTGCGCCGCTTCGCAAACCTGGTTCGGGCGACCGGGGGCACGGGGGCGACCACAGCGATGCTGGGCCTCGCCGGTGCGCTGCGAGTCGAGCATGAACCGCTGCTGCGCGCGCTCGCGCCCGACTTCGCGGGCTTTCGCACAGCGGTTTGCGTGGCCGACCGCAGCTCGGCACTCGACCCGCTGCGCCTGCGCACCCTGGTCTCGCTGATGCACGGCCAGGCCATTGCCGAATTGGGCTGACCGCGCCGCGCTTTTGTCGTGCTGTGCAACCGCACCGCGACGATGCTCACGTCAGGGCTCAGCGTCACGCCGATGTGACCGCAATCTTGCCCAACGACGAGGCCGCGATTCGCGCTGCCCATTCCTTTGGCCCGGTGTTGTGCACTGAGATGCCTTCCGAATCCACGGCCACCGTCACCGGCATGTCGGCGATCTCGAATTCATAGATGGCTTCCATCCCCAGGTCGGCGAAGCCCACCACCTCGGCGTGCCGGATCGCCTTCGAGACCAAATACGCCGCGCCCCCCACCGCCATCAAATAGGCGCTCTTGTGTTTGCGTATCGCCTCGATGCCGGTCGGCCCGCGCTCGGCCTTGCCGATCATGCCGATCAGCCCGGTCTGCGCCAGCATCATCTCGGTGAACTGGTCCATGCGGGTGGCGGTGGTGGGGCCGGCGGGGCCGACCACTTCGTCGCGCACCGGGTCGACCGGGCCGACGTAATAGATCACTCGGTTGGTGAAGTCCACCGGCAGTTTTTCGCCCCCGCCCTTCGCCTGAGCCGCGAGCATGTCTTGAATGCGCTTGTGCGCCGCGTCGCGACCGGTCAGCAGCTTGCCGCTGAGCAGCAAGGTGTCGCCCGGTTTCCAGCTCGCGACTTCTGCTTTCGTCAGCGTGTCGAGGTTGACCTTTTTGGACTTCACATAGTCGGGTGCCCAGTGCACATCCGGCCAAAGGTCCAGGCTGGGCGGGTCGATGTAGACCGGCCCGCTGCCGTCGAGCACGAAGTGCGCATGCCGCGTGGCAGCGCAGTTCGGGATCATCGCCACCGGCTTGCTGGCTGCGTGCGTGGGGTAGGTGGCGATCTTCACATCCAGCACCGTGGTGAGCCCGCCCAGGCCTTGCGCGCCGATGCCCAGCGCGTTGATCTTGTCGCACAGCTCGATGCGCAAGTCTTCGATCTTGTTCTGTGGGCCGCGGGCTTTCAGCTCGAACATGTCGATCGTCTCCATCAGGCTGCCTTTGGCCATCAGCATGGCCTTCTCGGCGGTGCCGCCGATGCCGATGCCCAACATGCCCGGCGGGCACCAGCCGGCGCCCATGGTCGGCACCGTTTTCATCACCCAGTCGACCAGCGAGTCACTCGGGTTGAGCATCACGAACTTGCTCTTGTTCTCGCTGCCACCGCCCTTTGCCGCCACCTGCACGTCGACCGTGTTGCCGGGCACCACGGTCATGTGGATCACGGCGGGCGTGTTGTCTTTGGTGTTCTTGCGGTCGAAGTGCGGGTCGGCGACGATGCTGGCGCGCAGCGTGTTGTCGGGGTTGTTGTAGGCGCGGCGAACGCCTTCGTTGACGGCGTCTTCGATGCTGCCGCCGAAGCCCTGCCAGCGCACGTCCATGCCGATGCGCAAAAACACGTTGACGATGCCGGTGTCCTGGCAAATCGGACGCTTGCCTTCGGCGCACATTTTCGAATTGGTGAGGATTTGCGCGATCGCGTCTTTCGCGGCCGGGCTCTGCTCGCCTTCATAGGCGCGCGCGAGATGGGCGATGTAGTCGGCCGGATGGTAGTAGCTGATGTACTGCAACGCAGCGGCAACGCTGTCGACCAGGTCGGCTTGGCGGATGGTGGTCATGTGGAATTTCTCGGTGGCCAGCCAGAGCTGGTGAACAATGCGCCGCAACAGCCACAAGACCGAGCCAGAAAACCGAGCCCGCTGCCGTGCAACTGAAGCGGCAATTTTACTGAACCAGGAGCCCCCCACGTGTTGAGCAGCATCCGCCGTTTCATTGCCTCCGAGTCGATTGGCGGCGTGGTGCTGGCATCGGCGGCGCTGCTGGCCTTGATTGTCAGCAACTCGTCGCTCGGCCCCTGGTACGAGAGCTTTCTGCACCTGCGCACCGAAATTCGTTTTGCCAACGATTGGCTGGTGTTGTCGAAGCCGCACATCCTGTGGGTCAACGACCTGTGGATGGCAGTGTTCTTTTTTCTCGTCGGGCTGGAGATCAAGCGCGAACTGCTGGACGGTGAACTGGCCCCGGTCAAGCAGGCCGTGCTGCCCGCCGTCGCTGCCATCGGAGGCATGCTCATGCCGGCCTTGATCTACGCGCTCGTCAACCGCGGCGACCCGATCGCGCTGCGCGGCTGGGCCATTCCCACCGCCACCGACATCGCCTTTGCGCTGGGCATTTTGATGCTGCTGGGCTCGCGTGTGCCGGCGTCGTTGAAGGTGTTCTTGACGGCGGTGGCCATCATCGACGACCTGGGCGCCATCGTCGTGATCGCCGTGTTCTACACCGACAACTTGTCGCTGCCGATGCTGCTTGCCGCAGGCGTGGGCGTGGCGGCGCTGTTCGGTTTGAACCGCACCCGCGTGATGAGCGTGGGGCCGTATGTGATCGTCGGCTTGGTGGTGTGGGTGTGCGTGCTGAAGTCGGGCATCCACGCCACGCTGGCGGTGTCGTCACCGCATTGGCGATTCCCCTGCGCAATCCCAACGGTGGTTCTCCGTTGCAGGCCGCAGAACATGCGTTGCACCCGTGGGTGGCCTTCGCGGTGTTGCCGATGTTCGCGTTCGCCAACGCGGGTGTGTCGCTGCAAGGCGTGTCGCTGTCGACCTTGTTGCTGCCGGTGCCGCTGGGCATCGCGGCGGGCCTGGTGGCGGGCAAGGCCATCGGCGTGTTCGGCGCGGCGTGGTTGATGGTGCGCTTTGCCGGTGCCAGCGTGCCCAGCGGGGCGTCGTGGACTCAGTTTTTTGCGGTCTGCCTGCTGTGCGGCGTGGGCTTCACGATGAGCCTGTTCATCGGCGGGCTGGCTTTCGAGGGGCACGGCGCGGCGTTCGAGACGCAACTCAAATTGGGTGTGCTCGGTGGCTCGCTGCTGGCGGCGGTGCTGGGCGTGACGGTGATGCTGACCGCGGCTCGAAGCCGGTTTCAGTGAGGCCCGGTCAGGCCGTTGCGACCCGCAGCAGCACCTCCGCGAGTACGCGGTTCGGTGGCATCATTCAAAAATCAACGTCACAGGAGACCAGCATGTCCGAACTTTCCGTCTATGCACCGCCGGCCTCTGTCGCGCAAACCGCCCACGTGTCCGGCATGGCCGCCTACGAGAAGCTTTGCGCCGAAGCCGAGGCCGATTACCCGGGCTATTGGGCCCGGCTGGCGCGTGAGTTCGTCACCTGGAAAACGCCGTTCACCAAGGTGCTGGACGAGTCCAACGCGCCGTTTTTCAAGTGGTTCGAAGACGGCACGCTGAACGTTTCGTACAACTGCCTCGACAAGCAGGTCGAGGCCGGCCTGGGCGACAAGGTCGCCATCATCTTCGAGGCCGACGGCGGCGAGGTCACCAAGGTGACGTACAGCGAACTGCTGGCCAAGACCTGCAGGCTGGCCAATGCCTTGCGCGCACGCGGCGTCAAAAAGGGTGACCGCGTGGTCATCTACATGTCGATGAGCGTCGAGGGCGTGGTGGCCATGCAGGCTTGCGCCCGCATCGGTGCCACGCACTCGGTGGTGTTCGGCGGCTTCTCGGCGCAAAGCCTGCGCGACCGCATCGAAGGTGCCGGCGCGGTGATGGTGATCACGGCCGACGAGCAAATGCGTGGCGGCAAGGCGCTGCCGCTGAAAGCCATCGTCGATGAAGCGCTCACGCTGGGTGGCTGCGACAGCGTGAAAAGCGTGATCGTCTACCGGCGCACCGGAGGCAAGATCGCCTGGAACGCGCCGCGCGACCACTGGATGCACGAGGTGACCTACGACCTGCCCGCCACTTGCGAGCCCGAATGGGTGGGTGCCGAGCACCCCTTGTTCTTGCTCTACACCTCGGGCTCCACCGGCAAGCCCAAGGGCGTGCAGCACTCGACGGGCGGCTACTTGCTGCACGCTGCGTTGACGACCAAGTGGACCTTCGACCTGAAACCCGACGACGTGTTCTGGTGCACCGCCGACATCGGCTGGGTCACCGGCCACACCTACATCGCCTACGGCCCGCTGGCATTGGGTGCCACTGAAGTGGTGTTCGAAGGCGTGCCCACGTACCCGGACGCAGGCCGCTTCTGGAAGATGATTCAAGACCACAAAGTCAGCGTTTTCTACACCGCGCCCACCGCCATCCGATCCCTCATCAAGCTGGCCGAAGCCAACGCCGCGGTGCACCCGGGCCGCTACGACCTGGGCAGCCTGCGCATCCTCGGCTCGGTGGGCGAGCCGATCAACCCCGCCGCCTGGGAGTGGTACCACCAGCACATCGGCGGCGGGCGTTGCCCCATCGTCGACACCTTCTGGCAAACCGAAACCGGCGGCCACATGATCACGCCGCTGCCCGGTGCCACGCCGCTGGTGCCGGGCTCGTGCACCTTGCCGTTTCCCGGCATCATGGCCGCCGTGGTCGACGAGACCGGCCGCGATGTGCCGTGGGGGCAGGGCGGCATTCTGGTGGTCAAAAAGCCCTGGCCCAGCATGATCCGCACCATCCACGGCGACCCCGAACGCTTCGTCTCCAGCTACTACCCGGCCGAGTTTCAGGGCAAGTACTACCTGGCCGGCGACGGGGCGATTCGCGACGCGAAGACCGGCTACTTCACCATCACCGGCCGCATTGATGACGTGCTCAACGTCAGCGGCCACCGCATGGGCACGATGGAGATCGAAAGCGCGCTGGTGTCGTGCACCGACCTGGTGGCCGAAGCCGCCGTGGTCGGCCGGCCAGACGACACCACCGGCGAGGCGATCTGCGCCTTCGTGGTGCTCAAGGGTCCGCGCCCGACGGGCGACGAAGCCAGGAAAATTGCCAAGACCCTGCGCGACTGGGTGGGCAAAGAGATCGGCCCGATCGCCAAGCCGAAGGACATTCGTTTTGGCGACAACCTGCCCAAGACCCGCAGCGGCAAGATCATGCGGCGTTTGTTGAGGTCGGTGGCGAAAGGCGAGACGGTGACGCAGGACACCAGCACCTTGGAGAACCCGGCCATCCTCGACCAGTTGGGCCAGGCTTACTGAGCGCCCCAAGGCCGGCCAAGGCCGACCGTCCCCCGCGGGGATCAAGGAAAGTGGCAGAGCCACATTTCCTTGAGAGCGCCGCATGCCGTCGCACGGCGGCGGCATGCGGGCGCTCAGCGCGATGAATCGCTGTCAGGTCAGCCCCGCCTGAACATTGCCCGCGATGTAGCGGTAGTAGGGATCGCCGGTGTCGTGCGGCTGTCGATTCGGCACGGCGGCGACCGCATTGCCGCCGAACCATTGGTCGACGATGGCCGCTTGTTGTTCCAGGTTGAAGGCCGACCAATCGGGCCCCGGCGGGCCGTATCGATAGACGTCTTCGACCACCGTGTTGTTGGTCTGGTTGACGAAGCCCTGGCAGAACAGGCCCGGCAGGAAGCGTGAATGGGCGATCTGCCATGCATGGGTCAGCTCATGGATCAACAACTGGCCCGGCGCAGGGTAGGTGGTGTCGTCCTTGTATCCCAGCGGGTTGTCGAAGGCGTGTCCCAGGTTGATGTAGATCTGCTGGTCGATCCCGGGCATCGTGAACGCCCGCCCGCCAATTCCGGACAGGTTGGTCAGCATGATGCGATCTGCCGGTGGCAGCGCGGTGCCGAACACGGCAGCCGCCGCGAAGTTCCATTCGTCATCCCTGATGCGCCGTTGCTGGATCAGCGCGTTCGTCATTGCACCCACCGCCACGCCGGCAGCTAACGCCAGGATCAAGGTGCCTCCGACGGCGAACACGACGATGCCCGCCAGCACACCGAATGTTCCACCCAGGCCGAGGTTGCCGAACA
>JAYVCL010000438.1:0-10521 GCA_043749975.1 Burkholderiales bacterium
CCTGCTTGTCGGTCACCGTCATCACCAGTGTGCTGACCAGGTTGAACGCGGCCACCGCGACGATGAGCGTCAGGATGATGAACATCAGCCGCTTCTCGATCTGCACCGCGTCGTACCAGTTGCGGTTGGTGCGCGTCCAGTCGCTGACGCGCACTTGCGGGCCGAGCGCGACTGCCAATTGGTCGGCCACCTCGCGCGCCTGGTGCACGTCTTTCAAGCGAAGCTGCACGCCGGTCGCGCCTTCGACGCGAAACAACTTGGCCGCGTCGTCGATGTGGATCAGCGCCAGGCCGCTGTCGTATTCGTAGTGGCCGGCATTGAAGGTGCCCACCACGCTGAGCTGCTTCAGGCGCGGCACCACACCGGCCGGAGTGACCTGGCCGCCGGGGGCCACCAGGGTCACCTTGTCGCCGGTTTTCACACCCAGGTTGCGCGCCAGTTCGCCGCCCAGCACGATGCCCCAGCCGCCAGGGGTGAGCTGGGCCAGCGTGGTGTCCTTGAGTTGCGCGGCCAAGTCGGTGACGGTGGCTTCGTCGTTGGGTGAAATGCCGCGCACTACCGCGCCGCGCATGTCGTCGCCCCGGGCAATCAGCGCCTGCGCGGCCACGAACGGGGCCGCACCGATGATCTGCGCGCCGACCTGCGGATTGGCGCGCGCCTGCGCCGCGGTGGCGCGCCAGTCGGCCAGGGCGTTGCCTTGCGCCTCGTAGATTTCGATGTGCGCAATGACCGACAGCATGCGGTCGCGCACCTCTTTTTGAAAGCCGTTCATCACCGACAAGACGATGATCAGCGCGGCCACGCCCAGCGCGATGCCCAGCATCGAGACGCCGGAAATGAAGGAGATGAAAGCGTTGCGCCGCCCGGCGCGGCCAGCCCGCGTGTAACGCCAACCGATCTGCAACTCAAAGGGCCAGTTCATGGGGTCGCGATGCTACAGCAGCAGCGGCCCAGCCTCACTGACCCACCAAGCCGTTGCGAATCGCGTAAACCGTCATCTCGGAGTTGTTGGCCAGGCCGAGTTTTTCGAGCACGCGGGCGCGGTACACGCTGACGGTCTTCGGGCTCAGCGTGAGCTCTTCGGCGATGTCGGACAAGCGCTTGCCCGAGGCGATCATGACCAGCGTTTGCAGCTCGCGGTCGCTCAGCTTTTCGTGAGCCAGCCCGTTCATCGGCGCGGTCAGGCTTTCGACCAGCATTTGCGCGATTTCGGGCGTCACGTACTTGCGGCCCTGCGCCACCGTGCGCACCGCGGCCACGATCAGCGCCGGGTCGCCGCCCTTGTTGACGTAGCCGAAGGCACCGGCGCGCAGCGCGCGAATGGCGTACTGGTCTTCGGGGTACATCGAGACCACCAGCACGCGCATCGGCGTGCCTTCGTCCTTCAACACATGCAGCACATCGAGCCCGCTGCGCCCGGGCAGATTGATGTCGAGCACCAGCACGTCGGCGCTGGTGCTGCGCATCAGCGTGCGCAGTTCGCCGTAGTCGCCGGCTTCACCCACCACCTCGATGTCGGGCGCGTCTGACAAGGTGTCGCGGATGCCGCGGCGAATCAACGCGTGGTCGTCGCAGAGCATGACCTTGATCACAGCTCGCCCCAACCGGTCGGGTCGTCGCCGTCGGCGGCCGGCAAACTCTTCGGCGTGGAATCCACGAAAACTCCGTCTTGCAAGGGGATCGACAGTATGAGCGTGGTGCCACCGGCCCCGCTGCTCAGGTCGACCCAGCCGCCCACCGTGCCGGCGCGCTCGTGCAGCCCGCGAATGCCGAACGACCTCGCCTTGGCCAGGTCTTGCGGGCTCAGTCCGCAGCCGTTGTCGCTGATCTCGAGCGACAGCACGCCGCCGGCCATCGACAAGTCGATCTCGACCCGGCTGGCCTGCGCATGCTTGGTGATGTTGGTCAGCGCCTCTTGCGCGGTGCGGTAGGCCACCAGCGGCACGCCGGACGGCAATGGCGGCACCGCTTGCGGCGTGCGCAATTGGCAGCTCACGCCGGTGCGGCGCTCGAAGCGCGCCGCCATCCATTGCAAGGCCGCCAGCAAGCCTTGCTCGAGGATGGCCGGGCGCAGGTTGTGCATGATGCGCTGGCTCGATTCGATCGCCAGGCTCACCGTTTCCTGGGCCGAATTCAAACGCGCCAGCAGCTCGGCCGAAGTCGAATGGCGCGCCATCCAGGCCAGATCGAATTTCAGCGCGGTCAGCGAGCCGCCCACGTCGTCGTGAATTTCGCGCGCGATGGCCGCCCTCTCCATCTCGATGCTGGTTTGCAAGTGCTGCGCCAGTTCGCGCAGGCGCTGCTTCGACGCGCCCAGTTCCAGGTCGGCCTGTTCGCGGGCGCGACGTGTCAGATGGCCTTCCACCGCGTGCAGCAAGGCCGGCACCAGGCGCGCCAGGTTGTTCTTCAGCAGGTAGTCGCTGGCCCCGTTGCGCATGGCTTCGACGGCGGTGTCTTCGCCGATCTCGCCCGACACCAGCACGAAGGGAATGTCGTGGCCGCTGGCCATCAGCAAATCCAGCGCCACCAGGCCTGAGAAACCGGGCAGGTTGTAGTCGGAGACGATCACGTCCCAGGGCTGCTCCAGAGCGCGCAGAAATTCGGCTTCGGAGTCGACGCGGCGCGCCTCGACATTCAATCCGCCGCGACGCACCTGCGCCAGCATCAGCACATGGTCCAGCTCGGAATCCTCGAGGTGCAGCAGGCGCAGCGTGCGTTCTGGATTCATGCCGCGAGTATGCCCCGCAGCACCGCCGATTCAATCCGTGGCCGCGCTGCGCAGCGTCTGCATCACCGGGCGCTTGAGCACGTCGCGCAGGCTCCACCAACCTGCCGCCAGCGCCAGCAAGGCACCGGCCACGGCGCCGGCCAGCGGCACCAGCGGCGAGGGGTTCCAACTGAACTCGAACACATAGCGCGCCAGCGCCCAGCCGACCGCGCTGGCGGCCAACGACGCCAGCACGCCGGCCAGCGCGCCCACGCCCAGCAACTCGGCCCGCTGCACCTGCGCCAGCAACTTGCCGCTGGCCCCCAGCGCGCGCATCACGGCGAACTCTCGGGTGCGCGCCTCGCGGGTGGCGGTGATCGCGGCAAACAGCACCACCAGACCGGCCGCCAGCGTGAAGCCGAACAAAAACTCGACCGCACGAACCACCTGGTCGAGCACCCGCTGAACCTGGCCGATCGAGGCCGAGATGTCGATGTTGGTGATGTTCGGAAACTCACGGCTCAGCGCGTTGTCGAAGCTTGCGCCGGTGCCGTTCTCGGGCGGAGCGCGAAACGCCGCGATGTAGGTGACCGGCGCATCCGCCATCTGCGCCGTCGGGAACATGACGAAGAAGTTGACCCGCATCGAGCCCCAGTCGACCTTGCGGAAACTGCTGATCCGCCCTTCTGCGGATTGTCCCGCCAGGTCGAAGCGCAGGGTGTCGCCGAGCTTGAGTTTCAAGGTCTGCGCCAGCCCGTCTTCCACGCTCAGGCCGCCGGCCTCATCGGGCGTCCAGACGCCGCCGCTGACCAGGTTGTGCGGCGGCAATTGCGCCGCGTGGCTGAGGTTGAACTCGCGGTCGACCAGCCGCTTGGCGCGCTCGTCGGTCAGCGCCTCGGGTGACACGGCCTTGCCGTTGATGGCGACCAGCCGGCCGCGGATCATCGGGTACCAGTCGAACTGCGTCACACCGCCTTCGTCGAGTCGTTTCTTGAAGGCTTCGCCCTGCTCGGGCTGCAGGTTGATGACGAAGCGGTTCGGCGCATCGGGCGGCGTGGCCTTGCGCCAACTGCTGATGAGGTCGGTGCGCAGCAGCACCAGCAGCACCAGCGCAAGCAGGCCGACGCTCAGGGCCGAGACTTGCAGCACCGCGAAGGCAGGCCGCGCCGCAATCTGCCGAGTCGCCAGCACCAGCCAGCGTGGCGCGCGCGACTCGGGCACCGCGCGGCGCAGCAGCGACACCGCGATCCAACTGCACAGCGCAAACAGCGCCACCGCCGCCGCAAAGCCGCCCACCGCGATCAGCCCCAGCTTGAGGTCGCTCGACACGGCCAGCAACAGCGCCACGAAGCCCATGCCGCCGGCGGCGAGCACCGCGATGGAGGCCGGCTTCAACGCACCCACGTCGCGCCGGATCACGCGCAGCGGCGGCACCTGGGCCAGTTGCAACACCGGCGGCAGCCCGAAGCCGAGCAACAGCGTGGCTCCCACGCCGATGCCGAACAGCGCGGGCCACAAGGTGGGCGCGGGCAGAGACGCGTCGACCAGCCCGGCCAGCAACCACACGAACACGTAGTGCACCGCAAAGCCGAGCGCCACACCGACCACGCTGGCCAGCAAGCCGACCAGAGCAAACTCGACGCCGTACTGCAAGGCGATGGTGCGTTGCGGCAGGCCCAGCACCCGCAGCATGGCGCAATCGTCAAGGTGGCGGACGGCGAAATCGCGCGAGCCGATGCCCACCGCCACGGCTGCCAGCAAGGCGGCCAGCAAGGCCACCAGGTTGAGGAATTTTTCGGCGCGGTCCAGCGTCTGGCGCATTTCGGGCCGGCCGGCCTCCAGCGATTCGACGCGAATGCCGCGCAGCGACTGGCGCTTGATCTGCGCCTCGGCCCAGGCGGTGAAGGCGCTGACCCCACTGTCACGGCCCGCCGGGTCGGCCACCGCCAGGCGGTAGGTGATGCGGCTGGCGGGCTGCACCAGCGCGGTGGCGGCGAGGTCGGCCTGGTTCAGCATCACACGCGGCGCAAAGCTCATGAAGCCCGCGCCACGGTCGGGCTCGATCACGATCACCTGCGTGATGCGCAAGCCCGCATCGCCGAGCAACAGCGTGTCGCCCACTTTCAGGCCAATGGCGTCGAGCAGGGCGGCGTCGACCCAGGCGCTGCCTTTCTCGGGGGCGCGCACCACATTCGATTCAGGCGTGCCGTTGCCCGCGCTCAGGCGCATCTGCCCACGCAGCGGGTAGCTGTCGCTGACGGCCTTGACGCCGACCAGGCGCGAGGCACCGCCTTTGGCGTCGGGTGCGCGGCCCATGCTGGGAAAGCTGGTGCTGGTGGCCACCCGCAGGCCGAGTTCGCGCGCCTTCAGCACGAACGATTCAGGCGCCGGTTGGTCGCTGGAGACGATGGCGTCGCCGCCCAGCAATTGCCGCGCATCGCGCGTCAGCCCGTGGCTCATGCGGTCGGCGAAGAAGCCGACTGCCGTCAGCGCGGCCACCGCCAGCGTCACGGCCACCACCAGCAGGCGCAGTTCCCCAGCCCGAAAGTCGCGCAGCAGTTGCCGCCACGCCAGCGGCCAAAAGGAAGCGGCGTGGGGCGGGGCAGGCTCGGTCATGGGTTCACCTTACACGAGCGTGTCGACCGTGATGCGGCGCGGGGTTTCGGTTCAGGGCTTGTCACCGATGAATGCAATCGCGACGAATGTTTACCGCCTTGCGAAGTGCTTCAATCAGGCATGAACAAGACCCTGCCTTCAATCTTTGTTTCACACGGCTCGCCGATGATCGCGCTGGAGCCCGGCGCGGCCGGTGCCTTCATGCAGCGCCTGGGCCCGGCCATCGACGCCACGTTCGGGCGGCCGCGCGCCATCGTCGTCGTGTCGGCCCACAGCACCGCGCGCGAGCCGGTGCTGCTGGCCGCGGCGCGACATGAGGCGGTGTACGACTTCGGCAACTTCGATGCGCGCCTGAACACGCTTCGCTACGACGCCCGCGGCGAGCCGGCGCTGGCCACCCAGGTGGCCGCACTGCTGGGTGCCGCCCACCTGCCAGCGCACGTGCTGCCGCAAGGCGGCCTGGACCACGGCGCGTGGACGGCGCTGCGCTACCTCTATCCCGCTGCCGATATCCCGGTGCTGCCGCTCGCCTTCGTGCCGAGCCAGAGCCCGGCGCAGCAGTTCGCGCTCGGCGCTGCGCTGCAAGCCTTGCGCGATGACGGCGTGCTGGTGCTCGGCAGCGGCAGCATCACGCACGACTTGCGGCGCGTGTTTGCCGGCGGCGGCCTGCATCCTGTTGCCGACCGGCCCGAAATACCGCAGAGCCGCGCATTCAGGGACTGGATGCAGGCGCGCAGCGCCGCACCCGATTGGGACGCGCTGTTCGACTACCGCCGCCAAGCCCCGTTCGCTGTCGACATGCACCCGACCGACGAGCACCTGCTGCCCTGGTTCGTGGCGGCGGGCGCCGGTGGCCGCGAAGCCCCGGCGCTGCGCCTGCACGACAGCGTCACGTTCGGCTGTTTGGGCATGGACGCGTATGCGTTCGGGGCGACGGCCCCGGCGCTGCTGGCCGCCACGAATGCCTGACGCGGACTGGTTCGCGCAGCGGATGAAGCCCGAGCGTTCTACTCGTCGTCGCGAAAGTCGGGTGCGCGCCGTTGGGCGGGCTTCCTCGACCGCCTGCGCATGCGGATGTTGAGCATTTCCACGCCCAGCGAAAACGCCATCGCGAAGTACACGAAGCCCTTGGGCACGTGGTAATCGAAGCCCTCGGCGATCAGCACCACACCGACCACCACCAGGAAGGCCAAGGCCAGCATCTTGATCGTCGGGTGATCGGAGACGAAGCGGCCGATGGCACCGGCAAACAGCATCATCATGCCGACCGACAACATGACGGCGGCGATCATCACTTCGATCTGGTCGACCATGCCCACGGCGGTGATGATGGAGTCGAGCGAGAACACCATGTCGATCACTATGATCTGCACAATCACGGCCGTGAAAGTGGCCTTGACGGCGCTCGACGAAGGGCCCTCCTCGCCCTCGATCGACTGGTGGATTTCACCGGTGCTCTTGTAGATCAGGAACACGCCACCGGCGATCAGGATCAGGTCGCGGCCCGAAATTTCCTGGCCGAGCAGGCTGAACAGCGGCGCCACCAAGCCGACCACCCACGACAGCACCACCAGCAAGCCGATGCGCATGAACATGGCCATGAACAGGCCCAGCCGGCGCGCCTTTTCTTGCTGCGCGGCGGGCAGCTTGTCGACCAGGATCGAGATGAAGACGATGTTGTCGATGCCCAGCACCAGTTCCAGGGCGGTGAGCGTGGCAAGGGCGATCCAGGCTTGCGGGTCGGTCAGGAGTTCGAGCATGGGATGTGCGGCAAACAAAGCGGGCTGGTTGGAGGTGATGCACAGCGGGACGCCATGCGGCGTGAGAACAGATGCCGTGTCGCTGACGGCCATGGCGACGGCAGCGCTTCAGGCGGCGGCAAAAGCAGCGTCCAACGCGGCGATGAAGCGCTGTTGCTCCGCCTGCGGCATGAAACTGGCAATCAGACTGTTGCGCGCCAAGGTGTACGCCTGCCGCGCGCCGAGTTGGGGCAAAGCCGCAAAGGTTTCGACAAAGTTCTGGTTCATGTAGCCGCCGAAGTAGGCCGGGTCGTCTGAGTTGATGCTCACGCACAGACCGGATTCCAGCATCGCCGGCAACGGGTGATCGGCCAGCGTCGGGTAGACACAGAGTTTCACATTCGACAGCGGGCACACCGTGAGCGGCATGCGCCGGGCGGCCAGGTACTCGACCAGGGCCGCATCTTCGACGCAGCGCACGCCGTGGTCGATGCGGTCGACCTTGAGCACGTCCAGCGCGCTCCAGATGTAGGCCGGCGGCCCCTCCTCGCCCGCATGCGCGACCAGGTGCAGGCCCAACTCGCGGCAGCGGGCAAATACGCGGGCGAACTTTTCGGGTGGGTTGCCACGCTCACCGCTGTCCAGACCCACGCCGATGAACTGGCCCCTGAACGGCAGCGCCTGCGCCAGCGTCTCGAACGCCGCCGCCTCGCTCAGGTGGCGCAAAAAGCACAGGATGAGCAAGCCGCTCACCCCCAGCTCACGCTGTGCCGTGCGGCAGGCGCGCGCCAGGCCGCCGATGACGGTGCCCATCGGCACGCCGCGTTCGGTGTGGGTTTGCGGGTCGAAGAACAGTTCGGCATGGACCACATTGTCGGCGGCGGCACGCTTGAAGTAGGCCATCCCCAGGTCGAAGAAGTCTTCTTCTTGCAACAGCACGCTGGCCCCGGCGTAGTAGATGTCGAGAAAGCTTTGCAGGTCGGTGAAGGCATAGGCGGCGCGCAGCGCCTCGACACTGGCGTACGGCAGCGCCACGCCGTTGCGCTGCGCCAGCGCGAAGATCAACTCGGGCTCGAGCGAGCCTTCGATGTGGATGTGCAGCTCGGCCTTGGGCATGGCGCACAGCAAGGCCGGCAGGCGGTCACGAGAGATGGCGGGAAAGGTCGAGGTCAACACGGGCTCCAGGTGCTGCGCGGCATGGCATTGCCGACAACTTAGCGCAGATTCTGCCAACTATGGCCGACGCTGACGAGGAACCCGCGCGGCCCGCTCTCAAGAACGGCGCGCGTCTGTCGATCCCCAAGCAGGGCAGGCAGCGCCCGGCATTCCCTGTGCCGGCGCGGGTGTTGCGTCCGAACCGGAGAAGACCTGCATGACAAACCGCCGATCGATGCTCAAACGCCTGGTGATGATCGGTGCCTGCTGGGGCGTCATGATCGTGGGCGCGCCGGCTGCAGCCCTGGCCGCCAGCCCGAAGATCGCGATCGATCTGGCCCAGGCCATGGTCACCACCACGTCGCCGAACGTCACCTGGGCGAAGGCGATGAACGGCCAGACCTATGCAAAGGTGCTGATCGTGGCGTCGAGCGGCGATCCGTCCCTGCAATCACTGCGCCAGGACATCCTGAACCGCGGCGGCTCGGTGTACTACGTCTACCTGTCGGTGCGTGCCCTCTCCGGGGTGGTGCCGGTGTCAGCGCTGGACGCGCTGGCAGCGCGCGCCGACGTGCTGGCCATCACCCCGAACCGCATCACCCGACGCTCTGCCAGCCTGTTGCAAGAGGCCACCGGCAGCGCGGCGCTGCCGAAGCTCGGCGGGCACACCGCCATCACCGGTGCGGGTGTGGGCATTGCGGTGCTCGATTCGGGCATCGACTGGGACCACCGCAGCATGCAGGACGCGCGGGGCAAATCCAGAGTCGCCGAAGTCGTCGACTACGTCGGCAACAGCCGCAGCTTTCCGGACGATGGATGGGCGCTCGGGCTCGACTTGAGCAGCGTCGGCGACGTCCTGACCCGGCTCAACAAGAATGATTTCCTCGTCAAGGATTTGACAAACCTCGCGCCCCGTTCGCACCTGCCCGACCCGTATGGACACGGCAGCCATGTGGCTTCGATCGCCGCCGGCTCGGGTGATTACCAAAGCCCCGACGCCAGTGGCGTCGCGCCGGGCGCCACCTTGTACGACGTGCGCGTGCTCGACGAAAAAGGCATCGGCAACATGGCCGACGTGCTGGCCGGCATCGATTGGGTGGTGCAGCGTTCGCGCTTGCTCAACATCCGCGTGATGAACCTGAGCCTGGCAGCGAACTCGACCGACACCTTCCTGGTCGACCCGTTGGCGCGCGCCGCGCGCAGCGCCGTCGCCTCGGGCATCGTGGTGGTGGCCGCGGCCGGCAATGCGGGCCGCAACGAAGCTGGCGTCGAGGTCTATGGCGCGGTCGGCTCGCCGGGCAACGAGCCTTCGGTGATCACCGTCGGCGCGGCCAACTCGAAGGCCAGCGCAACGCGCAGCGACGACCTGATGACCGGCTTCAGCTCGCGCGGCCCGACCCGTGGCGGCGTGCTGCTGCCCAGCGGCAACCGCTGGATCGACAACGTCATGAAGCCCGACCTCGTGGCACCCGGCAATCGCCTGCTCGGCGCGGTCGCGAACCAGAAGAACAAGGCTGCGCCCACCGGCAACCTGCTCGCCACCGTGTACCCGGCGCTGATGCAGGGCGCGCGCGACGCAGGCGCCATGCAGGCCCTGAACCAGGAGCTGATGCAGCTCAGCGGCACCTCGGTGTCGGCACCCGCCGTGTCCGGAGCCGTGGCGCTGCTGCTGCAGGTCAACCCGGGCCTGACGCCGCCGTTGGTGAAAGCCATCCTGCAGTACACCGCGCAGCCGCTGGCCGGCGCGAACCTGCTGCAGCAAGGCGCTGGCCAGCTCAATGTCGAAGGCGCGGTGCGTCTTGCACAGGCGCTGCGCAGCGACATCGGCAGCGACCTGGCCGCCGGCCGTTTGAAGGCCGGCGACAACCTGCTGGCACCGGGCAAGTCGCTGCCGGTGCCCACGTCCACGCTGAACGGGCAGACCTTCAATTGGGGCCGCATCGCCTTCGCGGGCGGCAGCCATCTGGTGGGCGGCGAGACGCTGTTCAATACCTTCCAGCCGATCTATGACCCGGGCCTGACGTGGGTGCGCCAAGTGGCGTTGCGCAACACCGTGCAGTACCAGCCTGCCGGCCTCGGCGTGCGGCCCAACACCGTGCCGCAAGCCGTCATCGAGACGAACGCCAGCGCACAGGCGCTGCTCACGCCGCAGGTGGTGCTGCTCGACTCGCTGGTCGGCGCGAACTCGGCGCCGCTGGCGACCGGGCTGTTCACCCCGACCGCTCTTCTGGCCAGCAAGGTGGCGGCCGGTGGCGGGCGGGTGATGACGGGTGGCTTCAGTCTGGCCGACGGCTTCCTCCTTGG
>JAYVCL010000439.1:0-2869 GCA_043749975.1 Burkholderiales bacterium
GCATGAAGCCGGGCACATCGACGAAGGTGACCATCGGAATGTTGAAGGCATCGCAAAAGCGCACGAAGCGCGCCGCCTTGATGCTGCTTTTGATGTCCAGGCAACCGGCCAGCACCAGCGGCTGATTCGCCACGATGCCCACGGTCTGGCCTTCCATGCGACAGAAGCCGATCACGATGTTTGCAGCAAAGTCGGGTTGCAGCTCGAAGAAGTCGCCGTCGTCGGCGGTCTTCACGATCAGCTCTTTCATGTCGTAGGGCTTGTTGGCGGTGGCTGGCACCAGGGTGTCGAGCGACATGTCGATGCGGTCGGCGCGGTCGTTGCTGCGCCGCAGCGGCGGCTTCTCGCGGTTGTTCAGCGGCAGGTAGTTGTACAGGCGGCGCAGCATCAGCAGCGCCTCCACATCGTTCTCGAAGGCCAGGTCGGCAACGCCACTGGTGGTGGTGTGCGTGATGGCGCCACCCAGCGCTTCGGCTGTAACTTCTTCATGCGTTACCGTCTTCACCACCTCGGGGCCGGTGACGAACATGTAGGAGCTGTCGCGCACCATGAAGATGAAGTCGGTCATGGCCGGGCTGTACACCGCGCCGCCGGCGCACGGCCCCATGATCATGCTGATTTGCGGCACCACGCCCGAGGCCATCACGTTGCGCTGGAACACCTCGGCATAGCCACCCAGCGAGGCCACGCCTTCCTGGATGCGTGCGCCGCCCGAATCGTTCAGGCCGATCACCGGGGCACCCACCTTCATGGCCTGGTCCATCACCTTGCAGATTTTCTCGGCGTGGGCCTCGGAGAGCGCGCCGCCGAAGACGGTGAAGTCCTGGCTGAACACGAACACCAGGCGGCCGTTGATCATGCCGTAGCCGGTCACCACGCCGTCGCCTGGCGGGCGGTTGTCTTGCATGCCGAAATCGTTGCAGCGGTGCTCGACGAACATGTCCCATTCTTCGAAGGTGCCTTCGTCGAGCAGCAGTTCCAGCCGCTCGCGCGCAGTCAACTTGCCCTTGCGGTGCTGCGCTTCGATTCGCTTTGCGCCGCCGCCCAAACGGGCCTCGGCGCGCTTGGCTTCGAGTTGTTCGATGATGTCGTGCATGGGGTCAGGTCTCCTGAGAATTCTTTGATTTGTCGTGCGTTGGTGCAAATTGTTTGAGCAGCAGTCGCGCCGCAGCGGACGGCGCGATGCGCGAGTGGGTTACGTCGTCGAGCATCTTCGGCAACGCCTGGCGCACGGCGGGGTGGTCGTGAAAGTCAGCTTGCAGGCGGGCGTGAACCAGGTCCCACATCCACGCCATGGCTTGCTGCTGGCGACGCGCTTCGATCTCTCCGCTGGCGCGCCGCAAAGCGTGGAAGCGATCGACCTGGGCCATGAATGCGTCCAGCCCCTGGCCCTTCAACGCGCTGATCTGCATCACGCGGGTGTGCCAGTGCTCATCTGCAGATGTGGCGTGGCCGTGTGGGCTGAACAGGCGCAGCACGCCGGTGATTTGCGCCTCGGCCCGGGTGGCGGCAGCCGCGTCGAGATCGGCCTTGTTGATGACGACCAGGTCGGCCAGTTCCATCACGCCTTTCTTGAGCGCCTGCAAGTCGTCGCCGGCATTGGGCAACTGCAGCAGCACGAACATGTCGGTCATGCTGGCCACGGCAATTTCGGATTGCCCCACGCCGACGGTCTCGACGATGACGACGTCGTAGCCCGCCGCTTCGCAGACCAGCATGGCCTCACGCGTCTTTTCGGCCACGCCGCCCAAGGTGCCCGAGGCGGGGCTGGGGCGGATGTAGGCGGCCGGGTTCACCGACAACATTTCCATGCGCGTCTTGTCGCCCAGGATCGAGCCGCCCGAGACGCTGGACGACGGGTCGATGGCCAGCACGGCCACGCGATGGCCTTGTTTTATCAGCGCCAGACCCAGGCTTTCGATGAAGGTGGATTTGCCGACGCCGGGGACGCCCGAGATGCCCAGTCGCATGGCGTGGCCGGTGTGGGGCAGCAAGGCGTTCAGCAAGGCATCGGCGCGCACGCGGTGGTCGGCGCGGGTGGATTCGAGCAGGGTGATGGACTTGGCGAGCGCGCGGCGCTGCGCGCCGAGCTCGGCACCCAGCAACGCCGCGCGCAATGACTCGTCCATCGCGTTCATCAAAGAATCTCGAACGCGCGCCCGTCGGGCAGCCGGTAACGCGAGAAGTCGCGCACGTCGAGCGTCATGATCGTGGTGACGCCCGTGTCGGCGGCAAGCCAGACGAGTGAGGCGTCCGCGAAATCCATTTCGGTTCGCGGTGAATTCGTGTACCGCCGCATCATCTCGACCATCGGATCGAGGGCGTCCTGCCCGAATGGAAACACCGATACTCCGCCCGCCCCGACCCAGCGAAGCATTGCGTAGCGTTGCTTCGGGCCGAGCAGGTAGCTCGTCTCGGTCACGCACGGCCATGTCGTGACCAAGGACCAACGCTCTTCGGCAGCCACAGCGAAGAGCTGCTCATAGTGCCGAGCGCCCCGCTGACGCGCACCGAAAGCGGCCACCATCGCGCTGGTGTCAACCAGCGCTGCCGGCACGGTGCTTCTCTTTCAGGCGCTTGACCAGCACCTTGCGCGACGCCACCGTCTCGTACGGTTGCTCGTAGCCTCGAAACGCTCGCTCGACCGCAGGGTCAGCGCGAGCTTCCTCTTCTGCCTTGATCTTCATCATCAACTCGAAGGGATTCTTTCGGTCCAGCGCACGCTGGACCGCATCGATGATGAACTGCGATTTCGTGATGCCCTGCTTCTTCGCAGCGAGCTCGAGTTCCTTCTCCAGCAACGGCTCCATGCGGACGGAGGTGACCATGATATTTCCTCAAAAAATACGGTATTACGGTATATCACGCG
>JAYVCL010000440.1:0-3034 GCA_043749975.1 Burkholderiales bacterium
TGACCAGCGAAGGCGAGGCGAGCCAGGCGCACTACCCGCCCGAGGTCGAATACGCCGCCTTCATGATCACCCGCGAAGCCATGGCCAACGCCTTGCTGCATGCGGCGCCGCATCACATCGGCGTGCACTTGAGCGGCCAGGCGCATGCATTGACGGTCGAGATCAAGGACGATGGCCGCGGCTTCGACCAGTTCAAGCTGCAGCCCGAACCGGGCCACCTGGGCCTGGTGGGCATGCGCGAGCGCGCGCTCGCGGTGGGTGCGGTGCTGACGGTGCAGTCGCTTGCGGGCGTGGGCAGTTGCGTTCGCTTCGAGTGGGCCGGCCTCAGCGCCGATGCAGCGGCCCCGGGGCTCACGCTGAGCGAAACTTCGGCATGACCCGCGTCTTCCTGGTCGACGACCACGCCATGGTGCGCGAAGGGCTGCGCGCCGTGTTCGTGGCGAACGGCCTCGAGGTGGTGGGCGAAGCCGGCGATGTCGCCACCGCGATGGAAGGCATCGTGCGCCTGGAGCCCGACATCGTGCTGCTCGACCTGGGCCTGGAGGGACGCTCGGGCCTGGACCTGCTGGCGCGCATGCAGCAACGCCAGTCTGCCGCCCGCGTGGTGGTGCTGACGATGTCGAGCCAGCCCCGCCACGTGGCCGAAGTGTGGCGTCTGGGTGCGGCGGCCTATGTGCTCAAGGGTTCGCACGGCAGCACGGTGTTGCAGGCCATCGCGACGGCGCGGCGCGGCGGCCGTTTTCTGGACCCCGCGCTGGCCCGGCTCAACGGCGACATCGTCGGCGGCGTCGAGCCCGACGACCGCACGGCGCAGTTGTCGCTGCGCGAACGCGAGGTGATGCTGCTGGTGGTCAACGGCCACAGCAGCGCGGCCATCGCGGTGCAGTTGCACCTGTCGTCGAAAACGGTCGACACCTATCGCAGCCGGCTGATGCAAAAGCTCGGCGTCGCCGACGTGGCGGCGCTGGTGCGCTACGCGGTGCGCGAGGGGCTGATCGATCCGAAGATCGAATAGCCAAGCACTGCCTGATATTGCGGGAGGCACATCCGCGTTGCTAGCGGTTTTCGTTGCCCAGGCCTCCGCTATCGTGTTGATGGGGCGACATTCGCAAAGAAGCCTTGGCAAAAGGCGCAGCGACGGCAGCAACCGCATCAATGCCAACGCAAGCCGCAGTGGAGCGGCTCTAGTAGGTCAGCAACAGCCGGTCGCTCACTTCGTGATCTTCAAGGCTGCGTCCGTCCATCTGAAATCGCTTCAACATCGAACGTCCAAGCTGCACGAAAACTTCGCGTTCAAAGAGACCATCAGGCACGGGAACGTCGCACAGCTTTCGTCCAGAAAACTTAGTGCCGTCGATGCTCAACGCGACGGACACACCACGCGCTTTGCAGTCCGCTATGGCTACGAGCAACCGCTCCAGGGAAAAGGCCTGCGCCCCGTACAAGATCGTCTGACTGTCTGTGTATGGAGGATCGCAGTAAACCAAGTCGCCACGCTTGGCGGCCTTCATGGCGTCCGCGAAGTCCGCGTGTATGAACCGCGTTCCCTTGGTGCGCTCGTGCCAGAGGTCAACACGTCTTGCGAAACTCTCCGGGGGCACGGGGCTGTGTGCGCCCACCGGCGTACTCATGTAGCCGTCCGCTTTCCTAAAACGCACGACGCCGCCGTAGCAAGCGCGACAGAGGAACAGCAAATCAGCACCGTTGGGCTTGGCGTTGTATCGAGCAAGAACATGCTCGTATGACTCCTTCTTCCCCATCACGGCGATGAGCGCGTGACGCTCGGCGTACTGACGCTTGAGCAAAACCCTGTCGTCGTGCAGCGTCTGCCAGATTTCGACGAGGGGGATGAAGGCGTCACTGGCAACGGCCTGCTTCGGTGCCAACACGCCGAGGACACCGCCACTGCCCACGAACGGCTCGTAGTAGGTGGCGAAGTGCTTCGGGAAGTGGGCAATGATCGCGTCCGCCTGCTTCTGCTTGTTGCCGATCCATTTCAGGAGCTGCATACGGAAAGGGGCTGCTTGTTCGGGCAGCTCATCGCGGCTGAAGAGTGTGGCTTGTTGGGGTGAGTCGGCTATGAGCATGGTTCCAGCTTCTAACGGAGGGCGGTGAAAATTCTAAGTTTGAATATTCTATCTTGGAATTTAGTCTCGCGTCCATGAAAAAACGCCGACTCGCTGCGCTGCTGCGACAAGTCCGTGTTGACGCCGATCTCACGCAAGGCCAAGTCGCTGAAAAAATCGGCCAGACACAGTCCTATGTGTCGAAGTACGAGAACGGCGAACAACGCTTGGACCTGATCGAACTTGAGGCCGTCTGTAAGGCGGTGCGCATACCCTTAACCGAGTTCGTGAGGCGGTATCTTGAAAGCTGATACTCGATTTCTTCGGCAACGAAAAGAATTTTGGGCACATGTCCGCACGATCAGCCAAGAGGTCGGCTATACGAATCGGGCAACGAAGGGCATTCATATCCCGACCGTCGGGGAAATTCGGCGGGGCTTTTCGCGGCTCGGCCTCAACACCGCGCACATCGTCGATGACTCCGACACTCTGACTGCATTCGGTCAAGTGCTGCTTGACTACTTCAATTTTCGGGCGAGTGTCCTCAACGACACGGTGCGTGGGCAGTTGATGAACAAGGATGCCGCAGCGGCGGAATTTGAAATCCTGAAAGGCCAACTGAACCCGACTTGCCCCCTGCCGATGAACAAGCGGAAGGGCGACAAGAAGAACTTTGCCTTTCTGACCGGAATGGTGAACATGCTCGTTCAGGCGAACATTGGTGATGCGGGTTGCGACTACGATCCGCGCAGCCTGACGACGATGACGCGTAACGCCATGCCGTTGCGCACGTTGGCGCGACGCGTGGATGGGGCCTTCCCCTCGGTAGTGAACCCTGTCGCGATTTGGGAAATTAAAGAGTATTACTACACCACGACATTCGGCAGCCGGGTCGCTGATGGCGTCTATGAAACGCTGCTGGACGGCATGGAATTGGAGGAACTCGAAGCGGTCGCCGGTCGCAAGGT
>JAYVCL010000441.1:0-5795 GCA_043749975.1 Burkholderiales bacterium
CATCGACCAGTTGCTGACCGACATTCGCGCCCGCCTGCCGCTCGAGCCGGGCTGCGAGATCACGCTCGAAGCCAACCCCGGAACCTTCGAGCGAGACCGCTTTCGCGGCTACCGTGCCGCAGGCGTCACGCGCCTGTCGGTGGGCGTGCAAAGCTTCGACGACGCCAAGCTGGCCGCCTTGGGTCGGGTGCACGATGCGGCGCAGGCGAGGGCGGCGCTGGAAGAAGCCAGTGCCGCGTTCGACACCTTCAACCTCGACCTGATGTACGCGCTGCCGGGCCAGACCCTGGCCGAGCTGCAGGCCGATCTGCGCCAGGCGCTGGACTTCAAGCCGCCGCACCTGTCGATCTACCATCTGACGATCGAGGCCAACACCTTCTTTGCCAAGCACCCGCCGCCACTTCCCGATGACGACGCGGCCTGCGACATGCTGGACGCGATCACCGGGCAAACCGAGGCCGCCGGCCTGGCGCGCTACGAGGTGTCGGCCTTTGCGAAGCCCGGCCACCGCTGCGTGCACAACCTCAATTACTGGCAGTTCGGCGACTACCTGGGCATCGGTGCCGGAGCCCACGGCAAGCTGAGTTTTCCGCACCGCGTAGTGCGCCAGATTCGTTATCGCGAGCCGGCCAGGTACATGGCGCAGGCGCTGGCCGGCCACGCCGTGTTGCAACAGTTCGAGGTGCCGCGCAAGGAGTTGCCGTTCGAGTTCATGCTCAACGCGACGCGTTTGAAAGACGGCTTCGAGCTGGCCCGCTTCACCGAGCGCACGGGGCTGCCGCTTGGTGCCATCGCCGGGCAGCTCGACGTTGCCGAGCGCCAAGGCCTGCTGCGGCGCGGCCTGAACGAGGTGCAGCCGACCGTGCGCGGATTCGATTTTCTCAACGACCTGCAAGCGCTGTTTCTGCCCGACGCTTGAGCCCCGTTGCCGCGCAGCGCCTGCTCTGCGAAGCGGCGCAGATGCTTCGTCCCGGTCTCGCGTTTGCGTGGGCAGCGCCACGTTAAGATTCACCGCCCATCGGGAGGGGGTTCATGTATGGCGTGGTCGCGCAGCCTGCTGCAATGCATCGTTGTCGTGCTGGCTGCGGTGCTGGCTGCAATGCTGGTTTCTGCGCCGGCAGCGGCACTCGCAGCGACGGCTCCCGACACCACCGTACCGGCGCTGCGGCTCACCGATGCGCAGCGCGACTGGCTGGTCCAGCACCCCCGGCTGCGCGTGGCCACCAAGCATGACTGGACACCGATCGATGTCTACACCTACGAGGGGCAGTTCCGCGGCCTCTCGGGCGACTACCTGCACCTGATCGAACGGCGTCTGAACCTGCGCTTCGAGTACACCTCGATGCCGACCCTGCAAGACGGCCTGCAAGCGCTGCGCGATGACCGTGCCGACATCGTGCCGTCGGTGGCGCGCACGCCGAAGCGCGAAGCCTTCATGCGCTTCACCGAGCCGTATCTGGATGTGCCCAACGTCTATCTGGCGCGTCGCGGCGTCGGTGCGGTGGGGGCCGAGCACAGCCTGGCCGGCATGCGGGTGGCGGTGGAGCGCGGCTACGCGGTGATCGGCACGCTGCAAGAGCGGCATCCGCAGGCGAAGATCGTCGAGTTCGACGATTCGGCGCAGGCGCTGCAAGGCGTCTCGAACGACGCGGCCGATGTCTACCTGGGTGCGTTGCCGACCACCACCTTCCTGGTCGAAAAGCTGCTGCTGACCAACCTCGAAATCCGTGGCCCGATGCACAGCGAGCTGAGCGCACTCAGCTTCGGGGTGGCCGCCGACAACGAGATGCTGCAGCAGATTTTCAACCGCGTGCTGCACACCATCACGCTGGCCGAGCGGCAGGAAATTCATCGCCGCTGGGTGCCGCTGAGCACGCTGCTGGCCGCGCCGGCGGTGCCGCTGCGACTGTCGGCGCGGGAATTGAAGTTCATCCAGCAATTGCCCGCGCTGCGCCTGGGTTACGACGAGGCGCACTACCCCTACACCTTTCGCGACGCGCAGGGCGGTTTCAACGGCATGGCGGCCGATTACTTGACGCTGATGGCGCGGCGCGTCGGACTGGACACCGGCGCAGCACGCGGCGGGCCGTGGGCCGAGGTGCTTCGCGCGGCCAAGGACGGCCAGGTCGACCTGCTGCTGGCTGTCGCCGACAACGAAGAGCGTCGGCGCGACTTCCTCTTCATCGGGCCATGGGCCAGCACGCCGGCGGTGCTCATCGCCCTCAAGGACAGCGGCGCGGTGATCGACATCAGGCAACTGCACGGCAAGCGCGTGGGCGTGCTCGCGAGCGGGCAGCATGCTTTCTTGCTGGCGAAGAACCACCCCGAGGTGACGCGGGTCGAGTACCCGACGCGCGACGGTCTGCTCACCGCCGTGGCTCGCGGCGAGGTCGATGCTTCGTTCTCCAACCTGTCGTTCGCGGTGCCCAAGCTGCAAGAGGGCTTGGGGGCCACGATGAAGATCGCCGGCGTTTTTCCGGAGTTGAACTCTGACCTGTATTTCGCGGTGCGGCGCGACCAGCCGCAGTTGGCGGCGCTGCTGCAGCGCGCGCTGGGTTCGGTCAGCGACGCCGAACGCGCTGCCATCGCCTCGCGCTGGGCGGTGCTCAACGTCGACACCGGCCCAAGCGCCGGCCAGATGATGCGTGCCGCGCTGCCGTTCGCCGCCGCGCTGTTGTTGGCGCTGGCGGTGTCGCTGCTGTGGGGCCTGAGGCTGCGGCGCGAAGTGCGGCGCACCCACGCTGCCGAGGCCGCGCTGGCCACCGCACGCGACCGCGCTGAATCACTGGCGCGCGCCCGTCAAGACTTCATCACGACAGCCAGCCACGAAATTCGCACGCCGGTCAACGCCGTCATCGGCGCGCTCGATCACCTGCGCCGCCAGCCCGATGGCGCACAGCGCGACGAACTGATGGCCCTGGCCCAGCGCAGTGCCGCCATGCTGGCCGAGTTCGTGAACAACCTGCTCGACCTGTCGAAGAGCGACGCTGGCAAGCTGACCATTCACCCTGAGAGCGCCGATCTGCACAGCGTGCTGCTAGAGCCGGTGGACACAATGCGCCAGACGGCGCGCGGCAAAGGCCTGTCGCTGAGCTTGCAGGTCGACCCGCAGCTTGCACCCCGGCTGCTGCTCGACTCGATGCGCCTGCGCCAGATCGTGCTCAACCTGGTGTCGAACGCACTGCGCTTCACCACCGCAGGCGGGGTGCAGATCGACGCCCGCGTGGTTGCCGAAGACGCGCTGTCGCAAACGCTGCAGCTCAGCGTGACCGACACCGGCTGCGGCATCGACGCGCAGGCCTTGCCGCAACTGTTCGAGGCCTATGTGCAAGCCCATTCGCAAGTGCATTCGCAAGCGGATTCACAAGCCCATTCGCAAGCCCTTGCGCAGGCCGACTCGCCGATCGGCGTTGCGGCCACGCACCAGGGCGGCACCGGCCTGGGGCTGCAACTGTGCAAACGACTGGCCGAAGCGATGGGCGGCAGCATCAGCCTGACCAGCCAGGTCGGGCGTGGCACCACCGTGTGTGTGCAGATGCACCTGCTGCGGGCACCCGACGGGCCCGCACTGCCAGCCGGGCCGCTGGCCACCACCGACCGCCGCGTGCTGATCGCCGACGACGACCGTGTGCAGCAGATCATTTTGGCTGCGGCTTTCGAAGCGCGCGGCTTTCAGGTCGACGTGGCCGACGACGGCGTGCAGGCGCTGGCGCTGTGGCGGCGGCACCGCCATGCCCTGGTGCTGACCGACTGCCGCATGCCGCTGCTCGACGGCCACGGCTTCGCGCGCGCGCTGCGCGCCGAAACCGGCGGCACCGATGTGTTGCTGGTCGGCACCAGTGCCGACATCGACGACGGCGACGCGGCCCTGGCCGCCGGCATGGACCGGCTGCTGCAAAAGCCGTTGTCCGCCGAGGCCGTCGCCGACCTGCTGGCACCGTGGGGCGCTGCCGGCAACGGCGCTGCGGCCGCCCCGGCGCGGCTGCATCCGATTGCCTTTCAGCCCCTGAGCTGAACTGCGCGCGCAACGCCGGGCTTCACTGCCGGTCGCCCGCCTGCGCAGCGTCTAGACTTGCGCGTTCCACATTGCGCTGAACCGTGTCCGATCCCTTGCCGCCCCCCGCCAATCCCGGCAACCTGTTGCACCTGCAATCGGCCCTGCAATTGCTGCAGTTGGCCGGCCACGCCATGCCTGCGGCGGCGCTGCCCGGCTCGGCGCAATGGCTGCAAGCGGTGATCGACGGGCTGTGCGAGTTGTCCAGCCGCGATGCGCTCACCGGGCTGGCGAACCGCCGTCAGTTCGAGTTGACGCTGGCGCGCGAGATCGACCGCGTGGCCCGCGCCGGCGAACCGGCTTTGGTGCTGCTGGCCGATGTCGACCACTTCAAGCGTGTCAACGACACCCACGGCCACCCGGCAGGCGATCAGGTGCTGAAGTCGGTGGCGCAGGTGCTGCTCGACTGCGTGCGGCCGATGGACACGGTGGCGCGTTACGGCGGTGAAGAGTTCGCCATCATCCTGCCCAACTGCCCGCCCGCTTTCGGCCACACGGTGGCCGAACGGGTGCGCCGCAAGGTCGAGTCGCGCCCGGTCGACGTGGCACCTGGCGTGCAGGTGTCGGTCACCATCAGCCTGGGTGGTGCGTTCGCGCCGCAGTGGGTGCGTTCATCGGCCGCGCTGTGGGTCGAGCGGGCCGACCGGCAGCTCTACCGCGCCAAGTCGGGCGGCCGCAACCGCGCCTGCCTGGAACAGCCCGCCGTGTCGCAAGTCAGTGCCGAAGAAAAAGGCATGTTGTTCGGCACCTCACAGTTTCAGGAGATCGAATGACCCTGGTCACGGTTTCACCGGTTCTGCGTGCGCGCATCACGGCGGTCACCAGCGGCAAGGGCGGCGTCGGCAAGACCGTCATGTCGGCCAACCTGGCGGCTGCGCTGGCGCAACGCGGTGAACGCGTGTTGGTGCTCGACGCCGACCTCGGCCTGGCCAATCTCGATGTGGTGTTGAATCTGTTCCCGAAGGTCACCCTCCACGACGTGCTCACCGGCAAGGCCGGGCTGGACGACGCCATCCTGGCCGCGCCTGGAAACTTCTCGGTGCTGCTGGCCGGGTCGGGCCTGGTGGAGTATTCGCGCCTGACGCCCGAGTTGCGCGACCAGTTGGTGGCCGTCATCGAAACCCTGGCGCCGCGCTTCGACCGCATCATCCTGGACACGGGGTCCGGCATCTCCGATGTGGTGCTGTTCGCCGTCTCGCTGGCCGACGAGGTGCTCATCGTGACCACGCCCGAACCCACCGCGCTGACCGACGCTTACGCCACCATCAAAGTGCTGGCCAGCCAGCAGCGGCGCCGGCACATTTTGCTGGTCGTGAACCAGGTCACCCGCATGGGAGACGGCCGCGTGATTCGGGGTCAATTGCAGCAGGTGATCGACCGTTTCGTGACGCCCCATCTGCACGACCCCGCCACGCCGCTGAAGCTCGATCTGCTGGGCGACGTGCCCACCGATGCGGCGGTGCGCGAGGCGGTGCAGCGACGCCAGTTGCTGATGGAAATCCTGCCCGGCAGCGAAGCCGCCAAGGCTGTCTGCGCGATTGCCGACAAGCTCAAGGCGTGAGCGACCTGGGGCTGGCTTGCGAACCCGCAACGCCCTGCCAGCGCATGGGCGGTGAATCCGAATGATTGCCGGCATCCCCGACCGGCTGCAACAGTTCGAGCCGACTCACACCGAGGCGCTGCGCCGCATCGACGCACTGCACCCGGCCCGCTATGCGCTCAGCCGCAACGCGCTCGACGG
>JAYVCL010000442.1:0-2927 GCA_043749975.1 Burkholderiales bacterium
GCGCTGCCCGCCGGCGAGCAGCGCGAGCAGGCACGCCACCGGCAGCAGCAGGCGCGAGCCGGCCGAGCCCCAGGACAGCGAAAGACCGTTTATGTTCACGCTGGCCGACGCTGCCGACGATGCCACCAGCAGCACCGGCAAGACGAAACGCAA
Organism: Burkholderiales bacterium; assembly: GCA_043749975.1. Lineage (GTDB taxonomy): Bacteria > Pseudomonadota > Gammaproteobacteria > Burkholderiales > Burkholderiaceae_C > JANYJJ01. The sequence goes on from JAYVCL010000442.1 coordinate 154, forward strand.
GGCCGTGGCAAGCCGCCGAGCGCGTGGCTTGAGCGCCGCCGCCATCAGCGCGCGCCAGTCGACGACGCAGGCGAGCAACATCGCCGCCATGCCGCCGGCCGGATCGAGCAAGAGGAATGGGGCGAATGGCGCGGCAGGCCACTCAGCCCGGCCCACCCACAACAGGGCGACCGCCGGAACCACCAGCCAGGCGCGTGAGCAGCGCACCAGCGGCAGCCAGGTCTCGGGCGCGCGGCGCGCCGCCAGCGTCCCGCCGCCGAAGACGCCGAGCAACGCGAAGGCCACGGGGATCCTGACCCAAAGCTCCAGGAATTGGGTCCAGCCGATCGAGGGCAGCAGCGCCAGCACCGTGATCGGCAGGATGATGCGCGGCCCGAAACGGCCCATGGCCCAAGCGGCGGCAAGCGGTGCCAGCAGCGTCAAGCTGAGCGTGAAGTCCGTCTCCTGAGAGAACGCCGTGCCGATCCGGGTGCCGAACACGAGCCAGAGCAGGCCCCAAACGAGCATCACATTGGCGGTGCCGGGCGGCTTGCGGGCGGTGGCGGGAGCAGCGCCTTGGAACGAACTCCGGGCAGCAGTGACCAAGGGGCGCCTCCGGCGAATCGGTGGCGTCATTGTGCGGCCCCCAGGGGCTGCGATCAGCGCGCGCCGTCCTCAGTATTGAGGAGGCGCGGGGCTCGCTCTGGTGTGCAGTGCGCTCGCCGTATCAGCCGTTCATGCACTGCATCGCTGACCGATCACTCAAGTACGCGTGAGGATCTTTTCGATGTCTGGCAGCTCCAGGATCCAGGGCGTCCGCTGATAGCTCGGCATCGAGGCGTCGGTTGAGGCGGTACTGCAGGTGGGGGTTCGATGCACCGGGGTGAATACGGCAAATGGGATTGCGGGGTTCAAAGCAAGATGCCTGCCCGCAAACAGTGCATGTCGCGGCAACTCGGCACCAAGATGCTGCCGAAGCCGCACCGAGCCGCTGGCACCCGACTTGCAAAGCGAATGTGCCCTCACGGAAATTGAACCAAGGACAGGTGCATGAAGAAGATGAAGCTGGTGATGGTAGGCAACGGCATGGCGGGCGTTCGCACGCTCGAAGAACTGCTGAAGATCGCACCCGACCTGTACGACATTACCGTGTTCGGTGCCGAGCCGCACCCGAACTACAACCGCATTTTGCTCAGCCCGGTGTTGGCCGGCGAGCAAACGCTGGACGAGATCGTGTTGAACCCCTTGTCCTGGTACGCCGACAACCACATTCAATTGCACCTGGGCAAGAAGGTGGTGGACATCAATCGCAGTCGGCGCATCGTGGTGGCCGAAGACGGCACCGAAGAGCCCTACGACCGTCTGCTGCTGGCCACCGGCTCGAACCCGTTCATCCTGCCGGTGCCGGGCAAAGACCTCGACGGCGTGATCGCTTACCGCGACATCTTCGATACCAACACCATGATCGCGGCGGCCGAGAAGTACAAGCACGCGATCGTCATCGGCGGCGGCCTGTTGGGGCTTGAGGCCGCCAACGGCCTGATGTTGCGCGGCATGCAGGTCACAGTGGTGCACATCATGCCGTGGCTGATGGAGCGCCAACTCGACGAGGTGGCCGGCAAGCTGCTGCAAAAGTCGCTCGAAGACCGTGGGTTGAAATTCATGATCGGCGCGCAGACGCAAGCGCTCATCGGCGACAAGGAAAGTGGCAAAAGCGGCCGGGTGATGTGCGTGCAGTTCAAGGACGGCAGCGAGGTGCCTGCGGATCTGGTGGTGATGGCCGCCGGCATTCGCCCCAACACCGAGCTGGCCGAAAAAATCGGCCTCCACTGCAACAAGGGCATCGTCGTCAACGACACGATGCAAACCATCACCGACCCGCGCGTGTATTCGGTCGGTGAATGCGCCGCGCACCGCGGCATCGCCTACGGTTTGGTGGCGCCGCTGTTCGAGCAGGGCAAGGTCTGCGCCACGCACCTGGGGCAGTTCGGCATCGGCCGCTACCAGGGCTCGCAGACCAGCACCAAGCTCAAGGTCACCGGCATCGACCTGTTCAGCGCCGGCAACTTCGTCGGCAAGGCCTCGGGCAAGCCGGAAGACTCGGACTGCGAAGAAATCGTGATGTCCGACCCCTTCGGCGGCGTCTACAAAAAGCTGGTCATCAAGGACGACAAGCTGATCGGTGCCTGCCTGTACGGCGACACGGTGGACGGCAGTTGGTATTTCAAACTTCTTCGCGATGGCCGCAAGATTTCGGACATTCGCGACAAGCTGATGTTCGGCGAATCGAACATCGGCGATGCGGGCCACGAGGGCCACAGCAAGGCCGCCGGCATGCTTGATGCCGACGAGGTCTGCGGCTGCAACGGTGTCAACAAAGGCGCCATCTGCAAGGCCATCAAAGAGAAAGGCCTGTTCACGCTGGACGAGGTGCGCAAGCACACCAAGGCCAGCGCCTCGTGCGGCTCGTGCACCGGCCTGGTCGAGCAGTTGCTGATGTTTACAGCGGGCGGCGACTACAGCGCCACGCCGAAGAAGAAAGCCATGTGCGGCTGCACCGACCACAGCCACGAAGAGGTACGCCAGGCCATCCGCGATCAAAAGTACCTGAGCATCGCCGCCGTCTACGCGGGCATGGCTTGGCGCACGCCGAACGGGTGCGCCAGTTGCCGTCCGGCCATCAACTTCTACCTCATCAGCACCTGGCCGAAAGAGGCCAAAGACGATCCGCAAAGCAGGTTCATCAACGAGCGCAGCCACGCCAACATCCAGAAAGACGGCACCTATTCGGTGAT
>JAYVCL010000443.1:0-3247 GCA_043749975.1 Burkholderiales bacterium
TCCACGCGGCGTCCCGGCACCGCAAAGCATCGAGGCCGACATCGCGGCGTTGCGTTCGCGCTTCTGGATCGCCACGTCGCTGCATCTGGACCCGAACAACTATGTCTACTACGGCAATCGCGCGGGCCAGTTTTTCGGCCTGTGGCGGCATTCGCAGGAAGCCGGGGAACTGCGGCTCAAGCTCAAGCCCGACGAGCCGCGCCAGTTTTTCCGGTTCAGCGAAATCAACGGCGCGCTGTCGGCCCCGGTACGCGAAACGCGGCTGTACGACCCGCGCGAGCGGCCCTGGTACAAGGCGGGCGCGAGCAGCCCGTCGCACACCTGGACCGCGATCTACATCGACTTTCGCACCACCGAGCTGGTGGCCACGCGGGCGCGCCGCGTGACCGACGCGGCCGGTCAACTGCAGGGCGTGGTGGCCACCGACATCTCGCTGCGCAAGCTGAATGACTTCGTGCGCGGCCTGCAGACCAGCGAGCATGCCCTGGCCTTCATCATCGAGCCCGACGGCAAGCTGGTCGCATCGTCGCGAACGCCCAACGTGCAGCGCACGCCTGCGGGAACGAATGAGCGGGTCAGCGCGGCCGACAGTGCCGACCCCGCGCAAATCGCCGCCTACGCCCAGGTGCGGCAATGGCTGCGCGGCGGTGCCCGGCTCGACCGCGCCGTGACGCAGCGCTTCGAAGGCCCGCAGGGTGAAGTCGTGCAACTCGCCTTCGAGCGCCTGCGCGACGACGCCGGGCTGGACTGGATCACGGTGGTGGCGGTGCCGCGCAGCGATTTCATGCAGGGCGTGACCGGCAACGTGGTGCGCACCGCGCTGATCGGTGCCGGCGCAGCCGCAGCCGCGTTGGCGCTGGGCCTGGGCATTCTGGGCTGGATCACGCGCGATCTGCACCGTTTGGCCGAAGCCGCACGAGAGGTCGGGGCCGGCCGGCTCGACACGCCGCTGGCCGTGAACCGGTCGGACGAGATCGGCGACCTGGCCAACAGCTTTCGCCAGATGCAGCAGCAACTGTCCACCGACAAGCTGACCGGCCTGGTCAATCGCGATGCCTTCATGCGCAACATCACAGCGCACATCCAGCAGCGTCGGCGGGCGGCAGACGGGCGCAACTTTGCGCTGCTCTTCATCGACCTCGACAACTTCAAGCTGATCAACGACCGGCTCGGCCACGCAGCCGGGGATCGCGCGCTGATCGACTTTGCGGCGCGGCTGCGCGCAGCGTCGCGGGCCGGCGATCTGGTCGCGCGCTACGCCGGCGACGAGTTCGTGATGCTGATCGACAACGTCGACGGTGCTGCCGCGGCCCAGCACGTGCGCGAGAAGATCGAAGGCCTGCTGCGCGAAGTGTCGCCACACGGCGATGCTGGCGACGTGGATGCTGCTGACGTCGATGCTGGCGCTGGCGCTGGCGCTGGCTCGGTCGGCGGAACCGTGGGCGTGGCGGCCTATCCCGACGATGGCCAAAGCGCCGAGGAGTTGGTGCGCCATGCCGACGCAGACATGTACGAGCGCAAGCGCATCGGCAAGGCAGCGCGAGGCGAGCCCTCGCGTTGGTAGCCGCAGCCAGCATGCCGCGACAATCGCCGCCTCACGATGAACGTGCCCGACTTTCTGAGCCCCTCGAAGGACTCCATGATCAAGCCTCTGGTCGTTGTCTGAAGCCGGGATAGGCGAAGGCGGGCGCGATGCGCTCGCAGTCCCTCTCGGAGACGCCAGCGGCGCGCGCCGTGGCGTACCAGGTGCCGCGCACCTGTGCTTGCATCGTGTCGATCATGGCGGCGGCCTCGCCGGGTTCGAGCAGGAAGCGGGCGCTTTGCGAGAGCAGGTTGCTCGCGTTCGCAAAGCGTCCAGCGTCGCCGCATTCCAGTGCCAGATCGCGCCGTTCCATGCTGACCGGAACCGCCGGGGTCAGGTCATAGGCGGGCGAGAGCTTCCACTCGGTCTCCTTCGCGATCAATGCGTGGTTGCGCGGGTGATCGTCGATGTTCGAGATCAGCGCATTGAAACACATGCGGCGGAACAACTCGGCGGCGTTTTGTGCGGGATCAGCGCAGACGCGGCGCACCTCTTCGGCCAGCAGCACATAGGACCACTTGTCGCGCGACTGGTAGGTGTCTTCCGTGCGCAGCAGGGTCAGCGCGGAGATCATCCGGGCTCGCAGGTATCCAGCCTGTGTTTTCTCGCGGTCGAAGCGTTTGACAAGCAGCACGTCGCGCCTGGCAACCTCGACCACGCGGCTTTGCGCCGTGGTCAGGCCGCAGGCCCGCGCAAGGATCAGCATCGCATTTTCGACCCGCGCGCTGTTCCATGGGTCGTCGGGGCGGTTGAACTTCGCGATCCACAACCCAGCTTCGTCTTCGACGACGGCCTTGGGCCGTGCGCCACCCATCGACGTGCCGATCACCATCAGCTTCTCGACCTGATCGCGATCATCACCATGATCAGCAGCACCAGCAGCACCAGCAGCACCAGCAGCACCAGCAGCACCAGCCGCACCAGCCGCACGATCATCGTCGGCGACGATTGAATCCGCGATGGACTGCACCTTTGCAAGATCAAGTGTCTGGTTGAACGCGCGCCTTGGTGCAGGCGGGGTCTGGTTGAGGCCGAACCCGAGCGCGCCCGCGCGGTCATCCGGCGAGTACAGCAGGTACGCCATCTCGCCCGGCTGCGCCTTGCCGAGATGGCGCTGAATCACGCGACGGCCCCAATGGTCGGGGCTGGCATCGCGCAGCGCGCCGAAGACGCCATTGAGCGCAGCAGTTGCGTAGGTGCGCGGCGATAGCTTCAGCTCGACCGGATCGAGCGCGACAGCGTTCGGGCGCTCAAGGTAGCTGCGGCCATAGACGAAGCGTCCTTCTGGCGCGCCCCTGCGGCCCACAGCCAGCGCAAAGCGGCCAGCCGTCACCGGCTCGGTCTGCCCGGTCAGGGTGATGTATACGAAGCATTCGGCTGGAGCTTCAGAAGTCATTGTCCAGTCCCGTCTTTGGCCGTGCGCGGGCCCGTTCGCGGGACAATGCGAGGGTCTGGCCTTCCTCGTCCTTTTCCGGCGCTGCAACGTCGGCCACCTGATCGAGAAGATCGAGCGCCCACAGCATCGCCGCGTACACGGCGATGCCCGTTGAGGGCTTGCCCTTTTCAGCGTCGGCGACGGCACGCTTTCCGGTGCCGATCTTCTCCGCCATGTCGTCTATCGTCAGGTTTCGGCGCAGGCGTGCCGTGCGCAGGTTCGCGCCCAGA
>JAYVCL010000444.1:0-9167 GCA_043749975.1 Burkholderiales bacterium
ACTCGCACACCCCCGTGTGCCACCTGAGCTATTTCGAGGCAGATGCGTTTGCCCGCTGGTCGGGTGCGCGCCTGCCCACCGAAGGCGAGTGGGAGCATGCCGCGAGGCACTTGGTGCAGACCGACCTGGCGCGCTGCAACTTCGCCGACCGCGGTGCCTTTCATCCTTTGCCACAGGCCATGGCCAGCCTGGACCAGCCGGTGCAGATGTTCGGCGATGTGTGGGAGTGGACGCAGTCCAGCTACAGCGCCTACCCCGGCTACCGCGCGCTGCCCGGCGCGGTGGGTGAGTACAACGGCAAGTTCATGTGCAACCAGTACGTGCTGCGCGGCGGCTCGTGCGCCACGCCTGCGGGCCACGTTCGCGCGAGCTACCGCAACTTCTTTCCACCCGAGGCACAGTGGCAGTTCAGCGGCGTGCGCATCGCGCGCGATCGGGTGCCGGGCCGGTAGAAAGGCTCAAGAGTTCAGCACCGCCAGCACGTCGGATCGGAACTCGCGCTGGTACAGGATGTAGATCACGCCGGCGGTGGCCAGCATGTACACCAGCGGCGAGATGAACCAGCCGATGGCTGCGAAGGCGAAGTAGTAGGCGCGCAGTCCGTCGTTGAAGGTTTCTGCAGCCAGGCCGACGATGCGCCCGGCCTTGTCGGCGAAGGCCTCGCGAGACAACGTCTGCTCGGTGAACTGCTGCGCCTCGGGTGCCGCGGCGATCAGCAACGCGCCGAAGGTGTACTGCCGCATCGACCAGGTAAAGCGGAAGAAGGCGTACACGAAGATCACCAGCATCAGCACGATCTTCAAGTCGAACACCAGCGCGGTGGTGCGCGCGGCGAATGGAATTTCACGCACCAGCTCGGTCGCCTTGTCGGTCGTGCCCAGCACAGCCAGCAAGCCGCCGATGATCAGGATGGTGGTGGAGGCGAAGAACGACGGGCTGGTCGACAGGTTCTGGATCACCACGCCGTCGACCACCCTCACCTCGCGGTAGGTGACCTGCAACATCCAGTCACGGCGGACGCGGTTGGTGGTGGCCAGGATCGAGGTGTGGGTGGTGGCCATGCGCCTGGCAAACCAGGCGTAAAACGACCATCCGCCACAAAACACAAGCACCGCTGCCCAGTCGACCCAGGGCAGCAGCGTGAACACTTTCAGGATCGTTTCCATGGCCGGCACTGTAGCAAGGCCGCCCCCGCAGACCTCAGGCAGCGAGGTCGAACACGATCACCTCGGCCTCGTGCGCGTGCGACAAGGTCAGCACCGGCTCGTTGCTGATCAGCGCGGCGTCGCCGCCCGCCAGTGCGTGCCCGTTCACGCTCAAGCCGCCGCGCACCAGGTGCACATAGGTCTTGCGCGCCGGGTTCAGCGGCAGCTCAGTCGCCTCAGGGCCATCGAACAGACCGGCATACAGCGACGCATCGGCGTGGATCGTCACCGAGCCCTCGCGGGCATCGTTGCTGGCCACCAGGCGCAGCCGGCCGCGCTTGTCGGCGGCGGCGAAATGCTTTTGCTCGTAGCCGGGCTCGATGCCGCGCGCATTCGGCAGGATCCAGATTTGCAGGAAGTGCGTGGTCTCTTGCGGCGCATGGTTGAACTCGCTGTGTTGCACGCCGCTGCCTGCGCTCATGCGCTGCACATCGCCCGGCACGGTGGCCGACGCGTTGCCCATGTTGTCTTTGTGCGCCATCGCGCCTTCGAGCACGTAGCTGACGATCTCCATGTCGCGGTGGCTGTGCGCGCCGAAGCCGGCGCCCGGGGCGATGCGGTCTTCGTTGATGACGCGCAGGTTGCCGAAGCCCATGTGCTCGGGGTCGTGGTAGTCGGCGAACGAGAAGCTGTGAAAACTTTTCAGCCAGCCGTGGTCGGCATATCCGCGTTGATTCGACTTGCGCAGCGTGATCATGGATGTCTCCTGTGAAGGCTCCCACTCTAGCGGCCCGAGCCGCCGCTGCGCGCATCCCGACCTGACGTTCACGTTCAAATAAGATGAAGCCACGGCGGCCCGCCGCGCCCATTCAGCAGCGCCCATGTCACGCAATGTGTTGACCCCAGACGCCCTCACGATGATGGACGTGATCGCCCGCACAGGCAGCTTCGCCGCCGCCGCGCGCGAGCTGGGCAAGGTGCCATCGGCGCTGACCTACAACGTGCGCCAGCTCGAAGAGGCGTTGGACGTGCTGCTGTTCGACCGCCGCTCGCGCCAGGCCCGGCTCACTGCCGCCGGTGAAGAACTGCTCAACGAAGGCCGCCGCCTGCTGGAACAGATGGACGCCGTGGCCAACCGCGTGAAGCGCGTGGCCACCGGTTGGGAAACGCAGCTCACCATCGCGGTGGACGGCATCTTGTCGCGCGTGACGGTGTTCGAGCTGTGCGAGGCTTTCTACGCGCATCGCCCCGCCGCGCTTGCGCCTGGCAAATCCACCGAGCCCACCGAGCCCACCGAGCCCGGCCGCAGCGGCCCCGGCACGCGCCTGCGGCTGCGCACCGAAGTGCTGGCCGGCACCTGGGAGGCGCTGGTCAGCGGCCAGGCCGATCTGGCGATTGGAGTGGTCGTCGGCTCCGATCGGGCCTCTGCGCCCGGCGTGCAGGTGCGGCCACTGGGCGAGGTCGATTTCGTCTTTGCCGTCGCACCGCACCACCCGCTGGCCGGCGTCGTGGGCACGATCACCGACGCGCAGTTGCTGCGCTACCGCGCGGTGGCCGTGGCCGACTCGGCGCAGCGGCTGGCGCCCATCACCGTGAACCTGCTGCCGGGGCAAGACGTATTCACTGTGCCCAATACGCCGGCCAAGCTGGAGGCGCAGTTGCGCTGCCTGGGCTGCGGCTACCTGCCCGAGCCGGTGGCGCGCGAGCACATTGCCGCCGGTCGGCTGGTGGTGAAAGCGACCGAGCGCATGCAGTCGGCGGTGCGTTTGGGCTACGCATGGCGCACTCCGAGCGCCAGTGCACCGGGCGCGGCGCGCAAGCCGCAAGTCGGGCTGGCGCTGCGATGGTGGCTGGATCAGTTGGACAGCCCGACCACGCGCAAGGCGCTGTTGGAGAAACATGGCAGTGCGATGTCGTTCGAGTGACGCGTGATGCAGCGCGCGCCATGCCCTGGACTGCGCAGATGACGCCCTACTGCGGCCGCTTTGCGCCCTCGCCCACCGGGCCGCTGCACGCCGGCTCGCTGGTGGCGGCGCTGGCCAGTTGGCTCGACGCCCGCGCTCATGGTGGGCACTGGCTGGTGCGCATCGAAGACGTGGACACGCCGCGCTGCGACCCGCGCGCAGCCGAGATGATCCTTTCGCAATTGGCGGCCTGCGGGCTGGTCCCCGATGCCGAGCCGGTGGGGCAATCGCGGCGCACGGGGCTGTATGAAGCCGCGTTGCAGCAACTCCAATCGGCCGGTCAGGCCTATGCCTGCGGCTGCTCGCGGCGCGACATCGAAGCGGCGTTGCAGCGCGTCGGGCCGCTGCGCCGCCGGCACGCCGAGCTGATCTACCCCGGCACCTGCCGCGGTGGCCTGCACGGCAAGCCCGCACGGGCCTTTCGACTGCGCACGGTTGACATGAGCGGTGCCGACATCTGCATCACATGGAGCGACCGCTGGCTCGGCCCGCAACGCCAGAACCTGACCCAAGCGGTCGGTGACTTCGTGCTCAAGCGCGCCGACGGGCTGTGGGCCTATCAGTTGGCGGTGGTGGTCGACGACGCGGCGCAAGGCATCAGCCATGTGGTGCGCGGTGCAGACCTGGCCGACAACACACCGCGCCAGATCCACCTGCAGCGGCTGCTGGGCCTGCCCACGCCAGCCTACTTGCACACACCGCTGGTGTGCGATGACGATGGCGAGAAACTGGCCAAGGGCAACGGTGCCCGCGCCCTCGATCTGGGCCAGCCGCTGGAGGCGCTGAACACGGCGGCCGGCGTGCTGGGGCTGAGCGTGCAGGCGCGCACGCTGGGGGATTGGCTGGCACAGGCCACGTCGGCATGGTCGCATCCGCGCTAGGATTCGCGCCTTGTCCACGAACCTTGCCCACGAACGGAACCACACCATGATCACCACCGCCTCAGGCCTGCAATACGAAGACACCACACCCGGCACCGGCGCTGAAGCCCAGGCCGGCCAGCACGTGAAAGTGCACTACACCGGCTGGCTCTACAACGACGGCGTCAAGGGTGCCAAGTTCGACAGCAGCAAAGACCGCAACGATCCGTTCGATTTCGGCCTGGGTGCGGGGATGGTCATCAAGGGCTGGGACGAAGGCGTGCAGGGAATGAAGGTGGGCGGCACGCGCTTGCTCGTCATACCGGCCGCGCTGGGCTACGGCGCGCGCGGGGCCGGCGGGGCGATTCCGCCCAACGCCACGCTGTTGTTTGAGGTCGAACTGCTGGGGCTTTGAGCTACCGCTTGCTGGCGTTGCGGTCGACGTTGTTCGCGACAGGACGGGACGGCGCCGCCAGCGTCGGCAGGCACAGGTCGCGCGCATCGGCGCTGCGCATGTCGCAAGCTGAGCGCCGAACACCTTCCGCGACGCTGCGCAGACGCGATGTGTCGGCCTGGCGGGTGGCGTCGGCCACCACCCAGTAGAAGCCACCCAACAGCAGCAGCGCGGCGACGGCAGCAATGGCTGGAAACCATGTCGGGCGGTGGTGGGTCATGCAGGTACTCCTCGAATCGTGTGCCAATGTGACCCCAGGCTTGACGGCTGTCAGCCAGCGGGCAACGACCCACAGCGTCGGACTTCGCCTACACGGCGCGGTGCCGACACAGATGACAATCCTGGTTTGACCGACGCGACCCGGCTGCTCCAGGTGCCGCACCCGACCTTCCCATGCCGATTCAATACGAGATCATTCACACCACTGTCTACCACTACAAGGAGCCGGTCAGCTTCGGCGAGCACCGCGTGATGTTTCGCCCGCGCGACAGCCACGACCTGCGTGTGCTGGCCACCGATCTGCAGGTCAGCCCCGGCTCGATCGTGCGGCTGATCCAGGACCCGCACTCCAACTCGGTGGCGCTGGTGCAGCCGCTGGGTCTGGCGACCGAGCTGAGGATCGTCTGCTCGTTCACGATCGAGCACGCCAGCACCAACAACCTCGAACTGCCGTTGTCGCCTGGTGCCGAGTTCTATCCGTTCGCCTACAGCGTCGAAGAGCGCTTCGACCTGGAGCATTACCTGCGTCCGCACCACGACGACCCGGGCGGCAAACTCACCGCCTGGGCGCGGCAGTTCATCAGCACCGACGGACCCACCGGCACGCGCGAATTGCTGGTCGCGATGAACCAGCACATCCGCGAGCATTTCATCTACGCGGCCCGCGACGAAGAAGGCACTCAGCCACCGCTGCACACGCTGAAACTCGGCAGCGGCACCTGCCGCGACTTCGCCTTGTTGATGATGGAGGCTGCGCGACGCCTGGGCGTCGCCACACGCTTCGTTTCCGGCTACCTCTACGACCCTGCGCTCGACGGCGGCCTTGAAGACGCGGCGTCGGTTGCAGGCGCGCAAACCGTGGGCTCCGGCAGCACGCATGCATGGCTGCAGGCCTACCTGCCCGGTGCCGGATGGCTGCCGTTCGACCCGACCAACAACCTGCTCGGCGGCAACCAGTTGATCCGCGTCGGCGTGGCGCGCGACCCCAGCCAGGCCGCACCCATCTCGGGCACCTGGTACGGCCAGACGAGGGCCTACCTGGGCATGACAGCCACGGTGCAGGTGCACCGCGTCTCAGCCAGCGGCTGATCCGGCCGACCTGCAGCGCTGTTCAGGGACGGCGCGCGAGGCTGTAGGAAATGTCCCACACGCGGACGAGTTTTTCCTGACTGCCCGTGCAGCGCGAATTCCGGCAAACTCGGAAAATGACAGTGTGATGAAAGCAGGCCGTCGGCCTCAGTTGGCTGTCTGATTCGCCGCGTTTCTTCGATTCATGTCCGTGCTCAAAACCTACATCGTCGAAGACAGCCCGGTCATCCGCGAGAACCTGATCGCCACACTTGAAGAACTGGTGCCGGTGGATGTGGTGGGCACCTCGGAGGACGAATCGACGGCCGTGTTCTGGCTCGCTCTCAAGAGCAGCGATTGCGATCTGCTGATCGTCGACATCTTTCTGAAAAGCGGCTCCGGCCTGGGGGTGCTGAAGGCTGCGCAGGATCTGGAAAAGCCGATGAAAACCATCGTTCTGAGCAACTATGCGACCACCGACATGCGGCGCAAGTGCTTGGAGCTGGGCGCCGACCGAGTGTTCGACAAGTCGAATGAGATCGACGCCCTGATTCACTATTGCACCCGGCTGGCCGCCGGAGACAGCGGCAACAGCGGCTACAACGCGCTGGCTTGACGCGCTGGATTGACCGACTTCGAAGCCGGGCGCTATTGAATCAAACCGTTCTTCAGCGCGTAGTAGGTCAGGTCGCTGTTCGATTCGAGTTTCATCTTTTCCATCACGCGGGTGCGGTAGGTGCTGACGGTCTTGACGCTCAGCGACATGCTGTCGGCCATGTGGCCGATGGTCTCGCCCTTGGCCAGCCGCAAGAACACCTGGAACTCGCGCTCGGACAGGAGTTCATGGTTGGGCTTGTCGCCCCCGCCGCTCAATCCATCGGCCAGCAGCTCGGCCACGCCGGCGGTGATGTACTTGCGGCCGCGAAACACGGTGCGAATGGCCTTGACGATTTCTTCGGGGTCGCACTCCTTGTTCAGATAGCCGCTGGCGCCTTGACGCAGCAAGGTGGTGGCGTAGTGCTCTTCAGGAAAACCGCTCAAGATCAACACTGGCAGATCCGGCGCGCGCGCCTTGATGGCCAGCAACGCGTCGACGCCGCTCTGGTCGGGCATCGACAAATCCATCACCATCACGTCCACGTTTCCCTTGCGCACGATGTCGAGCGCTTCGCGCCCGTTGGCCGCTTCGGCCACCACGGTCAGGTCGACCTGGTCAGAGAAAAACTGGCGCAGGCCCGCCCGCACGATGGCGTGGTCGTCGACGATGGCAATTCGAATCATGGTGGCTTCGCTCGGTCAAACAGCTCAACAGGTCAACAGGTCAACAGGTCAAACCACAGTTTAGGGGCATAAATTGAAGACCGACATTCTTTCACGCATCGAGCGCAGCGCCTTTGCCCTGCCGCTGGCGGCGCTGGCGGCGCTGGCGATGATCGCCATCAGCGAGTCGTCGTATCGCCAGTCGGTCGTATCGCTGGACAAGGTGGGCACGATGGCCCAGGCACGCATCAACATTCAAGGCCTGCTGCGGCACATGGTCGACGCTGAAACGGGCCAGCGCGGCTACCTGTTAACGCAGCGCAAAAGCTATCTCAAGCCCTATCTGGAAGCGTTGGACGAAATCCAGGAGTCGATGAATTCGCTTGAAAAGTATTACGCCGACGACCCGGATCGCACCAAGCTGTTCGCGCAAATGCGCACCCTGGTGGCAGGAAAAATGTCGGAGCTGAAAGAGACCATCCGCGTGTTCGATGAAGGCAAACCCGAAGTGGCGATCTCGCTGGTGATGGCCGACATCGGCCGCGAGCAAATGGAGTCGATCCGCGAGCTGGGCGAGCAACTGCTGGCGTACGAGACGGTCAGAATCGCCGCCGGCCGCAAAGACGTGTACGACACCCTGATGCTGAACCGCATCGGCGTCGCGGCCATGACCGCCATCAGCCTGCTGGCCCTGTTCATGTATCTGCGGCAGACGAGTGCGCTCGACAGGTTTCACATTGACCAGCAGCGCCAGTTGCAAGCCGAAGCCGACCGCCTGGAGCTGGAGGTGAGAAAGCGCACCACGCAACTCACCCAGTTGGCGCAGCACCTGCAAACCGCCCGTGAAGACGAACGCAGCCGGCTGGCGCGCGACCTGCACGATGAGTTGGGCGCGTTGCTGACCGCGGCCAAGCTCGACGCGGCCCGATTGAAGTCGCGCCTCGGCGCGTTGACGCCCGAGGCGGCGGAGCGCCTGGCGCACCTCAACGAAACCTTGAACAGCGGCATCGCCCTGAAGCGCCGCATCATTGAAGACTTGCGGCCCTCGTCGCTGAGCAACCTCGGGCTGGTGGCGGCGCTGGAAATTCAGGCGCGTGAGTTCGCCGACCGGTCAGGTTTGGTGGTCGATGTCGAACTCGACACGGTGGCGCTCAAACCCTCGGCCGAACTGATGGTGTACCGGCTGGTTCAAGAGGCATTCACGAACATCGCGAAGTACGCCAAGGCCAAGCGCATCACAGTCAAGTTGTGGGCCGCCAACGGGCAGGTGCATGTGGCGGTGCGGGACGACGGCATCGGCTTCGACATCGCAGCGCCGCGCGCCTCGGCGCATGGCTTGCTGGGGATGCGCTACCGCGTCGAAGCCGAAGGCGGCGTGATGAGCCTGACCGCGTCGCCGGGCCAGGGCACCTGCGTCGAAGCCAGGCTGCCGCAGGCCGCCGCACACCAGCGCAGCGGCAGCCTCGGCGGCGCTGTGGCCAGCACTGTCACCACGGCCACCACGTCCGCCGCCAGGGCACACTGACCACCGGCCAGCCCGCGCTGCTGCCTTGGCCGACCTGCGGGCAGACCGTGTCGGCGTCGTCCTACCTTGGCTCGGACGCTCGCCCGACAGCGCAGCGGCCAGCGCGCCTATCGCCGCGATCAGTGCGCCACCCCACACTTCGTCTCACGCAGCGGCATTCGCTGCGAACCGCGTCAACCCGAGCCACGCCGTGCTCGCGCAACCAGGAGCTGCCATGCTGCATTACGCCGTTGTTTTCTTCGTTATCGCCTTGATCGCCGCATTGTTCGGCTTCGGCGGAATCGCCGCCAGTGCTGCCGGCATTGCCAAGATCTTGTTCGTGCTGTTCGCGATTCTGGCCGTGGCGAGCTTCCTGTTCGGAATCATCAAAAAGAACTGAAGCCAACTCCGCCGCGACCGATTCGAGTCACCCGCTTCATCATCCCTTTCACCACTCAAGGACACCATCATGCTGACCCCCAACAAGCCTTTTGACCCCACCTCCAACCTGGCCGACCAAGCCGCCCAGTCGGCCGACAACGCGATCAAGTCGACCCAGCGGGCGGCCAACGGCGCACTGGACAGTCTTTCGAACACCGTGCAAGACGTGCGCGACCAGGCCGCTCCCGCCTACAACCGCATCAAGGGCCAGACCGAAGAGTTGGCCCAGCGCGGCATGGAGGCATTGCGCGA
>JAYVCL010000445.1:0-9458 GCA_043749975.1 Burkholderiales bacterium
ACGCCCGCCACCGTGGACAACTCTGCACCGGAGTTCATCCCCCAGCAGACTCCACTTATCGAACGCAGTTCGGTGTTCAGACAAGCGGGGCCACCTCTCTGAACTGGCCTCAGACTGGAACTTAGGTATGCAAAGGATTACCTCCTTCGGGGCCTCCCATGCGCACCACATCACTGACATGTGTGAAAAACATGTGTGCAATGACCGAAACGACCTATCGCCAACTTATTGATTCAGCTAGCTTTTTTTGGGTTTGTGTGAAGTGGTGGAGAGGATGAGGATCGAACTCACGACCTCCGCATTGCGAACGCGGCGCTCTCCCAGCTGAGCTACCCCCCCACGACCAACACAAGTTTAGCAAATGGAATCTGGCTAGTTTGCGATTCGCCCTTTGGTGCGCGGCCCCGTGTCGCGATAAAACCGAGACCCACCGTTCGACCTGAGCACTGGAAGCCGAATGCCTCAACTCGACCCCGATTGGCTTGACGCGCAATACAACAACCGTGCGCGCATCGCGGAACATCCGCTGATCTTCGACCAATGGCGCGAAGCGTCGCAACTCGCTCGCGAGGGCCTGGCGTGCCAGCTCGATGTGGCGTATGGCGACGGACCTTCGGAAACGCTCGATGTGTTTGCCCCGACCCGTGGCAACGCTCCGGTCTTGGTGTTCATCCACGGAGGCTGGTGGCGCTCGCTCGACAAGCGCGACCATTCTTTCATCGCGCCGGCGTTCGTCAACGCGGGCGCAGCGGTGGTGCTTGTCAATTACGCGCTGTGCCCTGCGGTGACGATCGAGAGGATCGCGCTGCAGATGGTGCGCGCGCTGGCCTGGACGCATCGCAACGTGGCCCTGCACAGCGGCGATGCGCGGCGCATCGTGGTGGCTGGCCATTCGGCGGGCGGTCATCTGGCGGCGATGCTGATGTGCTGCGATTGGAAGGCCGTGGGTCGCGATCTGCCGCCGCATCTGGTGCGCTCGGTGCTGTCGATCTCGGGCGTGTACGACCTCGAACCGCTGCGCCATGCGCCGTTTTTAAAGGCCGACTTGCGCCTGACGCCTTCAGATGTGCGCCGGCTCAGCCCCGCAGGCTTCCCACGTCCGGCCGGCAGCCTGGTAGCGGTTGTGGGTGCCAACGAGAGCGCGGAGCTTCAGCGGCAGAACCGCTTGATCCAGCAGCGCTGGGGCCGCAAGACCGTGCCGGTGTGCGAGGCCGTCGCGGATGCCAATCACCTCGATGTTCTGCATGCCTTGGTGAACCCCGCCGCCGGCCTGCATCGGCGTGCGCTGGGCTTGCTGGGACTGGCCTGACGGCGTTCTCGAACTCTGAGTTGAATCCAGCTCGGCTGCTGACCAAAAGTCATCGCCTCAGCGCGGCGCATGTCGGCGCATTGCCGACCGCTTTGCAGCGGCGTAGCATCGTGTCGCATGGCCCGAGTCAGCTTCACCCAGCAGCTCAGGCGTTTCACCGAGACGCCTGAATTCGACACCGAAGCAACCACACTGCGCGCGGCACTGGCCGCAGCTTTCGTGCTGAACCCGGTGTTGCGCGGCTACGTGCTGGACGACCAGGGCCATCTGCGCGCGAACGTGGTGGTGTTCATCGACGGCAAGCGCAGCTCGGACCGCGTGTTGCTCGGCGACGCGCTTCGCGCTGACAGCCAGGTGTATGTGCTGCAGGCGCTGTCTGGTGGATGACGGAGGAACGCAGATGAACGACCGCGCCTGGGTGGCCACTCGCAAGGGCCTGTTCGAGATGCAATGCCGCGCCGGCGCGTGGCACATCGCAAACATCAGCTTTCTGGGCGAGCCGGTCAGCATGGTGTTGCCACCGTCTGGTTCGGGCCGCATGTTCGCGGCGCTGAACCTGGGCCACTTCGGTGTCAAGCTGCATGCCTCGGATGATGCCGGTCGCAGTTGGCATGAAGTGGCCACGCCTGCCTACCCCGAGCAGCCGGCTGACGTGACTGGGGCGACTGGGGCGACTGGTACTACGGGCGTGCCGTGGAAGCTGGTGCAGATCTGGTCGATGGAAGCGGCGGGCGATGTGCTGTGGGCCGGCACGCTGCCCGGTGGTTTGTTCCGCTCGGACGACGGCGGCGAGTCGTGGCAACTGAACCTTGCTTTGTGGCTGCGCCCCGAGCGGGCCGAGTGGTTCGGCGGCGGCTACGACGTGCCTGGCATCCATTCGATCTGCCCCCGTCCAGCGCAATCCACGCATTCGGGCGAGGTGCTGCTGGGCATCAGTTGCGGGGGAGTGTGGGTCACGCAGGACGGCGGTGTGAACTGGGCGTTGCGGGCCGACGGCATGCGCGCCAGCTACTTGCCACCCGACCAGGCCGACAACCCGAACACGCAAGACGCGCACCGCATCGTGCGCAACGCGCATCAGCCCGACGTGCTTTGGTGCCAGCACCACTGCGGCATCTGGCGTTCGGGCGACAACGCCGCCTCGTGGTCCGAGATCACCAGTGCGCCGGCATCCAGCTTCGGCTTCGCCGTGGCGGTGCACCCCACCGATGCCGACACCGCCTGGTTCGCGCCTGCGGTGGCCGACCAGCAGCGTGTGCCTGTGGGCGGCGCGTTGAGCGTCAACCGAACTCGCGATGGCGGCCGCAGCTTCGAGCCGCTGAGCCTGGGGTTGCCCGCGCGTGACTGCTACGACCTGGTCTACAGGCATGGCCTGGCGGTGGCCGAGGACGGGCGCAGCTTGTTGATGGGCAGCACCACCGGCGGCCTGTGGGCCAGCCTCGACGCGGGCGACCGGTGGCAGGCCGTGTCAGCGCGTCTGCCGCCGATCTACGCGGTGCGCTTCGGCTGATCTCAGCCCGGTCAATCGGGTTCCAGTGCCGCAGCGGTGCGCCGCACGCCGTGTCGAATGCCGTCCACGCTGTAGACCAACAACGCGAGCCAGATCAATCCGAAGCCGACTCCGCGCGCCGGTGCGAATGGTTCCTTGAACAACCACAGGCCGAGCACGAACTGAATGCTCGGCCCCAGGTACTGAAGCAAGCCCAGCGTGGTCATCGGAATGCGGCGCGCCCCGGCGGCGAACAGCAGCAAGGGAATGGCGGTGACCGGGCCGATGCCGATCAGCAAGGCATTCGTCACGCCACTGAAAGTCGGGAAACTGCCCACCCCGTTCGACACGCCCCACGCCACCACCGCGAGCGCCAGCGGCGCGAGCAGCATCGTTTCCAGCGTCAGGCCTTCCAGCGCACCCAGCGTGGCCGTTTTGCGCATCAACCCGTAGCCGCCGAAGCTGCAAGCCAGGGCCAGGGCGATCCACGGCACCTGGCCGCCTTGCACCGCCAGCCACAGCACGCCCACGGCAGCCAGCGCCACCGCCGTCCATTGCACCGGGCGCAGCCGTTCGTGCAGCACCGTGTAGCCGAGCAGCACGTTGACCAGCGGCGTGATGAAGTAGCCCAGGCTGGCCTCGATCACATGACCGTGGGTCACGGCCCAGATGTAGACCAGCCAGTTGACCGACAGCAGCAAGGCGCTGATGAAAAACGCGCCCAGCACGCGGGGTTGGCGTCGGGCCTGGCTCAGCCACGCCCACTGTCGGCGTGCGGTCAGCACCGCCAGCAAGAAAACCAGCGACCACAACACGCGGTGCACCAGCACCTCCAGCGCGGAGATGTCGGCAAGTTGCTTGAAATACAGCGGAAACAAGCCCCAGCAAATGTAGGCAAGGGCGGCGCTGAGAATGCCTTTGTGCATGAAGAGGCGAGGTGCTGCCCCGCAGAGTCAACGCCGATTGTCGAACCTGTGCGGCGCGCATCGCCCGACCCACCCGGCGTGCGCAAACGCACATTCGATTGCAAGCTGTTGCGTTGCAGGCACACCGCCCTCCCAATACTTGCGAGGGCACCCATGCGAGGGAGTGATTTGTCATCACCTGCTGCGCAAAATGCGTTGGTGCTGTGTTATTCCATGCAGCACCGCCGCTCCAGCGAAAAACCTGTTTCGCCAGGGGGCCAAGGAGTCGTCATGCCGCACACCATCAATGTCGGGGCCCGTTCCCTCTTCGTCACCGTCACAGCCTGGGTGTTCATCGCCTTGGGTCTGCTGGCAGCGGCTTCAACCCTGGTGCAACACGCCACCACCGCCAGTCTGTTGCCAGGTTTGGCGTTGGCCGGCGGCATGCAGCCCTTGCCCCTGGTCACTGGTTTTCTGATCGGCTACCTGTCTTGGGTGATGGGCGCGGGCTTGCTGATGTCGCTGGCCACCTTGGCCTCGGCCGTGGGTTTGCTGATGCGCCTGGACTGGGCGCGCCGGGTCTTCATCGGCATGCTGGTGGTGGCCATCGTCGCCAACCTGGCCGGCCTGTGGTTGCAGCAGGAAGTGGTTCAGTCGGTGCTGGCCAGCACGCTGACCAGCGTTGCGGTGCCGCCGCAGGTGCTGGGGGTGTTCGGCGGCTTCGTGACGGCCGCGCGCGTGATGGCGGTGCTGATGACGCTGGGCACCTGCATGGTGCTGGCATGGATCATTCGCTTGCTGATGACGCCGACCGTGCGGCAGGAATTCGCCTGATTCGACGCGCTGGGGCCGTCAGCCCGCGTCACCGTCCACATCGCCGTCCACATAGAGCCAGCGGCCGTCTTCACGCACGAAGCGGCTGAATTCCTGCATGCGCCGGGCCCGGCCTGCCAGCTTGCTGCGGGCCACGAAGTTGACCGTGGCGTGGCTGGCATCTTGTTGTTGGTGCTGGCGCACTTGCAAGCCCAGCCACTTCAATCCGGGCGGGTCGGCTTCGATCGACTCGGGTCGTGTGCCCGGATGCCAGGTGACCAGCAAATAGTCGGTCAGGCCCAGCACGTAAGCGCTGTAGCGCGAGCGCATCAAGGCTTCGGCGTTGGGAGCTTGCCGGTGTAGATCCCCTGCGTGATAGCGACCGCAGCAGGCGGCCAGTGGCAGCGCGCTGCCGCAGGGGCAGGCAAGCAGGCTCACACGATGGAAGTGCGGTTTTGAGTGTCGAGCGTCATCGCGGAGGCCATTTTCCCATTCCTCGCAGGGCTTTGGAAAAGAGGCGGTCTGTGTCAATATACTGTATAAAAAAACAGTCTTTGAACAGCCGTCATGCCTCCCGCCGTTGCCTCCCCCGTCGCCTCCACCGGGCTGATCTCAGCGCTGGTGCCGGTGCGTGCGGCGCAGGCCCGGGCCCCCGAAACCCTGCACCCCGCGCTGTGGCTGGGCCACCAACTGGGCCGCAACGTCGAGCAGGCGGTGCCCAGCGGTTTTGCGCTGCTCGATGCTCAATTGCCCGGTGGCGGCTGGCCGCGGCGGGTGTTGACCGAACTGCTGCTGCCGCACGCGGGTGTGGGTGAAATTCGCTTGCTGGCACCCAGCCTGGCCGCCACCCAGCGCAGCGGGCGGCTGGTGATGTTGTTCGATCCGCCCGCCCGGCTGTCGGCGCAGGCGCTGGCGCCGTTGGGGCTGGATGTGGCGCAGTTGCTGGTCATCAGCACGCGGGCCCGTGTGATTCCGGGCACAGACAGCCTGTGGGCGCTGGAGCAAGCCCTCAAGAGCGGCCATGTGGGGGCGGTGCTGGCCTGGCTGCCGCCGCGCCTGCGCGCCGAGCGGCTGCGCCGTTTGCAGATTGCAGCGCAGGCGCACGACGGGCCGGCCTTCGTGCTGCGTGAAACGGCCGCGCAGCAACGCCCCACCGCCGCGCCGCTGCGGCTGGCGCTGCGCCCGGGCGGGGCCGATGTGTTGACGGTGCAGGTGCTCAAGCGCCGCGGGCCGCCGCTGCCCACGCCGTTGCAACTGGCCTTGCCGCCGGTGCTGTCGGCGGCCGCACGCGGGCGGGCACAGGCCGGCGTGCTGGCGCCGGATGCACCGGATACACCGAATACCGCTGCACCGCTGCGCGCCGCCACCTTCGTCAACCTGGCTTGATCTGCCTGTGACCGTGGGCCTTGGCCATGCTCTGGATTGCCTTGCATCTGCCCCTGCTGTCGCTGGAATCTTTCACGGCCACGCTGCCGCATGGGGCGCAAGAAAAGCCGGCTGCGCTGATCGACGCGCATCGCATCGTCCACGCCAACGCCGCCGCGCTGGCGCTGGGCATCAAACCGCAGTTGAAGCGTGCCACCGCGTTGGCACTCGCACCGCAGCTCACGCTGGGCCAGGCCGATGCGGGGCGCGACGCGCAGGCCCTGACCAGCGTGGCGCATGCGGCGCTGGCGTTCACGCCATCGGTGACACAAGAACCCAGGGGCGACGCAGAGTCGGCACCGCACAGCGTGCTGCTCGAGGTGCAGGCCAGCCTGCGTTACTTCGGCGGGCCAGACCGCTTGCTGCAAGTTTTGCGGGCTGCGATCCAGCCGCTCGGCCATGTCGTGCAGATTGCCAGCGCGCCCACTGCGCAAGGGGCCGCGCTGCTGGCGCGCATGCCCACAGTGAAGACTTTGCACTGTGCCGACCTGCCCGCGCTGACCCGCACGCTTGACGGCGCGCCGGTGTGGCTGCTCGGCCCGGGCCGCGAGCATTGGGACGCGCTGGAAAGCATGGGCCTGCGCACCCTGGGCGACTTGCGCCGGCTGCCGCGTGCCGGGCTGGCGCGGCGCTTTGGCGAGGCCTTGCTCGACGAGTTGGACCGCGCGCTGGGCCAGCGTCCCGACCCGCGTGTGTGGATCACCCTGCCCGAGGTGTTCGAGAGCCGCCTCGAGCTGTTTGCCCGCGCCGACAGCACCGAGCAGGTGTTGCACGGTGCGTCCATTTTGCTGGCGCGCCTGGTGGCTTGGGCGGCCGCGCGGCAGGTTCAGGTGCGCCGCTTCACGCTGCTGATGCAGCACGAGCCGCGACACCGCAGCAACGTGCAAACACCGCCGGCCAGCGAGCTTGAAATTGCGCTGGCCGAACCATCACGCGATGCGGCTCACTTGCTGGTGCTGCTGCGCGAGCGGCTGGCCAACCTGCAGCTCGTCGCGCCCACGCTCGACCTGCAACTGCATTGCCATGATGTGGTCCACCGCGCAGCGCCCAACACCGAGCTGTTTCCCACCGCCGGCAGCGAACGCGAAGGCATCACGCGGCTGATCGAGCGGCTGCAGGCGCGGCTGGGCCGTGAGCAGATTCAGCGCCTGGTGCCGGTTCAGGATCACCGACCCGAGCGCAGTGGTGAGCTGCAACCGGCCGATGCGCAGATGGCGGGGCGTGCACCACGTGTGCCAGTGCCAGGGCCCGGTTTGGCGACCACTACACCCCGCCCCGTGTGGTTGCTGCCCACGCCCAAGCCTTTGCCCGAACGCCATGCCCGCCCGCTGCTCGATGGCCGGCCGCTGCAATTGCTGTGCGGGCCCGAGCGCATCGAAGCCGGCTGGTGGGACGCGGCCCTGGCCGAGCGCGATTACTTCATCGCCCAGGCTGCCGATGGTGCGCTGGTGTGGCTGTATCGGGCGCGGCTGCCGTTGTCGGTCGCGGCCGAGGCGCAGGGTTGGTTCCTGCAAGGGCGGTTCGCGTGAACGCTTCGTCCGCATCTTCACTTGCCGGCTACGCCGAGCTGCATTGCCGCAGCAACTTCTGCTTCCTGACCGGTGCGTCGCACCCTGAAGAACTGGTGGCGCGCGCCGCGAGCCTGGGCTACAGCGCGCTGGCCATCACCGACGAATGTTCGCTGGCCGGCGTGGTGCGCGCACACGGCGAAGCCAAGCGCCAGCAACTGCATCTGATCGTCGGCAGCGAGATGCGGTTGACGCTGCCGCAAACCGAAACCCCGCACGCCCGGCTGGTGCTGCTGGCGCAAACGCGGCGCGGCTACGGCAACCTGTCGCACTGGATCACCGTGGCGCGGCGGCGCGCCGCCAAGGGCCAGTACGCAGCCCACCCCGGCGACGTGGAAGGCAAGGTGCCCAACGCGCCGATGCTGACCGGCCTGCCCGACTGCCTGGCGCTGCTGGTGCCCGCAGCGCAGCAACCGTTCGAAGAGGTGTTTGCTCACGCGATGTGGCTGAAAACCTGGTTCCAGCAGCGTGCCTCGATCGCGCTTGAACTGCTGCACCGCGCCGGCGACGACGAGCTGATCGACACCGTGCTGCGGGTGGCGCAGTTCACCGGTCTGCGCGTGGTGGCGGGCGGTGACGTGTTGATGCATGTGCGATCCCGCAAACCGCTGCAAGACACGCTCACCGCCACGCGGCTGAAGCTGCCGGTGGCCGAGTGCGGGCTGCGGCTGGAACCGAATGCCGAACAGCACCTGAGATCGCGTGCCCGCCTGAGCGCGCTGTACGAGGCCGATTGGTTGCAAAACACTCTCGTGCTGGCCGGCCAGTGCAGCTTTTCGCTCGACGAATTGCGCTACGAGTACCCGCAAGAGATCGTGCCGCCGGGCGAAACACCGCAGAGTTATCTGCGCACCCTGGCCGAGCAGGGCGCGCTGCGGCGCTACCCGCCAGACCAGTTTCCGAACGGTGTTCCGGCCAAGGTGCGCGATCAGTTGGAGCATGAACTGGCGCTGATTTCGCAGCTCGACTACGAGCGTTATTTTTTGACTGTGGCTGACATCGTGCACTGGGCGCGCGCACAAAAAATTCTGTGCCAGGGCCGTGGCAGCGCGGCCAATTCGGCCGTGTGCTATTGCCTCGAAGTCACCGCCATCGACCCCGAGCGCTCCACCTTGCTGTTCGAACGCTTCATCAGCGCCGAGCGCAACGAGCCGCCCGATATCGACATCGACTTCGAGCACCAGCGGCGTGAAGAAGTCATCCAGTACATCTACAAAAAGTACGGTCGCCACCGCGCCGCGCTGGCCGCCGTGGTTATCAGCTACCGGCCACGCAGCGCGCTGCGCGACGTGGGCCGCGCCTTGGGCATCGACCTGCAGCGCATCGAGGCGGTCGCCAAGAGCCAGCAATGGTTCGACGGTAGAAATATCAGCCCCGAAAGGTTGCGTGAACATGGCTTCGACCCCGACGCACCGATCACGCGGCTGTGGGCCGAGCTGACGCACCAGCTCATCGGTTTTCCGCGTCACCTGAGCCAGCACCCGGGCGGCTTCGTGATCGCGCGCGAACACATGTCGCAACTGGTGCCGGTCGAAAACGCCACGATGAAAGACCGCAGCGTGATCCAGTGGGACAAGGACGACCTGCAGGCGCTGGGCCTGATGAAGGTCGACATTTTGGCGCTCGGCATGCTGAGCGCGCTGCGCCGTTCGCTCGAATGCATCGGCCAAAAACTGGGCCGGCCGTTCGAGCTGCACCAGGTGCCCGACAAAGACGCAGCCAGCTATGAGATGGCCTGCGCCGGCGACACCGTGGGCGTGTTCCAGATCGAAAGCCGGGCCCAGATGAGCATGCTGCCGCGCCTGAAGCCGCGCGTGTTCTACGACCTGGTGGTGCAGGTGGCCATCGTGCGCCCCGGCCCCATCCAGGGCGGCATGGTGCACCCCTACCTGCGCCGGCGCAGCGGGCTGGAGCCGGTGGTCTACCCGAGCAGTGAAATCAAGCAGGCG
>JAYVCL010000446.1:0-15862 GCA_043749975.1 Burkholderiales bacterium
CGTAGTGCAGACGCACCCATGCGCCATACGGTTCGGCAATTTCGCCCAGCGTTTTAACCAGTTCCAGCATGCGGGTTTTGACAGGCTTGCCGTCAAAAAAGCCTGTGCGGTATTTCACGTCTACACCGTAAGCCGAGGTGTCCTGGCTGATGACCAGCAGCTCTTTCACGCCGCCTTCAAACAATGCCCGGGCTTCGTTCAATACATCACCAATCGGGCGTGAAAGAGTTGCTGGTGATCAGCCAGGACACCAGTGCCTACGGGGTCGACGTGAAGTTCCGCACCGGCTTCTGGGATGGCCGCCCGGTCAAGACCCACATGACCGAGCTGTGTGAAAAACTGGCCGAGATCGCCGCGCAACACGGGGCGTGGGTGCGGCTGCACTATGTGTACCCGTACCCGCATGTCGACCACATCCTGCCGCTGATGGCCAGTGGTGCGGTGTTGCCCTACCTCGACGTGCCGTTTCAGCATTCGCACCCCGACGTGCTCAAGCGCATGAAGCGCCCGGCCAATGGCGAGAAAAACCTGGAGCGGCTGCAACGCTGGCGCGAGGCCTGCCCCGAGATCGTCATCCGCAGCACCTTCATCGCCGGTTTTCCGGGCGAAACCGAGGCCGAGTTCGAGCACCTGCTGGCCTTCATGCGCGAGGCCGACATCGACCGCGCCGGCTGCTTCGCCTACTCGGCGGTGAGTGGTGCCGCGGCCAACGACTTGCCCGGCATGCTGCCGATCGAAGTGCGCGAGGAGCGCCGCGCGCGCTTCATGCAGGTGGCCGAAGCGGTGTCATCCGCCAAGCTGCAACGGCGTGTCGGTGCCACGATGCAGGTGCTGGTCGATTCGGCGCCGGCCATGGGCCGCAAGGGCGGGGTGGGGCGCAGTTATGCCGACGCGCCCGAGATCGACGGCGTGGTCAAACTGCTGCCGCCCGAGAAAGCGTCGAAGACCTTGAAGGTGGGCGATTTCACGCGGGCGCGCATCGTCGGCACGCAGGGCCACGACCTCGTCGCGCAGCCGATTTGAGCCATGTCGCAGCCCAAAAGTACCGCGCTGATTCATCACGCCTACCAAGCACCGTCCGGGTTCGTGGCGGTGTCGCCGGCGGTGCACAAGGCATCGACCGTCATCTTCCAGAACACTGCCGCACTGAAGGCGCGCACCTGGAAAGACAAGACCGGCTACACCTACGGCCTGCACGGCACGCCCACCACCTTCACGCTCGAAGAACGCATCGCCACGCTGGAAGGCGGCTTGCAAACGCTGCTGGTGCCCAGCGGGCTGGCCGCCATAGCGCTGGTCGACATGGCGTTGCTGAAGACGGGCGACGAAGTGCTGATTCCGCACAACGCCTACGGTCCGGGCAAAGACTTTGCGAGCCATGAGCTGGCCGGCTGGGGCATCACGCACCGCTTCTACGACGCGATGAATGCGCAGTCGTTGGCCGATGCGATCAGCGACAAGACCCGACTCGTGTGGCTCGAAGCCGCAGGCTCGATCACGATGGAGTTTCCCGACCTGGCCGCGCTGGTGTCGGTGGCGCGTGCGCGGGGCGTGCTCACCGCGCTGGACAACACCTGGGGCGCAGGCATCGCGTTCAACGCCTTCGCGCTGCCTGGCGGGCCGTCGGTGGACGTGTGCATGCAGGCGCTGACCAAATACCCCTCCGGCGGAGCCGACGTGCTGATGGGCTCGGTGACCACGCGTGACGAGGCCCTGCACCTGCGCCTGAAGCTCACCCACATGCGCATGGGTTGGGGCGTGGGCGCGAACGATGCCGAGTTGGTACTGCGCGGCTTGCCCAGCCTGAAGCTGCGCTACGACGCGCAAGACCAGGCGGCGCGCGCGCTGGCGCAGTGGTGGTCGACGCGGCCCGAGCTGTGCCGTGTGCTGCACCCTGCGTTGGCGTCGTCGCCGGGCCACGCGCATTGGCAGGACATGTGCACCGCGGCGGCGGGTCTGTTCTCGGTCGTGTTCGATGCGCGCTACAGCGCGGCGCAGGTCGATGCTTTCGTCGACGCGTTGACGCTGTTCAAAATCGGCTTCTCATGGGCTGGCCCGGTCAGCTTGGTGGTGCCCTATGACATTGCAGCCATGCGCGCTGACCCAGCGTGGCGCGGCACGCTGGTGCGCTTCTCGGTCGGGTTGGAACAGGTCGAAGACTTGATCGCCGATTCGTTGAACGCCTTGGCTGCGCTGCGCACCTGACCGCGCGGCAACAGCTTCGCGTCAATCGTCAATCGTCAAACCCGCTCTCGAAGCCGCATTTTCAAGCCCACCGGCGTCATCGTGAACGCCAGTTTCTCGCGCGGCGCTTGGCCGTCGGGTGTGTCCACGGCGACGATGTCGAAGTGGGCCAGCAGCATCGCCAGCGCCATCTTCATTTCCAGCAGCGCCAGGTAGCGGCCCGGGCAGACGCGCGGGCCGGCACCGAAAGGCATCGAGATGCGCTTGGCCGAACTGGCGGCGTGCGTGGCTTGCCCGGGCTGTCCGGGGTCGCCCAGCCAGCGTTGCGGGTCGAAGCGCAGCGCGTCGGGAAAATGGCGTTCTTCGAGGCTGTCACGCCGCAGTGCGCACCACACCAGCATGCCTGCCGGCACCCGAACGTCGGCAATCACGCCGTCGCGCAGCGCCTGCACCGCCATGAAGGGTGCCACGGGCTTGAGCCGCATGGTCTCGTGCACGCAGGCCTCCACGTAGTCGAGGCTGGCCATCTGCTCGGGCGTGAACGCGGTCGAGTCGCCCGCCACGCGGTGAACTTCTTCTTGCGCCTTTTGCAGTGCTTGCGGGTTGCGCCGCAGCAGGTCGATCATCCAGGCCAAGGTGTTGGCGGTGGTGTCTTCACCGGCCAACAACATCGTCAGCACGTTGCCGGCCACATCTCCATCTGTGATTTGTACTTCGCCGTTGCTGTTGTCTGCCGCATCCCGGTCGGCCGCCGCGATCATCGCCTCCAGCAAATTGCGCGGATGAGTGTGCAGGGTCGGGTCTTGACGCATGCGTTCGCGGGCCTGCGCGACAAAGCCTTCGATGGTGGCATTCACCGCCACCACGCTGCGGTCCAGCGCGCGGTCGGCCGGCAGCTTGAGATAGCGCCAGAGCGGAAACTGCGACAGGATGCGCTTGAACATGGCCGGGAAAATCTTGTCGAGGTGGCGCTGAATCACCTCTTCGTCCGACTCCAGCGTGTTCACTTCGGCACCGAAGGCCAGGCCGGCGATGGCGTCCACCGTGAAGCGCATCAGGTCGGCCTGCAGGTCGATGGCCTGCCCGCCGCGCGCTGCCTTCTGCCAGCGTCCACGCAGCCGCTGCGTGACCTTGAGCAGGCTTGGAAAGTAGTCTTTGACATGCTTGGGGTCGAAGCCCGCCATCACCATGCGCCGCTGGCGTTGCCAGTTGTCGCCTTCGGCACCGAACACGCCGCTGGGCATGCCCATTTCGTTCCACACCTCGCTCAGTTTCGAGGTGCGTCGAAAGCCGTCGGGCCGGTCGCGCAGCAGCGTGCTGATGGCGTCGTGGTCGGCCACCACCATGAACTGGCGGCTGGCCAGGCGGAAGCGAAACAGCGGCCCGTACTCGCGGCTCCATTGCTCGACGCTCGCATGCACCCGTGTTCGGTCGATCTGCAACAAGTTGCCCAGCAGCGGCAGGCCGCGCGGGCCGGGCAAGTCGGCGATGTTGCGCAAGCTGGTGGGACTGGAGGCGGCGCTGGCCAGGGCGGTTGACTGTTGCATGACGCTGTCCTCGGATGGGTTGGCGGGCAATGACGAGTCATTACATCCCAGCCCGGCCAGACTGCCAAGTGGCCACACGCGCCAGCGTCAGGTTTTCGAGCTGACCTTGTGTCTCATCAGCCGCCCCTTCTCGCGCTCCCAGTCTTTCTTTTTCTCGGTGTTGCGCTTGTCGTGCTCGGCCTTGCCTTTGGCCAGTGCAATTTCGACCTTCACGCGGCCGCCTTTGTAGTGCAGGTCGAGTGGCACCAGGGTGAAGCCTTTTTGCTCTACCTTGCCGACCAGGCGCTTGATCTCTTCTTTGTGCATCAACAGCTTCTTGGTGCGGTCGGCCTCGGGGCTCACGTGGGTCGACGCGCTGCGCAGCGCATTGATGTGGCAGCCGATCAAATACAGCTCGCCGTCGCGGATCACCACATAGCCGTCGGTCAACTGCACCTGGCCGGCGCGCATGGCCTTGATCTCCCAGCCTTGCAGCACCATGCCGGCTTCAAAACGTTCTTCGATGTGATAGTCGAAACGGGCGCGGCGGTTTTCGGCAATGGACATGGCGTGGGGCTGTGCCCGCTGGGGGCTCAATACAATCGATGCATTGTATGAAGCACGTCAAAAAGTCAGTTCTGCTGTGGTACTCGCCGCATGAGATGTACCAATTGGTCACCGCCGTGGCCGACTACCCGAAATTCCTGCCGTGGTGCGAAAAGGCCGAGGTGCTGGAGAGTGCCGACACCGGCGTGACGGCCCGGCTGCACCTGGCCTACATGGGCGTGCGGCAAACCTTCACCACGCGCAACCAGCACCTGGCTGACGCTTCGGTGGTGGTCGGCTTGGTCGACGGCCCGTTCACGCTGCTCGACGGAACCTGGCGCTTCACGCCGCTGGGCGTCGACGGCAAGGCTTGCCGAATCGACTTCGACTTGCGCTATGCCTTTTCGGGCACGGTGCTCGAAGCGCTGGTCAGCCCGGTGTTCGATCGGATTGCGAACACCTTCGTCGATTCGTTCGTCAAGCGTGCCGAGCAGGTGCATGGACCCCGCTGACATCGTGGTGAGCGTCGCCTACAGCCCGCTGGCGGGGCAGCTCGATGTGTTGGAACTGCGTGTGCCGGCTGGCGCGACCGTGGCCATGGCGCTGCACCGCAGTGGCTTGCTCGAGCTGCACCCGGGTATCGACCTGACGCAGCACGCGGTTGGCGTTTGGGGCAAGCTGCGCAGCCTGGACGACACCCTGCGCGACGCGGACCGGGTCGAGCTGTACCGACCGCTGCAGGTGGACCCGAAAGAGGCGCGGAGGCTGCGCTACAAAAGCCATCGCGAGACGCTGGCCCGCAGCCAACGCTGAACCCGACCGACGCGTCGGCCGGTCTTACTTGCAGTCGGAGGTGATGATGGCCTTGGTGCGCCGGGACTCGTCGGCACGCGTCTTGTCGTCCAGAAATTCGCGCTCGCCCTTGGCGTCGGTGCGGGTGATGCGGCTGCCTTCATCGAGCGTGCGCGCATAGGTTTTGGCGCGAACGCAGTTGTCGGCGCGCGCCGCCACGAGTTTGTCGTCTTCGGCTTTCGTCTTCGCGGCCTGGTCTTGCTCGACCTTTCGGCGCCTGGCTTCGAGTTCGGGTTCCACGCCTCTGGGCAGCGCCGCAGCAGGCGCGGCCGCGGGTGCCGATGCACCCGATGCCGGTGCTGCCGGAACGGCGGCCTTGCGCTGGCCGGCACCAGGACGTTGCAGCACATCTTTTTCCGCAATTCCGGCGGGCGGCGGCAGGTCGCTGTACTGAACCACGCCGGCTTTGTCGCGCCACTTCCATTGCGCGCTGGCGTGGCCGCTCAATCCGGCAGCCAGCAACGCAAACATCAGCACCAAGGTCAAACGCGGCATGGACGACATTCAAAAAATTTTAGATTTCGCGAGTGTAACGGTGGCCTGCAGACGCTGGCAGGCGAGCCGGCGCACAGACAGCGCCAGCGTGAAGCCCTCCGTATAATTGGCTTTTGCGACAGGAGCTTTCCTCATGCGCCTCCTCGGCAAAGCGCTCACCTTCGACGATGTGTTGTTGGTGCCCGCCTTCTCTCAGGTGTTGCCCCGCGACACCAACCTCTCGACCCAGCTTTCTCGAAACATCCGCCTCAACCTGCCCCTGGTGTCGGCCGCCATGGACACGGTCACCGAGGCGCGCCTGGCGATCGCGCTGGCGCAAGAGGGCGGCATCGGCATCGTTCACAAGAACCTCTCCCCGGCGCAGCAGGCGGCCGAGGTGGTACGCGTCAAGCGCTACGAATCGGGTGTGCTGCGCGACCCGATCACGGTGACGCCCGAGACACCCGTGCGCCAGGTGATGGAGTTGTCTCGCCTGCACGGCGTGTCGGGTTTTCCGGTGCTGCAAGGCACGCGGGTGGTGGGCATCGTGACGAATCGCGACCTGCGCTTCGAGACCCGCCTGGACGCACCGGTGCGCGAAATCATGACGCCGCGCGAGCGGCTCATCAGCGTCAGCGACGGGGCCACGCTGCAAGAGGGCAAGGCCCTGATGCACCGCCACAAGCTGGAACGCGTGTTGGTCGTCAACGCCGAGTTTGAATTGCGCGGCCTGATGACGGTGAAAGACATCACCAAGCAAACCAGTTTCCCCAACGCGGCGCGCGACGCCCACGGCAAGCTGCGCGTCGGCGCGGCGGTGGGCGTGGGCGACGGCACCGAAGAACGGGTCGAGTTGCTCGTCAAGGCCGGCGTCGATGTGCTGGTGGTGGACACCGCGCACGGCCACAGCGCCGGCGTGCTCGAGCGCGTGCGCTGGGTCAAAAAGCATTACCCCCAGGTCGATGTCATCGGCGGCAACATCGCCACCGGCGCGGCCGCGCTGGCGCTGGTCGAGGCCGGGGCCGATGCGGTCAAGGTCGGCATCGGCCCGGGCTCGATCTGCACCACGCGCATCGTCACCGGCGTGGGCGTGCCGCAGATGCTGGCCATCGATTCGGTCTCGAAGGCGCTCAAGGGCAGTGGCGTTCCGTTGATCGCCGACGGCGGTGTTCGCTATTCCGGCGACCTGGCCAAGGCCATCGCTGCGGGCGCCGACACGGTGATGATGGGCGGTGCCTTTGCCGGCACCGAAGAGGCCCCGGGCGAGGTTATTTTGTACCAGGGCCGCACCTACAAAAGCTATCGCGGCATGGGCTCCATCGGTGCCATGCAGCAGGGCAGTGCCGACCGCTATTTTCAAGACGGCCCGTCCAACAACCCCAACACCACCAAGCTCGTGCCCGAAGGCATCGAAGGGCAGGTGCCGTACAAGGGTTCGGTGGTGGCCATCATCTTCCAGATGAGCGGCGGGCTGCGCGCCTCGATGCACTACTGCGGCTGCGCCAGCATCGAGCAGATGCAAGAGCGCGCCGAGTTCGTCGAGATCAGCTCGGCCGGCATGCGTGAGAGCCATGTGCACGATGTGCAGATCACCAAAGAAGCGCCGAACTACCGCATGGAATGAGCCGTTTGATTCCGTCTCAAAACAACGCTGCTGCAGAGCCTGAATCGGTAAGCGCGGCCCGCCCGGCCGCGATGCGCTTCATCCTGATCACGGTGCTGATCGACATGGTGTCGATCGGGCTGATCGTGCCGGTGCTTCCGATGCTGGTGGGAAGCTTCACCGCCGACCCCACCGAACGTGCGTTGTGGTACGGCGTGGTGGCGTTCGCCTTCAGCATCGCGAACTTTTTCGGCTCGCCGATTTTGGGTGCCTTGTCTGACCGCTATGGCCGCAGGCCGGTGTTGCTGATCGGCTTTTGCGGCCTGGCGCTGAACTTCTTCGCCACCGCCTTGGCGACGCAGCTTTGGGTCTTGATCGCGGTGCGGCTGGTCGGCGGCGCCATGCAGTCGAACGCGGCGGTCGCGAACGCCTATGTGGCCGACATCACTGCGCCGCAAGACCGTGCCAAGCGCTTCGGCCAACTCGGCGCGATGTTCGGCATCGGCTTCATCGTCGGCCCGGTGATGGGCGGCTTGCTGGGCGGCATCGACCTGCATTTGCCGTTCTTCGTGGCCGGCACGCTGGCGTTGCTGAACTTGCTGTACGGCTACTTCGTGCTGCCTGAATCGCTGCCCGTGTCGCAGCGCCGAGCGGTGACCTGGGCATCGGCGAATCCGATCGCCTCATTGAAGCAGCTCAGCCAGTTGAAGGGTGTCGGCTCGCTGGTCGCCGTCATCGGCCTGAGTGGTTTGGCGCAGTTCACGATGTACACGGTCTGGGTGCTCTACACAACCTTCAAATTCGGCTGGGGGCCGACCGAAAACGGCTGGTCCTTGTTCGCGGTCGGCGTCGCTGCTGCGCTGGTGCAGGGATTCTTGCTGGCACGCCTGCTGAAGCGTTTCGGCGCGCCGCGCCTGGCCACCATCGGCCTGGTGTCCAGCTCGCTGGGCTACCTGCTGTGGGGCCTGGCGCCGGTGGGCTGGGCCATGTACGTGGTCATCGCCTTCAACCTGCTCGGCTTCACCGTCACGGCATCGATCCAGAGCATCGTGTCCAACGCGGCCGATGCACGCTCACAGGGGCAGACGATGGGTGCCGTGGCCTCGCTGTCCAGCCTGATGGCGGTGCTTGGGCCGGTGCTGGGCGCGCCGCTGATGGGCGCGGTGTCGCACCTGCCCCCGAGCGACTGGCGGGTGGGTGCCCCGTTCTACTTTTGTTCAGCGCTGCAATTGGCGGCCATGTTCGTGGCCGCCCGCCACTTCAGCCGTGAGCGGCGATTGCGCCGCGCCGCCGCCGTGGGTTCGACCGCCGCCTGATTTCCCTTCTCAGTCCAAGCCCCGTTCAGTCCATGCATGACAAGATCCTCATCCTCGACTTCGGCTCGCAAGTCACCCAACTGATCGCCCGCCGCGTGCGCGAAGCGCATGTGTACTGCGAGATCCACCCCAACGACGTGAGCGACGCCTTCATCCGCGAATTTGCGCCCAGGGGAATCATCCTGTCGGGCAGCCACGCGTCCACGTATGAAGACCACGAACTGCGCGCGCCGCAGGCCGTGTGGGACAGCGGCGTGCCCGTGCTGGGCATCTGCTACGGCATGTTCGCCATGGCGGTGCAGCAGGGCGGCGCGGTCGAGGCCAGCAGCCAGCGCGAGTTCGGCTACGCCGAGGTGCGGGCGCATGGCCACACGAAGCTGTTGCAAGGCATCGAAGACTTCGCCACGCTTGAAGGGCACGGCATGCTCAAGGTGTGGATGAGCCACGGCGACAAAGTCACCGCGCTGCCGGCAGGCTTCAAGTTGATGGCCTCCACCCCCAGTTGCCCGATCGCCGGCATGGCCGACGAGGCGCGCGGCTACTACGGCGTGCAGTTCCACCCCGAGGTCACGCACACCGTGCAAGGCACGGCGCTGTTGAACCGTTTCGTGCTCGACATCGCCAAGGCCAGGCCCGATTGGGTGATGGGCAACGTCATCGAAGAATCGGTGGCGCGCATCCGCGAGCAAGTGGGCACCGAGGAAGTAATTCTCGGACTGAGCGGTGGTGTCGACTCCAGCGTGGCGGCGGCGCTGATCCACCGCGCCATCGGCGACCAGCTCACCTGCGTCTTCGTCGACCATGGCCTGCTGCGCCTGAACGAAGGCGCGATGGTGATGGAGATGTTTGCCGGCCGCCTGAATGCCAGGGTGATTCGGGTCGACGCCAGCGAACAGTTCCTCGGCCACCTTGAGGGGGTGACCGACCCGGAGGCCAAACGCAAGATCATCGGCCGCGAGTTCGTCGAGGTGTTTCAGCGCGAAGCGAAAAAACGCCAGAACGCGAAGTGGCTGGCTCAAGGCACGATCTACCCCGACGTGGTGGAGAGCGGCGGCACCAAAACAAAAAAAGCCACCACCATCAAAAGCCATCACAACGTCGGCGGCCTGCCCGCCACGCTGGGCCTGAAGCTGCTGGAGCCGCTGCGCGAATTGTTCAAAGACGAAGTGCGCGAACTCGGCGTGGCGCTGGGCCTGCCGCCCGACATGGTGCACCGCCACCCGTTTCCCGGGCCGGGCCTGGGCGTGCGCATTCTGGGCGAGGTGAAAGCCGAGTTCGCCGACCTGCTGCGGCGTGCCGACGCGATCTTCATCGAAGAACTGCGCAACACCACAGACGCTGCCACCGGCAAGACCTGGTACGCGCTGACCAGCCAGGCCTTCGCGGTGTTCCTGCCGATCAAGAGCGTCGGCGTGATGGGCGACGGCCGCACCTACGACCACGTGGTGGCGCTGCGCGCCGTGCAAACCACCGATTTCATGACCGCCGATTCAGCCGAGCTGCCCTATGCGTTGCTCAAGAAAGTGTCGAGCCGAATCATCAACGAAGTCCGCGGCATCAACCGCGTAGCCTACGACGTGAGCAGCAAGCCGCCAGCGACGATCGAGTGGGAATGAGGGGCGTTGGTTTTGAGGATTTCGAGGTCTCTCGGGGACTATCGAAAACAGTGCTGGGAAGCGCTTTCAGGCTCTCGCAAGTCGTTGATTGACCATCGGTTTTCTGTGAGTTCTGAGCGAGCTATCGCGGACTGTCGGCAACACTCGCGGGCAAGCGGAAACTTTAGACGGTATGGCTGACGGTCAAAACTCGACGCCGCGTTTTTGGCGGCGTTTTACCAGAAGGCCAAATTCGGGCGTGACGGTAAATTCCGAGGCAATTCGCCAGCATTCATTGGGGTTTGCGGGCAGCAGCGACACTTTTTGCTGCTGAAGGTAAATCGTGCCGAGTTCTGCGGCGCGCCTGTGCCCTCCAAGCTCGTCGACATTGCAGTCTCCGAGGAAAAGAGGAGGGCGCTGAACATCAGTCTTGCTCGGCTAGCCGTTGATAGATGGAACTGCATCATCAACGCCGTGCGCGTCGATGCGGCGCAGCATGGCTCATCCGCGCGAGCGGACGTCGGCTGTCTGCGCCTGAGCTGTCACGCGAACGGCGAATGCGTAGACCGACAGCGCCAGACTGGCCCCGGTCATTCGGCGTTGGCGCTCTAACGTTGGTGACTGCCGAAACCCGTCGTAGGGCGAGTGACGCATCGAACGGCCACAGCGCGTCCTGAACCGGTCTCTCGATCGCGGAAGTTTGCGGGGCCTGGACCTCAACTTCACGCGTGAAACTCAGCCACAAGCCTTACGCTCCCGCAAGTGGCGATTGAAGCGTCGCCGCCTTCTGGTCGAGGGGCTGGTTGACGCAGGGCCTATGGCGAACGATCGGCGCAACTCAGGGCGACCCGTGAGCTACGAACGGTGGGCGAAGATGCATCAAACCACTCCGGGGGACGGTGGCTGCGGTGTGATTGTGCTGCCACCGCCATTGCGGGCGCGCCAATCGTTGCGGCAACGGCGCGGGCGGCGGAAGAGAAGGGCCACGCCGAGTGCGATCA
Source organism: Burkholderiales bacterium (assembly GCA_043749975.1). Lineage (GTDB taxonomy): Bacteria > Pseudomonadota > Gammaproteobacteria > Burkholderiales > Burkholderiaceae_C > JANYJJ01. The sequence continues at coordinate 11,098 of JAYVCL010000446.1, forward strand.
GCAATAGCGGGCCGATGAGGTGGAACATGCCGATGGGGATGAGGCCAAGGTGCTTGGCGACACCGAGCGAGCCAATCACGATGAGTGCGATGGGGAATATTCTCATGATGTGTTCCGGGTTGAGAGGGTTGGTGTGAAAGGATTGAAGTAGGCAAGCGTCAGCGTTGCTCATCGGGCGCAGGCGGGGATGAGCCATTACTTGCAGGCGTTGGTGCGGACGAATTGCCACCACCGCGACCATGAAAGTGCCACTGCCACATACCCGCGCGAAAACGTTCGCGCTCTTCTTCGCTCAGGTTGGCCCAGCCGAGGCCGAAGCGGCGGTGCATGCGGCGCTCCCAGCGGTCCTGCATGCGTTCACGCATGTCCGCGCGCCAACGCGGGCCGCGCGCGAGCATGGCCGCGCCGATGCCAATGAGAAGCAAGGGCCAGAACAGGTTCACAAACGCTGGGTCGATGAGGCCATAGTGCTTGAGCACCTCAAACACGCCAAGGGCGATGAGCGCGAGCGGGAAGATGCGCATGGTTTTCTCCAAAAAACGAACGGGGCGCGTGCGCGCTAAACAATGAGGTCGCCGTATTCGGCCTGCAGCCGCAAGCGCAGGGCGAGCACGGCGTAGCGCTTGCGCGCGAGCAAGGTGTTCTGCGGTATGCGCAATTGCGCGGACAGGTCGGCGAACGAAATGCCTTCGATCTCGTGCGCCACAAACACGTCGCGCTGCTCTGGCGGCAATGTTTGTAGCGCGGCCTGTATGGAGCCGAGCAGCACCGAGCGGGCATAGGCCGCATCAGGGCCCGCGGCGGGGTCGGGCAGGTTCTCTTCGAGCCAACTGCAGCCGTCTTCATCATCAGAGGCGGGCAGCGGTTCTTCCTTCTTCTTGCGCGCGCGGTCGATGATGCGATTCTTGGCTACTCGAAACAGCCACGCCCCGGCCTGCTCAATGGCATCGGTGGCGGCGTAGAACTCGAGCAAGACATCTTGCAAGATGTCTTCGGCCTCAGCCGCATCGCGCACTTTGCCGCGGATGAAGTTGCCCAGCCGCGAACGTTCACGCGCAACGATTTCGGTGAAGCGCGGGGCGTTGGCGGGCATGGTGAAGTGGGCCAGCGGGGGCAGGCCGGCTAGGGCGTCCATGATAGGTAGACGAATGGACGCGGGGAATATTGTGGACGGGCGGGGGTAGCCGATTCTTACGTGAGTTGAAGCACGGCACCAAGCGCGGGGACCCTGCCGACGGTTAGCGAACATGCAGACAGACCCGGTCCCAGAGTTGGCGACACGGCGGCACCTCGCGTGAGAGACCAAATGACCGGTCCTTCTACTGGCATCGGTCCGCTGCGGGTCGGAAGTTCCAGTCGGTGCCCTTGGGCAACGGACGGTCAGGCAGCCGCAACGTGCAGGCGCGAAGGAAGGCGAAGGACAGCAACGGGCCGATGGTCGGTGCTCACGCAGCGCGGCCGGTCGGCGGCGATGCGGCGCATACCTGACTTCGCAGTCTGAATGTCGGCAATGTGTGGCGTAGCCGTCAACTTGTGGCGTCACCCAGAGGGCAGCCCCTCGGCCAAAATGCCGACTTTGCCATCGAACCGCCAATGAGGCCGACCAGCCGAAATCGGTACTTCGCTTCTCCTGGACGCGCTGTGGCGTCTTCCGGTCATCGCACCGCTTCGCTGATCAGCCAATCCCGAAACCGGCGCAACTCCGTGTCTAGCAGGACCTCACGGCGGTAGCTCAGGTGATAGGCCAGAGCCACTTGCAAGGCCGGTGCATTGACCCGCATTTGTTGCGGGCGCCCGGCAGGCCTTGGATCTGGTACGAAGAGCGCGGATCCGCGTCGCGGTGTTGAAGGAGGGCAGCCGCTCCTGCGGAAGTTGGTAAGTGGCTGATGGCCGCTTGAGATCGTGTGCTCGCCTGTTTCGCGGAAGAGTCACTGGTGTCCGACAGAGACTCGCGTGCCCGTCAGGCGACGGTACCGGCCATGTCGCCACGCAGCCTCGACACCATGAACCCGGCTGCCTGCGTGATGTGCTGGCGGACCAGCGACTCGGCGCGCTCCGCGTCCCGGCGGCAAATGGCGTCGAGGATTTGCGCATGCTGGTCCCAGATGTCGCGAGGCTTCTCGTCGCGCAGCAGCACCTCGCCCATCACGCGTTGCGTGTAGGTGAGATGCGTCGCGAGGGCGGGCCCCACCAGCGGATTGCCCGACAGCGTGTAGAGGAACTGGTGGAACTTCATGTCGGCGGCGATCATCTTCGCGACCGAGCCGGCGGCCACCGCCTTGCGCCCGGCTTCGAGCAAGGTCGGCCCCAGCTTGGCCGCGCGCTCGGAATTGGTTTGCGCCGCGCGGCGGCAGGCCAGGCCTTCGAGCACCGCGCGCATGTCGTACATGTGGCCGACATGATCCGGGTCCAGTGGCGCGATGATGAGGCCGCGGCCCGGTGCGTCCTGCAGCACGCCCTGGTTGCGCAGCAGCATCAGCGCCTGCTGGACCGGCTGGCGCGACACGCCCAGTGCCAGCGCGATCTGCTCCTGGATGATCCGCTCGCCCGGCGCCAGGTGACCGGAGGTGATTTCGTCGAGCACGGCATCGCGGACTTGCTCGACGAGGTTGGGTTGGGTTGTCAGGGCCTTCATGCTCAGGTGCTTGTTGCAGATCGTTGGAAGCGGCAGGTGTTGATTTTCGCGCGATTCGGGCAAGCGGTAATGCAAGACTGCAAGCCCGCAGCGCATCCATCAATTCGCGATCAATTCGCAGCCTGCGCGGTGGTCATCCTTTCGCGCAATACGCGGTGCAGGATCTTGCCGGTGGCGGTGCGCGGCATGTCGGGGTCGGCCACGAAGACGATGGCCTGCGGCCGCTTGTATCCCGCCATGCGGCTGCGGCACCAATCGAGCATTTCCTTCGCAGTGGCCTGCTGCCCGGCGTGCAGCACGATCACGGCCTGGACGGCCTCGCCCCACTTGTCGTGCGGCACGCCGATGGCGGCCACGTCCTTGATCTTCGGGTGCGCGCCGAGAATGCTTTCCACCTCTGAGGGATAGATGTTCTCGCCACCGCTGATGATCATGTTGCTCTTGCGGTCGACCAGCACGATGTAGCCGTCTTCACTGCGGCGGGCCATGTCGCCTACCGAGCACCAGCCGTCGCGGAAGCATTCGGCCGTCTTCTGCGCGTCTTTCCAGTAGCCGTCGAAGACGTAGGGCGTGCGCGAGTGCAGCTCGCCGACCTCGCCGTCGGGCACTTCGCGGCCATCGGCATCCAGCATGCGGATGGGGCCGGAGCCGGCCCATTCGCGACCCACCGAACCCAGCCTGTCGATCTGCTCCTCGGGGCGAAGCAACGTGACCCAGCCCGCTTCGGTAGAGCCGTACAACTCGTAGAGACTGCCATTGCTGAAGTGCTCCAGGATGGCGAGCTTCGTGTCCTTGCGCGCCGGGGCCGAGGAGATCATCAGCTTTTCGACCGCGCTCACGTCGTGTCTCGCCTTGATGGCTTCGGGCAGGCCAAGCATCATGATGTAGTGCGTGGGCACCAGCGAGGTGAAGGTTACCTTCTCGCGCGCCAACGTGGCCAGCAGCGCTTCGGGGTCGAAGCTCTTGCGGTCGTCGATCACACAGGTGGCACCCAGGTGAACGAAGGTGTGGCTGAAGTACAGCGAGTTGGCATGGCACATCGGCATCACCAGCAGCGCCGTGTCCTTTGGCGTGAAGCCCATCTCCAGCGCCGTGGCCAGCGCGATCAGGGTGTTGCCTTCGTGGCTGCGAATGGCGCCCTTGGGCCTGCCGGTGGTGCCCGAGGTGTACATCAACGCGCAAGGGTCGGCCGGGCGCACGGCCTCGGCCGGTTCCTGCGTGCCGGCGGCGGCGATCAGCGCCTCGTAGCCCTGCCAATCGGTTGATGCGGCTGCGCCGATGCTGATGTACGCGTGCGGCTCGATCGACAGTTCGGGGCGGATCGAGTCGACCCGATCCAGCAGTTCGTGCTGCACGATGAAGGCGCGTGCCTCGCAGTGCGAGGCGATGTAGGCGATCTCCGGCGCGGTGAGCCGGAAGTTGATCGGCACCGCCACCAGGCCGGCCCGCGCGAGCGCGACATACATCTCCATCCACTCGATGCAGTTGTAGGCCAGCAAGGCCACACGGTCGCCCTTGACCAGGCCCAGCGCGAGCAAGCCGTTGGCCAGCCGGCTGGCGCGCTGGTGCCATTGTGCGAAGCTCAGCGCGCGCTGCGAATCGCGTGCGCCGATCTTGTGCGGCTGCAACCGTGCGTGCGACGCTACGGCGTCGGCGACGGTGAGCAGGTGGTTCATGGCAGGTGTCCTTCAAGGGCGGTGCAGAGTGCTTTGGCGGTCGCGACGCCTGGGTTTGCGGTGGCGGCCGAACGTCACCGGCCCCGCCACCGCGGTTGCTCGAATGATAGAACTCGGAATTCAGAGTACGAGTAGGGATTGCGCGAATATTAGAACTCGGAATTCAGAATACTATCCTTGCTGACTTTCGCACCACGCACTAGCAACTCGCACTCGCACCGACACCTTTCAGGAGACGACCATGACCACCACCCGAAGAACTTTCCTTGCGTCGAGCGCGATGGCCAGCTTGGCCGCGTTGCCGGGCTTGTCTCTTGCACAGGACGGCAAGCCGCCCGAGTTCAAGTTCAAGCTCGGCACCGACCTTCCGGTGACGCATTCGGTGAACGTACGCCTCAAAGAAGCCATCGCCGCGATCTCGACCGAGACCGGCGGACGCGTGGCAATCGACCTG
>JAYVCL010000447.1:0-2578 GCA_043749975.1 Burkholderiales bacterium
GATCTCGACCAGGCCTTGCAGCGTGTGGTTGAGCCAGCGCCCTTCTGTGAACTGCCAATACAAAGGAGCCTCGCGCTGGCCGGCCTGCACCCAGTCCCACCCCATCGACAGCCACAGCTCGGGGCGCCGGTAGCCGCCGGCTTCGATGAAGGCCAGGTAGTCGCCGTAGCTGGCCGGGCGCGACGCGATTTCGAAGGCTGCCATCCAGGTGCGGTGGCGTGGGGTTTCGTTGTCGAAGCAGAACGCGCCGTCGCGCTCGGGGTCGTGGCCGAGATGGCACAAGCCGGCTTCAAACGGGAACCAGCGCAGCGGCTGCGGCTGCACCGCCCGCATCGGCCAGCGTTTGGCATACGCACCGTGCAAGGGGTTGAACGACAGCATGTGTTTGATGTCGGTCAGCAGCAATTCCTGGTGTTGCTGTTCGTGGTGCAGGCCCATGGTGACGAGGGCACCCAGTTCAGCGTTGTGTGGCTGCGCCGCCAGCAGCGCCAGCATGCGCGCGTCCACCTGGGCCCGGTAGCGCTTCACCTCGGCCAGCGTGGGCCGTGTGACCAGCCCGCGTTGCGCGCGCGGGTGCCTGTCGCCGATGCCTTGGTAGTAGCTGTTGAACAGCACCCGATAGGCCGCGTCGAACGGCGCGAAGTGCGGCTCGAAACGCTCCAGCACGAAGGTCTCGAAAAACCAGGTGATGTGGGCGAGGTGCCACTTCGCGGGGCTGGCGTCGGGCATCGACTGCACCTGGCAGTCTTCGTCGCTCAGCGGTGCGGCCAGCGCCAGCGAGGCAAGGCGAACCTTGCTGTATTGCTGCGCCAGCCCGTTCGGCGCTGGTGCCGCGTGGTGATGAGGTGCGTTCATCGGCGCGATCGTGCCACTGTTCCTGAGCCCAGGTATCCCATGCCGCCTTGGGTTGGTTTCCAGTTGAAACATTCCAACTGCGGCTCAAGCAAGCTCCAGGGCCGGTGCAACTCGCTGGCACGCACGTTGTAGGGCCGATTTTTCAGCCATGCCAGCAGGTTCAGCGGGGCCAGCCACCAGGGAAAGAACTTCATTCCGGCCACCGCCATGCGCGCACCTGCGGGCAGTTGGCCGAACAGGTTGGCCACCGCTTCGGGCGTGCGGGTGATGTCGTGCACGTAGTGGAACAAGGCGGCATCGGGCGCGGTGCTGAATCGCACTTGCTCGGCGCTGGCGCATTGCAGGTCGACATGCCAGCCATCGGCCTGCAAACGGCGCGCCCGCTCGGCTGCTTGCGCGTGCATCTCGGGGCTTTGCTCGAACGCGATGACGCGGCCTTGCCTGCCCACGGCTTCAAGCAGCGGCTCGAAGCTCAGGCCGGTGCCGCAACCCACGTCAAGCACCACATCGCCGGGGCGCAGATCGAGCAGGGCGATGCAGCGCAGGCGGATCGGCCAGGTCGGGCCGGTGGTGGTGTCGTAGGCGGCTGCGGTGCGGCGGTATTTGTCGATGGATCGCAGGTTGTCAGGGGTCGGTGCCATCGCCATATGGTGTCGCGCAAGAGGCATTGACCTTACACGCTGTTCTTCGCTCAAAGCGAGGTGTTCACGCTGGCCGGTCGAAGTGAGGAATCCAGGTGTTCGCGCGCATCGAACACAAAACACTCGCCGCTGAAATGCTGCGAGCCCACCTGCTCGAAGTATTTCAGGATGCCGCCGTCGAGCTGCAATACGTTGGCAACGCCGGCGTCGGTCATGAAGAGCGCCGCCTTTTCGCAGCGAATGCCGCCGGTGCAATAGCTCACCACGGTCTTGCCTTCGAGCTCGCCGCGATGCGCAAGCGCGGCTGCGGGGAAGTCGCTGAACTTTGCGATGTTCCAGTCGACGCAACCGTTGAAGCGGCCTTGCGCCACCTCGAACGCGTTGCGCGTGTCCAGCATCACCACGCAGCGCCCCGCGTCGTCGCGGCCCGCTTGCAGCCAGCGTGCCAGTGTCGCGGCGTCCACCGATGGGGCGCGCGCGGCCGCGGGTCGAATGGTGGGGTGGTTCATGCGAACGATCTCGCGCTTCACTTTCACCAGCAGCTTGCCGAAGGGCACCGCGTCCGACTCGCTTTGTTTGACGGCCAGCGCTGCGAAGCGGCTGTCGGCCTTCAACCAACGCAGGAATTGACGCACCGCCTCGTGGCCACCGGCCAGGAACAAGTTGATGCCTTCTTCGGCCAGCAGCACCGTGCCCTTCAAGCTCAACGCTGCGGCTTGTGAGCGAATGCTCTCCCGCAGCGCCGCCGTGTCGCTCAGGGTCACGAACCGGTAGGCCGAGATGTTCAAAATTGCTTTCACGGCGCGAATTTTACGCAGCCGCGGCTCTCTAAAATCGCCCGCATGGCCTTCATTCATTTGCGCACCCACACCGAGTTTTCCGTCGTCGATGGCACCCTGAGAATCGACGAGGCGGTGCAGGCTGCCGCGGCCGACGGCCAGTCCGCCCTGGCCATCACCGACCTCGCCAACCTGTTCGGCACCGTCAAGTTCTACAGCGCGGCGCGGCAGGCGGGCATCAAGCCCTTGATCGGTGCCGATGTGTGGATCGAGCCCGAAGGCTCGGACAAGCAACCGAGCCGC
>JAYVCL010000448.1:0-5395 GCA_043749975.1 Burkholderiales bacterium
ACAGCAGCCGCACGTTCAGGCGCTGCGCGGCGGCAGCGGCGCTTTCTTTCACAAGTGCTGTCAAAGAAATTCTTTTGGCCAGTGCCACCGACAGCAGCGGTTTGTCGTACAGCGCCGCGTCGCAGGCCGCCACCATGGTGATGCGCAGATCGGCGTCGCGCTCGCGCAGCGCCTGCGCCATTTGCCAGCCGGCCCGGCCCGCACCGACGATCACCACGCCGGCATCGCCACGCGCGTTGACCTTGGGCCGAGCCGGGGCGGCGCGGCGTTCGATGGCGGTGGGTTCATACGGCTCGAAGTCGGCCTTGGTCACGCCGCACAGCGGGCAGGCCCAGTCGTCGGGGATGTCTTCGAAGCGGGTGCCCGGGGCCAGGCCACTGTCGGCGTCGCCCTTGGCTTCGTCGTAGATCAAACCGCAAGCACGGCAAATAAAGCTCTTCCAAACCGCTGCAACGACATGCGCTGTCATGCCGGCATTTCGCTGGCGCTCAGCCGTGCGATTTCCTTGCGCAGGTGCTTGATGGCCGGCGTGACGATGGCGACGAAGTGCGATTCGCGCACGCGCCGCTGCACCGCCAAGCTCATCAGGTAGCCCCGTGCGCCCTGGTGCAGCAGGGCCGATTGCGCCGCGCGCAGCGACAACTCGCTGGCGTAAGCGCGCGCGTCGAGCACGTCGATCAAGAATTCCTTGTCGTGGGCGTACGGCGTTTTGGCCAGGCGCAGGGTGCGTTCGGTCAGCGCATCGAGTTCGGCTTGCAGTTCATCGGGCCGGTCTTCGAGGAATTCATTCACATGGCCGAGCTGGCGCTCCACCTCCCACGTCGAGTCGATGGCACCTTGCGCCACGCCCAGGCCCATGCCGCATTGCAGCAGGACGAAGGCGGCTCGAATGCGGCCGATGAACGGGCGCACCGGGTCGGCGATGAGTTGGTCGGCACCGATGAAGTGGTCGGTCAGGCGCACCGCGTAGGTGTTGGTGCCTTCCATCGCCGAAAACGACGGGCAGTTGCGCAGCTCGACGCCTGGCGCGTTGCAATGCACGATGAACATCACTTCATGGTCAGCGTCACGCGGTGCTTCGCCGGCATCGGCTTGCACCGCCGCCACCGCACCGAAGTAATGGTCGGGGCCGAGGTTGCTGACCCAGGGCAGCGTTCCGTTGACGATATAGCCGCCCGCCACCGGGCGCGCCTTCAACAGAAATGTTTCGATGCCGGCGAAGGTCTTCATTGGGTTGCTCATGCCGGTGGCCCCCAGCGTACGGCCCACGGCGTGTTCGCTCAACGCCTGGCCCATCAAGGCAGGGTTGCCCGACTGTTCCATGTAGACGCCGCACACGTCGTGGCACCAGACCATGAAACCGGTGGCACCACAGACCCGCGACACCTCGGTGATGACCTGGATGGCGGCACCGAAGTCAGCCGGCTGGCCGGGCTGCGCCATGTGCGCCTTGAACCCGCCCAATTCGCCCAGCCGGTGCAGGATGCCCTTGGGGTAGACGCCGCGGCGGTCGATGTCGTTGGCCAACTCGGCCAAGGGGCCATCGGCCAGTTCGCGCACGGCTTGCAACATGGCCTGAACCGGTGCTGTGCTTGTGGGCGCGACCACGGCCGGGCTCACGGCTTCCATCACGGCAGACATGCTGATTCCTTCGATTGATACAGCGGGGAATCCATCAGGCCATGTCGATGGCAAAGGCAATCGGGTTGCGCATGCTGTTGGCGACGGGCGAAAACACATTGGCGTGCTGCACGATTTCGTCCAGCACCTCGCGCGTGGCGTCGCCTTCGATGGCCACCTTCACGCGAATCGCCTGAAAGCCCATCTCGGCGGGAAGCTTCGGCGCACCCCCCGCACCCCACGCGGCGGGGTTGCCGATGTCGCCTTCCAGAAACAGCTCGAGCTTGCTCAGCTTGACCTGCTTCCAGGTGGCCACCGCGGTGATGCCCACGGCCAGGCAGCCGCCCAACGCCGACAGCACGACTTCACCGGGCGCGGGCGCGGTGTCCTGGCCGAACAGGTGCAGCGGTTCGTCGACCACCACCGGCGCGTGGTTGCCCACGTGGCTGAGCGTGCGGTACTGGCCATCGACCACGGTGTGGACCTTGTTCGTGCCGCGAGATGCCGGGTTGTTGCGGCCCTTCTCGGCGAAGGCCATCAAGCCGTCGCGGTCGATCGGGCGCAGGTAGGTCTCCACGGTGCTGACGGGGGTGGGTTCGATGACGGCGGACATGGTGTGCAATTTCTCGTGTTGCCCCTTCCCCTGTGGGGGAAGGATGGGATGGGGGTGGAATCGGTGCAGGCAGGCACTGCGGGTTTGGGGCATTTGCCCCCAACCTGACCCTCCCCCAAAAGGGGAGGAAGCAAGAAGACGGATCGTGAATTCGATCAGGCAGCCATCGCCAGTTTCGGCTTCGCCTCGCCGAAAGGCAGGCCGCTTTCGATCGGCAGCGCCGGGTCGCGCGACCATTCGTTCCACGAGCCGAAGTACATGCGCACGTCGCTGAAGCCGGCTTGCTTCAAGGCCAGGAAGGTGTTCGACGCGCGGGCGCCCTTGAAGCAATACAGGTAGACCGTGTCGTCGGTGGAGATGCCGGCGGTGGCGGCTTCGGCCTTCACTTCGTCGGGCGACTTGATCATCGGGCCCTGCGCCGATGGCTTCATGAAGCGGTACCACTCCATCCACTTGGCCCCTGGAATGCGGCCCTTGCGCGGTGCGTAGTCCTTGCCGTAGGGCGACGAGCTGTCGCCGATCCATTCATCAATGTCACGCACGTCCAGCAACACGGTGTTGGCTCCGGTTTTGCCCAGCACGGCTGCAAGCATTTCGTCTTTGGTCAACATCACGTCGGCCATCTTCAGGTCGGTCGGGAAGGTGGCGGCTTTCGGGCTCGCGGTGTCGGTCGATGTGGGCATGCCCTGGCCCTTCCAGGCCGAGAAGCCGCCGTTCAGCACCTTGACCTTGGGGTAGCCCAGCCAGGTCAACAGGTAGTAGCCGCGGCACGATTGGCCGTAACCGCTGTTCAGCGCGTCTTCGTAGAACACGGCCGTCTCGGCACCCGACAGGCCGATGGCACCGAAATGCTTGGCGAAGGTGCCCTTCAATTCGGTCAGGCCCTCGGCGGTCGAGGTGGCCAGGAAGGTGAAAATTTCGCGCAGGTTCACGGCGCCGGGAATGTGGCGGGCGGCGTAGGTGTCGGCGTCGCGCGTGTCGATCAACACGACGGGCTCGCTTTTCAACAAGCTGTCGAGCTCGCTGGCGGAAATCAGGACAGTGGGTGCGCTCATCGGGGTCTCCTGGGGTGGGGTGGTGCTGATGCTTTGCAATGGCTGTGCCAGCCCCTTCGCACACCCGCCCATTCACCGCGAAGCCGCATGAATGCTGGCTTTCCGGAAATTCCGCCGATGTCTCTGCGGTCTCATCGAGTCGGCACGCTCATCACAATGTCGACAATTTGTCGCCACTGTGTCGGGCGCTCAAAGCAGCGGCTCGGGGGTGGCCGTCAGCCTTTTCCAGCGGTAGCCGAACTGACGCGGCGTCATGCCCAGGGCCTGCGCTGCGCGCGACTGGTTGCCGCCGTGCTGGGCCAGCGCGCAGCGCAATTCGTGTGCGCTGTGCGAATGCAGTTCGCGGTACTCGCGCACCACCGGCCCGGCCAGCGCGGCTCGCATGGGTGCCGATTCGACCGCTGCTGCCGGCACCGCACCGGCGGGCAAAAACCGCTCGGCTTCAGCGCGTGAACTCACCGTGCCGTCGGCCAGCAGAACCAGCCGTTCGATCAGGTTCGACAGCTCGCGAATGTTGCCGGGCCAGGTGTGCAACTCCAGCGCCTCCAGCGCCGCCGACGACAGGTTCACGTTGCGCTGATTGGCCTAGTTGGTGCGGTTCAGAAAGTGCAGCGCAATCGGGCGAATGTCTTCGCGCCGCTCGGCCAGCGAAGGCAGGCGGATCGGGATCACGTTGAGCCGATAGAACAGGTCGCGCCGGAACAGGCCGCGCTCGACCTGCGCTTCCAGGTCGCGGTTGGTTGCCGCCACCAAACGCGCGTTCACGGCCACCTCGCGCTTGCCGCCCAGCCGCACGATGGTGCCCTCTTGCAAGGTGCGCAGCAGCTTGGCCTGCAGTTGCAGCGGCAGCTCGCCGATCTCGTCCAGGAAGATGGTGCCCCGGTCGGCCTGCTCGAACCAGCCGGCGCGCGCAGCGAGGGCCCCGGTGAAGGCACCGCGCTCGTGGCCGAACAGCTCAGACTCGAACAGCGTGTCGGGAATGGCCGCGCAATTCACCTTGATGAAGGGCGCGTCGCGGCGCAGGCTGGCCAGGTGCACGGCGCGCGCGAACAGCTCCTTGCCGGTGCCCGACTCGCCCAGCAACAGCACGCTGGCGGACGCCTGAGAAACCCGTTCCAACTCGCCCAGCGCCTGCAGCAGCGCCGGTTAGGTGCCGATGATTCCGTAGCGCGCTGCGGCCGATTCGAGGGCCCGCGTCAGCAGTGCATTGCGCGCTTCCAGGGCGCGGGTTTTTTCCTCCACCAGCGAGCGCAGTTGCAGCATCTGCCCGGCCAGCGTGGCCAGGATTTTGAGCAGCGCCACGTCGTCGTTCAGCGAGCGGTGGCGGCGTCGGATGCGGTGCACGCCGAGCACCCCGACGGTGCGCCGGTTGACCTCGATCGGCAGCACAATGAAAGCGACCGTTTCTTGCGGCAGTTGGCTGCGCTCGACCGCGCGCGCCAGAAAGCGCGGCTCGGCGTCGATGTCTTGCACGATCATCGCCTGCCCCGTGGCCAGCACCGCGCCGGTGATGCCCTCGCCGGCGGCGTAGCGCCCGCGCGCCATTTCGGCCCGCGTCAACCCGTAGGCGTAGCGGATGGAAGACGGCCCGGCCGGCGCGCGATTCGGGCTGCTGCCCTCGGCCACGTCGGCGCCGTCGGCCAGCACCACGCGGCCGCGGTTCAGGCCCAGCAGTTCCGACAGCAAATGCAGCATCTCGCGCAGCACCACTTCGGGGGCCAGGCTTTGCCCGACCAGTCGCGTCACCTCGCTCATCAGCCGCAGTTCCTGGGCCCGCCAGGGCGGGTCGGCTGAGGCAATGGCCGAGGGGCTGACCGTGGCTGAAGCGCGCATCTACCGGGGCATGCAAGAAACCCGCCAGACCGAAAGGCCCGGCCCCGCCGTGGTCAAGGTGGTCAATGCGCCGCCTGGTCGCCCCACAACTGTTTCAGCCGGGCATCGCGGCCGCAGTTCAGCCGGTAGTACTGGTAGCGCACCGGGTTCTTCCTGTAATAGTCTTGGTGGTAATCCTCGGCCGGATAGAAGGCGCTGGCCGGCACGATCTCGGTGACGATCGGCTCCTTGAACGGCTTCGACTTCTCGAGCGCTGCGCGCGACGCCTGCGCCG
>JAYVCL010000449.1:0-2816 GCA_043749975.1 Burkholderiales bacterium
GCCACAAAGGCCACCCCCATGAAGCTGCAAGCGTTGCGCGATCTGCGCTGGTTTCAACAAGCTGCTGCGTTGCTGCTGTGCAGCGCACTCGGCATCGGCTTGGCGTTTCATCCAGCCCAGGCCCAGAGCGCTCAGAGTGATTACCGCGGTGCCATCGACCCGCCCGGTCGCGTCGGTCGTTTGTCCGACATCAGCGGCCAGGTCTGGCTGTACAGCCCGGACGCGGGCGAGTGGGTCGCGGCCGACCGCAACCGGCCATTGACCACCGGCGACCGGCTGTCCACCGACGCATCGGCGCGGGCCGAAGTGCGCATCGGCTCCACCACGCTGCGCCTGGCCTCGAGCAGCGAACTCGAAGTGCTTCGGCTCGACGACGAGCACATTTCGCTGCAACTGCACAGCGGGTCGACCGCAGTGAGACTGCGTGAGCGCGACAACGCCGCGCAATTCGAACTCACCACCGCCGAGGGGCGCTTTCGAACCCAGCGCGCAGGCCGCTATCGCTTCGACCGCAGCGACGACACCAGCCAGGCCACGGTGTGGAGCGGTCAGGCCTACTACGAAGGCCCGGGCAGCGCCTTGACGATCACCAGCGGCCAGCGCGCCGAGTTCTGGCTCGACAACAGCAATGCCGCGCAGTACAGCATCACCGATCCGACGCGCGATGCCTTCGCGTCATGGAACAGCGAGCGCGACCGCAGCGATGATCGCCGCGCCTCGGAGCGCTACGTGTCGCCCGAGATGACCGGCATCGAAGACCTGGACCGCAACGGTCGCTGGGAGCAAACGCCCGAGTACGGTGCCTTGTGGACCCCGCGTGCCGTTGCCTCGGGCTGGGCCCCGTACGCCGCTGGCCACTGGGCCTGGGTGCGGCCCTGGGGCTGGACCTGGGTCGATGACGCGCCCTGGGGTTTCGCACCGTTCCACTACGGGCGCTGGGTCTGGTTTCGGAGCGCCTGGTGCTGGGCTCCGGGCACCTACGTGGCGCGCCCGGTGTATGCGCCTGCGCTGGTGGGCTGGGTCGGCGGGCCACAGCTCAGCGTGTCGATCTCGATCGGCGGCCCAGGGGGCGCGCCGTCGGTGGGCTGGTTCCCGCTGGCGCCGCGTGAGGTCTATGTGCCCACCTATCGCGTGAGCCCGGGTTATGTGCAAAACGTGAACATCACGCACGTGACCAACATCACCAACATCACCACCATCATCAACAACCCGCAGGCGGCTGTTGGCGGCATCGACTACAGCAACCGCAAGTTTCCGCATGCGATCACGGTGGTGCCGCAAACCGTGCTGTCGACGCGCCAGCCTGTAGCACCGGCCGCCGCGCAGTGGCGGCAGGCCCACGGTGAAGATGGGCGTGAGGGTGGCGACAGGGGCCGTGCGTTGCAAGCCCTGCCGGTGGCCGCCGCGATCGCCCTGGCGGCTGCGCCGGTGGCAGCGCCGCTGAACCTGCGGCGTGAAGAACGTCGTGGGGCCGACAACGCGGTCAACGCAGCTGCGGCGAAGGCTCCGGCGGTGGGCACCTTGCCCAACCCGGCACGGGCGAATGCCCCGGGTTCGCCGCTGCCGTCGGCCGTGCCGCCACCGCCCTCGCGCATGAACCGACCTGCGCTACGCGCCGCTGAAGAGGCCATTGCACCGGCGGCAACACCGGCTGCCACGGCTGCCCCCGCGACCGCGCCTGCGACAGCGACAGCGACAGCGACAGCGCGCGGCCCGACTGAACGGCGGGGTCGTGATGCTCGCGATGGTCGCGATGGTCGTGACCAAAGGGAAGACGTGCGGCCTGGCATCGCCGCGGTTGCGCCGAATCCGGTCGCTGTGCCACCCGTGCCTGCTGCGCCTGTTTCACCAACGCGCGCAGCGCCCAATCCGGTGATGGCTCAGCCGGTGCCTGCGCCGACCGCGCCGACCCGCGTGCAGCCCAGCGCTGTGACAGCGGTTGCGGCGCTGCCGCTGCCGGCACCTGCTGCCAAGCCGAATCCGCGCAGCGAAGCTTCGCGTGACGGGAATGCGGCCATCGTGCCGCCGCCACCGTCGGCGCCGCCCCGGGCGGTGCATGCAGAACGCCCTGCGCAAGCGGTCGAGGCCAGATCAGGTTCGCGCCCGGTACCACCTGTGGTGCCGCAGGCGGCCGTGGGGCCAGCGCCTCGTGGCGACACTGCGGCGGTGCCGCGTCGGGGGGCCGATGCACCTCGACCCGCGCCGCACGACTTGGCGCATCAACCGGCCCGCGAGCCGGCAAACGTCGAAGCACACAAGCCTGCTCCGCAGGAGCGGCGCGGTGAGCCGCGCGAACGCGGTCAAGCGAACTGAGCGCCCCCAGGCCGACGACATAGGTCGTCCGCCCGAGGGGGTGAGAAACACTTGGGGCGGCCCGGCGTTTGTTTCTCATGAGCGCCCCCAGGCCGACGACATACGTCGTCCGCCCCCCGAGGGGGTGAGAAACACTTGGGGCGGCCCGGCGTTTGTTTCTCATGAGGTGTTTCGTGTCAGCCCAGGAACTCGTCGCGCCATGGCGCCAGCAGCGGCATGCGGTCATGGCGTTCGGCCTCGTTCCACCGTTGAATGCGGTACGCCAGGTCGACGTGGTCCACCGACTGCGACAGGTAGGCGGTCGGATCGTCCGTTCCCGAACGTCGCCACCAGGCGCGCAAGGCAGCGCGAATGTGCCGCACGCCGCGATGCAGGAACTGCGGCTGCATCGCAACGCCGAGCGCGATGACGGAGAGAAGTTGATGAAGCATGGGGATCGTGCAGGTGCAGCAGTCACAGGGATGTGGATTGTTTTCTGCTGCGTGCATCCGGTCTTGTCGAAC
>JAYVCL010000450.1:0-11084 GCA_043749975.1 Burkholderiales bacterium
CGGCTGGCTCGACATCAAGATGGTGCCCGAGCGCCACAACAAGGTGAAGGTGCTGCTGCTGATGGACGTGGGCGGCACGATGGACGAACACATCCACCGGGTCGAAGAGATTTTCAGCGCCGCCAAATCGGAATTCAAGCACCTGGAATTCTTCTATTTCCACAACTGCGTCTACGACTTCATGTGGAAGAACAACCGCCGCCGCTACAGCGAAAAGTTCAGCACCTGGGACGTGATCCGCAAGTACAACAAAGACTACAAACTGATCTTCGTGGGCGACGCGACCATGAGCCCGTACGAAATATTGCAACCCGGCGGCAGCGTCGAATACAACAACGAGGAAGCCGGTGCCGAATGGCTGCAGCGCCTCACCCACGCCTTCCCGAAGTTCGCCTGGATCAACCCCGAGCCTCAAGGCGTGTGGGGCTACCGGCAAAGCATTTCGGTGATTCAGCAGTTGATGAGCCAGCGCATGTTTGCACTCACCCTGCCGGGGCTCGACGGGGCCATGCGTTTGTTGAGCAAATGAAATTGCGCTCGGTGCTGCGCGAGGCGCTGGCACTGTTGATGTGGTTGCCAATTTTGTCAGCGCTGGGCGGTTGTGCCAGCCTCGCAAACTGGTTGCCCAAGTCAGCGCCAGACGACGCTGCGGCTGGCACGGCGCGCACCGCCGCGAACCCCGAGCGGGCGGTGTACCGGGTCGAAGTGATCGGGCCCGCCGAACTGCAAAAGCTGCTCGTCACCTACCTCGACCTGTCGCGGTTTCAGAACGCGCCCGAGACCGACGGCATCACGGCCGCCGAGCTGGATCGGCTGATCGTGGCCGCGCCGGCGCAAGCTCGCTCCCTGCTCGAAACCGAGGGCTACTTCAATGCCGAGGTGCGGGTCGACAAGCTCGCTTCAGTCGGCGCGGTGCCGCTGTTGCGGGTGCAACTGACGCCTGGGCCGCGGGCCGTGGTCGAGCGCTTCGAGCTGACGGTCGAGGGCGATCTGCACGCTGGTGCGAGTGCGAGTGCGAGTGCGGGCGCTCAGGATTCGAGCGCCGGTCGGTTGCTCGCACAGGTGCGAAGGCAATGGGCGCTTCAGCCCGGGCAGGCGTTTCGCCAGTCCGCTTGGAGCGGTGCCAAGAGCGCGGCCATTGCGCAACTTCGCGCCGAAGGCTATCCCAGCGCCAGTTGGCGCAGCACGCAGGCACGCGTCGACGCCGGCAGCAACACGGTGCAGCTCGACCTGCTGGCCGACAGCGGGCCGCTGTTTCGGTTTGGCGAGATCCGCATCGAAGGCCTGCAAAGATTCGACGCCGACTCGGTGCTGCGCCTGTCCACCCTCGGCCGCGGTGAGCCCTACAGCGAGAAAGCGCTGCTGGATTTTCAGGAACGTTTGCAGAAGGCCGGCCTGTTCGAAGGCTCGTCGGTAGAGATCGACCCGAATCCCGCCACGGCAGATGCCACACCGGTGATCGTGCGGGTGCGAGAACTGAACATGCAGCAGGCCACAGTGGGCGTGGGCTACAGCGCCAACACCGGGCCGCGGGTGACGCTGGAGCATCTGCACCGGCGTGTCTTCGGCACCCGCTGGATCGCAAAAAACAAGTTCGAACTCGGGCCGAGCATTCAATCCTGGTCGGGCGAATTCACCTCGCACCCACTGGAGGGTCGCTACCGCAACCTGCTGTCGGGCAGCGCCGAGCGGCTGCGTTCGACCGAAGAGCTGCGCACCTCGTGGAGCGTGCGCGCGGGACGCACGCAAGACACACCGCGCATCGAACGGCTGTACTTCGGCGAGTTCATCCAGTCGACGCTGGTCAATCCGTCGGGCTCCACGCAAAGCAGTGCGCTGTCGGCCAACTACCACTGGGTCTGGCGCGATGTGGACAGCGTGCTGCTGCCGACCCAGGGCCTGACGGCCAACCTGCAGGCAGCGCTGGGCCGATCGTTCAGCAACCAGAGCCCTGGCGGGCCCTTTGGCCGCGCCTACGCCCGCGTGACCTGGTACCACCCGCTGGGCGCGTCGTGGTACGCCACGGTGCGCGGCGAGGCCGGGCAGGTGTTGGCGGCCGACGCCGTGGCCCTGCCCGACACGCTGCTGTTCCGCGCCGGTGGCGACGAATCGGTGCGCGGCTACGCCTTCCGATCGCTCGGCCCCAAGGTGAACAACGTGCTGTTCAGCGGCCGCGTTCTGTTGACCGGCAGTGCCGAGATCGCGCGCCCGATCTCGGCCAAATACCCCGCCTTCTGGTGGGCCGCCTTTGTCGATGCGGGCACTGCCGCCGCCGGGTGGAAAGAGTTCAAGCCGGTGCTGGGCTACGGTGCGGGCCTGCGCTGGCGCAGCCCGGTGGGCCCGTTGCGGCTCGACGTGGCCTACGGGCAAGCGACGCGCGCCGCGCGGCTGCACCTGAGCGTGGGGATTGCGTTTTGAGGCAGCGCCAGTGAGCACCGCGACATCGCCCGAGCCTGCGGCGCCACCCGTGCCAGCCGTGCCACCCGTGCCACCCGTGCCACCCGTGCCACCCGCGCCACCCGCGCCGCGCCGCCGCCGCACCGGCCGGCGGCTGCTGATCGCGGTGCTGAGCCTCGCGCTGCTGCTCGCGGTGGTGTTCGCGCTGATGCTGGGCGGCCTGCTGTGGTCGGTGCGAACCGAATCGGGGTCGGCCTGGCTGCTGTCGCGCATCCAGATCCTCAAAGTGACCGGTGCGCGGGGAAATTTGCTCGGCGATTTCGATGCCCAGGAGCTGATCCTCAAGCTGCCCGGCGACGGCAACAGCGTGGTGCTCACGTCGGTCGGCTGGCGCGGTGTGAACATCGCTCGCGTGGTGGGCAACCGCCTGCGCTTTCGCGTGGTCATCGACGACCTGCATGCGGCACGCG
Organism: Burkholderiales bacterium; assembly: GCA_043749975.1. Taxonomy (GTDB): domain Bacteria; phylum Pseudomonadota; class Gammaproteobacteria; order Burkholderiales; family Burkholderiaceae_C; genus JANYJJ01. The sequence goes on from JAYVCL010000450.1 coordinate 2,868, forward strand.
TGGACCTCAAGACCCGCCCCGACCCCAAGGCCGCGCCGCCAAATGCGCCCACCGATTTGCGCCTGCCATTCGAGCTGCAGGTGAACTCGCTGCGCGTGGGCGAGCTGCACGCCGTCGCGCTGGGCGACAAGCCGCTGCGCGAGGTGCGGGCCGGCGTGCACCTGGGTGCCCAGGCCGGCACCTTGCACCGCATCGACGCGCTCAGCCTGGCCTGGGATCGGCTGCGCGCCGAAGCCTCGGGGCGCATTGAAACCAGCGGCAGCCTGGTGCTGCAGGCGAGCCTGAAGCTCACGCAAGACCGCCTGAAAAACAGCCCCGCCGACGCGCTGGCGTGGACTGCCAGCGCCGAGTTGTCCGGCCCGCTGGCGCAGCCGACGGCCAAGGCCACGCTGCGCACGTCCGTGGCATCGGCAGCGTCGGCAGCATCGTCCACAGTGCCGCGGCGCGAACAATCGCTCGATGCACAGGCCACGCTGCGCCCGTTCTCGGCATGGCCGCTGGCCGATCTGCGGGCCAGCACGCAGGGCCTGGACTTGTCTGCCTTCGCCGTCGCCCTGCCCGCCACCTCGCTCAGCGGCAAGGCGGTGCTCAGCAGCAGCGGCACCGACCAGCCCGCCACGGCGGTGGTCGAACTGAGCAACGCAGACGCCGGCACCTGGAACGCAGGCAAGCTGCCACTGCGCGAGCTGACGCTCGATGCGCGCGCGCGACCGAACGATCCGGGCACGCTGGTCGTGCAAGCCTTCAGCGCCGAGCTGGGCACGCCGCAGCAACCCGCAGGCAGCGTGCGCGGCAGCGGCCGCTGGACGCCGCAGCGCTGGCAGGTCGATGCAACGCTGAGCGCGCTGCAGCCGCTGCGGCTCGACAGCCGCGCTGCGGCCATGCAATTGAGCGGCCCGTTCACGCTGGTGGGCCGCGACTTCAACCTGGCGCACGGCGCCGCACTGGACCTGAAGGCCACGCTGGCGGGAGCGGCGCTGGGTTCGTCATTGCGCAGCAGCCCGGCCCGCGCCGTGCAACTCACGCTCGACGTTAGCGCCACCTCGCAGCGCGTCGAGCTGCGCCAATTCGTCGCGTCGGCGGGAGGTGCCAGGGCCTTGGCCGCCGGCGTGATTCAGCGCAGCGACGACCGTGCGCCGTGGCGCGTGAAAGGCGAGACGGCGCTGGTCGATTTCGATCCGCTGCCCTGGTGGTCGGGGCCACAGGATTCGCCCTGGCGCAAAGGCCCGCACCGTCTCAACGCCAGGGGCAACGTCGACCTGCTGTTGCCCGCGCCGGTGTTCGACAGCGCGCTGCCGCTCAACGACCGGCTGGCCGCGCTGCAAGGCCAGGCGAGCCTGAACATCGCGCGCAGTGTGTTGGCGGGCGTGGCGATCAGCGGCGACGCCACCCTGCGCAGCGCGGCCGGCAGCCCGCTGCACGCCGTGTTGAATCTAGACGCTGCGGGCAACAGCCTCGACGCCACCGGCAGCCTGGCAATCACCTGGGGCAGCGGCCAAGTTTCCGCAGCCGCCGCAGCAGCCGACCGCTGGACGCTGAGCCTGGCCGCGCCCGAGTTGGGCCGGCTCGCCCCGTTGTGGCGATTGATGCAGCCGCCCGGCCGTGCAGCCGCCTTGGCCGGTGCCGTCAGCGCGAGCGCACACCTGAGCGGGCGCTGGCCCGACATCCGCACCGATGGCCAGTTGGAGGCTACCGGCCTGCGCGTGGGCAGCGCCAGCGTGCAGCAGGCGCAGGCACGCTGGCAGGCCGGCAGCAGCGCCGATGCGCCGGTCGACGTGCAAGGCAGCGCAACGCAGGCCAGGTTCGGCGACGCGATGCTGGAAACAGCGCAGTGGCAAATCAAGGGCAGCGGCCGTGCGCACAACGCCGAGCTGCGCATCGAATCGAAAGCCCTGCCACCGGCCTGGACCGACGCGCTGCAAGCCAACGGCCCGGCCCCCGCTTCGGCAGTCGGAAGTGCAGCCAGCGGCGCGGCGCGCACTGGCGACACCAACCTCACCAACCGCACCAATCGCACCAATCGCACCAATCGCACCATTGGCAGCTTGCAGGCACAGGGCGGCCTGGTCGACCTGGCCGGCGCCAGCGCCGGTGGTTGGCGCGGCAGCTTGCAGCAACTGGAGCTGAGGACGGGCGCGGCTGCGGCTGCGGCTGCGGCTGGAAGCACAGGCACGGGCACAGGCGCAGGTGCCGTCGACCGCAGCGCCGTGCCGCTGCTGCTCGCGCGCGACGTGGCGCTGGAGGTGCTGTGGGCCGGCGGCCCGCCGCGCGCCACGGTGCAACCGGGCCGGGCCGAGCTGCTGGGCGCGGCGCTGCGCTGGAGCCGCATGGCCTGGCAAGCCGCCAGCTCGGCCGGTGGGCCGCAAGGCACAGCGCAGGTCGCGCGGCTCGATGCCGAGATCGAACTCGACGCCTTCCCCATCGCGCCGTTGCTGGCCCGCCTGCAACCCGACTTCGGCTGGGGCGGCGACCTGGCCATCGTCGGCCACATCAAGCTGCGCAGCGCGCCCACCTTCAGCGCCGACGTGGTGCTGGAGCGTGCGCGCGGCGACCTCACGGTGACCGACGAGATCGGCGTGCAAGCCCTGGGCCTGACCGACCTGCGCCTCGGCCTGGACGTTAGGGACGGCACCTGGAGCTTCACCCAGGCCCTGGCCGGCAAGACGCTCGGCGTGGCCGCCGGCGCGGTGGTGGCGCGCACCTCGGCCCAGGCCCTGTGGCCGCCTGCCGACACGCCGCTGTCGGGGGTGCTGGAAGTGCAGGTGGCCAACCTGGGCACCTGGGGCACCTGGATACCGGCAGGCTGGCGTGTCAGCGGCGGGCTGCGCACCAGCGCCAGTATCGGCGGACGCTTTGGCGCGCCCGAATACACCGGCGAGGTTCGCGGCAGCGGCATCGGCGTGCGCAATTTTCTGCAAGGCGTCAACGTGTCCGACGGCGACGTGCAGATCGCCCTGCAAGGGTCCACCGCGCGAATCGAACGCTTCACCGCCAAGGCCGGTGCCGGCACGCTGCGGCTCGAAGGCAGCGCCGTCTTGGGGGCGGCGCCGAAAGCACAACTCAAACTGCTGACCGACAAGTTTCAACTGCTCGGCCGGGTCGACCGGCGCATCGTGGCCAGCGGCGAAGCGCAGATGCAGCTCGACGCGCAGACCGTCTCGCTGGACGGAAAATTTCGCGTCGACGAAGGCCTGATCGACTTCAGCCGCAGCGACGCGCCCGAGCTGTCCGACGACGTGGTGGTGACTCGCCCCACGCCCAAGCCGGTCGACCCCGCCGTACCGCTCGAGACCCGGCGCAACCGCGCGGTCGCGATCAACTTGCGCGTCGATCTGGGCAACCGCTTGCGGCTGCGCGGCCGCGGCCTGGACACCGGCTTGCAGGGCGACTTGCTGATCACGTCCCCCGGCGGCCGGATGGCGGTGAACGGCAGCGTGCGCGCGGTCGACGGAACCTACGCCGCCTATGGCCAGAAGCTCAGCATCGACCGAGGCACGATCAGCTTCAACGGCCCGGTCGAAAACCCGCGGCTCGACATCGAAGCCTCGCGGCCCAACACCGACATCCGCGTCGGCGTGACGATTGCGGGCAGTGCGCAGAACCCGCGCATTCGCCTGTTCTCGGAGCCTGACGTGTCCGACATCGACAAGCTCTCGTGGCTGGTGCTGGGCCGCGCCAGCGACGGCCTGGGCCGCACCGACACCGCCTTGCTGCAACGCGCCGCGCTGGCGCTGCTGGCCGGCGAAGGCGAGGGGCTGACCGACAAATTCACCAAGGCCATCGGGCTCGACGAAGTGTCGCTGCGGCAGACCGACGGCGAGACGCGCGAGACCGTCATCGCCCTGGGCAAGCAGCTCTCGCGCCGCTGGTACGTGGGCTACGAGCGCGGGCTGAACAGCACCGCCGGCACCTGGCAACTGATCTACCGGATCGCCCAGCGCTTCACGCTGCGCGCCCAGTCGGGGCTGGACGATTCGCTGGACCTGATCTGGATCTTCCGCTGGCAATGAGCCGGCCATTGCGGCGCGCCGGTCGTCGGCACAGCGGATCGAAGCGAAGCATAGAATCCGCCGCTCCCCGCCGTAGTTCAATGGACAGAACGGCCGCCTCCTAAGTGGCAGATACAGGTTCGATTCCTGTCGGCGGGACCAAGAAAGCTGCCAAGCGATTCGATTTGTTCCGGCCGCCTCGCCCGAAGAGAAAACTCGCTGTTGTCCTTCGCGATTTCATCAACCACAGCAAGCCCAGGGTCCGTGCCTGCTCGATGGCTTGCGTGCGATTGCGCGTGCCCCACTGGGTGTTGACACGCCGCAGAGGCGTCTCGACGGTGTTGTGGCTGAACCTGGGCGCAGTCGTGCCACCGGGACAATTTCGCAATCGGTTCGACGTTGACTACTTCTCCAGCTTCACGTCGGGCCGGAGCTCGAGTCGGCGCGCACGACGGGCGAATCCTCGATCATCGAAAGTCACCAGCTCCTTGCAGGCCACGCTGCTCGCCCAGTGCAGTGCATCGGCGAAGTCGAGACCGCGACGGTGCAGATCGATCGCGTCCTTGACTGCCTGCCAACGTTCGACGGTGACATGGGGCATGCCGAGCAGATGCTCGACCGCGCGGCAAAACGCCTCAGGCTCGGCCTCGTAGAAGCCGCGCATGACCCATTCGAATTCGAGCACCACCGTCAGTGGCACGAATACGGAAGGCGACTCGACCATCACGCGTCGGGCGATCGGCCGCTGTCGATTGGCTTGCGTGTCTTCCGGATCGTCGCAGTAGAAGCGCGCCAGGATGTTCGTATCGACGGCGATCATGCCTTGCCGCTTTGCCTCTTCAACAACGCGGCGGGGTCGAATTCCGACAGTCGCCGCTTCGGACGCCCTGCGGCACTCGGTTCGACTTTGACCAGGCCATAGCCAGCCTGCGGATCGGACGGCGTCACGCGTCGCCGGATGACCAATCGAATCGTCCCTCCCTCGTCGACGAATTCCACCTGGGTGCCAGGCGTCAACTCATAGCGCGCACGAATCTCCGCGGGAATGACAATTTGTCCTTTCTCAGTCAATGTGGCGGCAGCCATGGGCCAACTCCGAAGTCGATGGAAGTCCTCAGTCTAGCATTTAGCTTACCAAGTAAGCCACCGTCCATCGGGGCAACAGAATGCTCTTGATCGGAACGCTCCAGTTCAGCGCGGCGCGGCCCTTCACCAGCACTGAAACCGGAACAGACAGCCACGCCAACGCGGCGGGCACCTACCGGATTCGCTTCAAACCCGTCACCGGGTCGGCGCTGGCCGCACTGCTCGCCTTGAGCCAGAACAGCGGCAAGTCGGCCTGCTGGAACTTCCAGTTCAACAACACTGCCGGCACGGCGACGCAGCCCACCGTTTCCTACCGCCGCTAAGCCTGGGGGCACGTCGATGATCGAACGAATTCTGCTGGCGCTCCCAGGCAAGCCTGGGCCCTGCCTGGCGCTGCGGCCACCGCGATCAGATTCTGAGCCGGCTGGCTCGACGAAAGGCACCGCTACACTCGTCGGCATGAGAATTTCGACCCACCGTCAGTGAAGAGCAAGACCCATCCGGGCGGCACCCGCAGATCGGCTGCGAAACGCGAAAACGGTCCGGTCACGCTCGAAATGGTCGCCGTTGCTGCGGGCGTTTCGCCAAGCACGGTGTCGCGCATTCTCAACGGCACGGCGGTGGTCAGCGACCTCAAAAAAAAAGCGGTCGACGATTCCATTGCGAAGCTCGGTTTCGTTCCGAACCCCGTGGCGCGCGGGCTGGCGGGCGGGCGAACACTCAGCGTGGGCGTGGTCACGCAGGCCATCGACAGCCCGTTTTACGGCGCTGCGCTGCGTGGCATCGAAGACGAACTCGACCCGGTCGGCTACCGATCGCTGTTTGTCAGCGGGCACTGGAACGCAATCGGCGAATCGCGCTGCATCGAGGTGCTGCGCTCGCGTCGCGTTGACGGAATCATCGTGCTCACCGGGCGCTTGTCCGACCAGGCACTGAAGACCTGCGCCAAGAGCGTGCCGGTCGTTGTCACCGGCCGATCGCTCAAGGCACCCGGCCTGTTCGCGTTGAACTTCGACAACTTCGAAGGCGGGCGCCTGGCCACCCAGCACCTGATCGAACTCGGCCACCACCGCGTTGCCTTCATAGCGGGCGACCCGAGCCACCCCGATGCGACCGAGCGCCTGCGCGGCTACAAGGCGGCGCTCGAAGGGGCCGGCATCGCCTACGACGCCGCTCTGGTGGTGCCGGGCGAATACCACGAGGTCAGCGGGCTGCTTGCCGTCGACCGGCTGCTCGAGAGCCGCCAGCGCTTCACCGCCATCTTCGCCGCCAATGACCAGATGGCCTTGGGTGCCGCGCTGGGCTTGCACCGGCGCTCGCTGCGCGTGCCTGAGGACGTGTCGCTGGTCGGTTTCGACGACCTGCCGAGCTCGCTGTACGCGATACCGCCCTTGAGCACGGTGCATCAACCCGCCTACGAGTTGGGCCGTCTCGCAGCGTCGGCGATGCTGCAGTTGCTGGCCGGCACCAGGCCGACCGCCGAAGTGCCGGCACCGCGCCTGATCTCACGCGAATCGAGCCGCCGGCTGGTCGGTTGAACGTTTGCCACCGGCGGTCGAGGTGGTTTTCGGCGCTGCCGCTGCTTCGCGTCACGCCCTTCGCGCTTTCCCTCGATTGACACGCCAGAAGCACACCCCTATAGTTTGAAAGCGCTTTCATAAATGGTCGGTATTCGGCCTTTCGAGCGGCTTTCCCCGGAAGGCCGAGTCTCGCAGCGAAGGCGCGAACGGAGACAAGATGCGGGAGTCAAGCGGTTGGACAGTGTCGGGACTGGATCGTGCCAGGCTGGGCCTGGTCACACTCGCGCTGACACTGGCCGGCAGCAGCGCGAGCGCGCAACAGGTGCTGACGGTGGCAGCTTTCCCGGCTGTCGACGAGATCGTTCGCGCTGCCATCCCGCACTGGAAGCGGCTGCACCCCGGCGTCGACATCAAGGTCGTCAGCCGGCAGTTCGCCGACCACCACACGGCGATGACGACCGCCTTGTCGACCGCTGCCCACTTGCCTGACGTGATGGCGCTCGAGGTCGGCTACGTGGGCCGGTTCGCGCAGGGCGGCGGGCTCGAAGACCTGTCTCGCCCGCCTTACAACATCCGCCAGTTCGAATCGCGCTACGTGCCCTATGCGTTCCAGCAGGCCACCAGCCGCAAGGGTGCCGTGGTGGCCGCGCCCACCGACATCGGCCCCGGCACGCTGCTGTACCGCAGCGACGTGCTGGCCAAAGCGGGCGTCAGCGAAGCCGAGCTGGTGCGCTCCTGGGAGACGTATGTAGGCACCGGTGCACGCATCAAGGCCGCCACCGGCGCCTACCTGATGGCGCATGCGCGCGACCTGAAAGACATCGTGATCCGCACCGGCATTCAGCCGGGCGAGGGCCTGTACTTCGACAAGGACTCGAACGTGCTGGTGACCTCGCCGCGCTTCGTGCGTGCCTTCGAGCTGGCACGCCAGGTGCGCCAGCAACAACTCGACGCGCGTGTCAGTTCGTGGTCGAACGAATGGTCCGAAGGCTTCAAGCGCGGCACCATCGCCACGCAGATGACGGGTGCCTGGCTCGCCGGCCACCTGAACAACTGGCTGGCCCCCGAGACGCGTGGCAAATGGCGCGCTGCGCAGCTTCCGGAAGGCGCGTTCGCAGCCTACGGCGGCACCTTCTTCGCCATCGCCAGGGGCGCACCCGCCGCACACAAGCAACTGGCCTGGGAACTGATTCAGTTGCTGACGCTCGACCGCAGCATGCAGCTCGGCGCTTTCAAGTCGCAAGACGCCTTCCCGGCCCTGCTCGAAACCTACGACGACCCTTTCTTCGAGCAACCTATCGCCTTCCTCGGGGGCCAGAACGCACGCGTCGGCTGGCGCGCAGCGGTCAGCCGCATCGCGGCGGTCGACGTGCACAAGCAGGACGCGTTCGCCGACGAAGTCATCAACACCGAACTCGACAAGGTGCTCGACCGCGGCAAGGACATCCCGACGGCGCTTGCCGATGCGCGGCGCCTGCTGCAGCAGCGCGCGCGCCGCTGACCCTGCGTGCACGCGCCACCCCCGAACCACCGACACACCTTGCCGCGATGAAGCTGCCTGCCGCCTTGCGCCTGTCGCCCGAATGGGCGCCCTATGTGTTGCTGAGCCCGTTCTTCGTTCT
>JAYVCL010000451.1:0-5150 GCA_043749975.1 Burkholderiales bacterium
CCGGCGCCGGGCCGCCGCAGAGAACGAAGGCTACGGCACCAACCTCGCGAACGAGCCCGAACCCTTCGATGATGAAAAGCTCGTCAATCCCTGGATCGCCCTGCTGCCCCTGATCGTGGTCGGCGTGTTCAACAAGGTGTTCACGGTTGCCATCCCGCAGGTGTACGGAACATCGGTCGCGGTGCCGCTTGCCGGACATCCGGTGACGATTCAGATCGGCAGCGTGGCAGCCATCTGGGCGGTCGAGGGAGCGCTTCTGGTCGGAATCCTGTGCGTCCTCGTCTTCGCGTTCAAGCCGGTGATGGCGAAGTTCGCCGACGGGACCAAAGCCGCGGTCGCCGGGTCGCTGCTGGCGGCGATGAACACCGCGTCGGAGTACGGTTTCGGCGGCGTCATCGCCGCGCTGCCCGGTTTTACCGTCATCGCCGACGTCCTCAAGGCGATTCCGAATCCCCTCGTCAATGAAGCGATCACGGTCAGCGCGCTCGCCGGCATCACCGGCTCCGCATCCGGGGGCATGAGCATCGCGCTGGCGGCGATGTCCGAGAGCTTCATCCAGGCCGCCAACGCTGCCCACATACCGCTCGAAGTGCTGCACCGGGTGGCGTCGATGGCCAGCGGCGGCATGGACACCCTGCCACACAACGGCGCAGTGATCACCTTGCTGGCGGTCACCGGACTCACGCACAAGACTTCGTACAAGGACATCTTCGCGGTAACGATCATCAAGACGGCCGCCGTGTTTGTCGTGATCGGGGTCTACTACCTCACCGGCTTGTACTGACCGCGCTGAAGCGGCCAACGGAAAGCGCCCAGTGACAAATTCAACCCATCCGTTGCTGAGCGCGTTTCAGGATGCGGAGCGTGGCAAGGTCGTCTCGGCAGCGGACGCCGTGCGGCTCATCCGCGATGGCGACACTGTCGCGACCGGCGGGTTCGTCGGCATTGGCTTCGCCGAGGAGATCGCCATCGCGCTGGAGGAGCGGTTTCTGTCTTCCAGCGAACAAGGCGCGTCGTCAGTAGGCAGCCCTCGCGATCTCACCCTCGTCTATGCCGCAGGCCAAGGCGATGGCAAGGACAAGGGCCTGAACCATTTCGGGCATGAAGGGCTCGTTCGGCGCGTCATCGGCGGCCATTGGGGACTTGTGCCGAAGCTGCGGAAGCTGGCCGTGGCCAATCGGATCGAAGCCTACAACCTGCCTCAGGGTGTGATCACGCAGCTTTACCGCGACATCGCCGCACACAAGCCGGGCCAGCTCTCAACCATCGGTCTGGGCACGTTCGTCGATCCCCGCTTCGGAGGCGGCAAGCTGAACGCACGTACGACCGAAGAGCTTGTTGAGCTGATGCCCATCGGTGGGGTGGACTGTCTGTTCTACAAGGCCTTTCCGATCGACGTGGGGATCATCCGCGGCACAACCGCTGATCCGGACGGCAATGTCACGATGGAAAAGGAGGCCCTCACGCTGGAGGTGCTGGCCATCGCCATGGCGGCGCACAACTCGGGCGGCATCGTGATTGTTCAAGTCGAGCGCATCGCGGAGCGCGGCAGCCTCAACCCGCGGCAGGTCAAGATCCCTGGCATCCTGGTCGACTGCGTCGTGGTCGCCCGGCCGGAGAATCACTGGCAGACGTTCGCCGAGCCCTACAGCGCCGCGTTTGCCGGCGAGATCAGGGTGCGGATGAGCGCCATTGCGCCCATGGCGATGAGCGAGCGCAAAGTCATCGCGCGCCGGGCGGCGCTCGAGTTGATGCCAAACAGCGTCGTCAACCTCGGCATCGGCATGCCCGAGGGCGTCGCGAGCGTCGCCAACGAAGAGAAGATCATCGACTTGATGACCATGACCGCCGAGCCCGGCGTCATCGGCGGTCTGCCCGCCGGCGGGCTTAATTTCGGTGCCGCGGTGAACACGCAGGCGATCATCGACCAGCCAAGCCAGTTCGATTTTTACGACGGCGGCGGACTCGACGTCGCGTTTCTCGGACTGGCGCAGGCCGATCGAGAGGGCAATCTCAACGTCAGCAAGTTCGGCCCGAAGCTTGCCGGCGCGGGCGGATTCATCAACATCAGCCAGAGCGCCAAGAAGGTGGTGTTCATGGGCACGTTCAATGCGGGGAAATGCGAGCTCGCCATCGCGCAGGGCAAGCTCCACATCCGCCAGGACGGCGCTTCCCGCAAGTTCGTGCGCGAGGTCGAGCACCGCACCTTCAGCGGCAGCTACGCGGCGGCACGCAAGCAGACCGCGCTCTACATCACCGAGCGCTGCGTGTTCTCGCTTTGCGCGGAGGGCCTCGAGCTGATCGAGATCGCACCTGGCGTGAACCTGAAGCAAGACATCCTCGCGAAAATGGATTTCGCGCCGATCATGCATCGACCACCGCGGCTGATGGACGAGCGGATCTTCTTGCCGGAAGCGATGGGCTTGCGCGAGCGGATGCTTTCGTTGTCGCTCGAACAGCGCTTCAGCTACAACGCCGAGCAAAACGTTTTCTTCATCAACTTCGAGCGGCTTGCGGTCAAGACACTCGAAGACATCGAGAACATCCGCCACGCCATCGAGTCGCGTCTCGCGCCTCTGAAGAAGAAGGTCTTCGGAATCGTGAACTACGAGAGTTTCACGATTCCGCCGGAGCTCACGGACGCCTTTGGCGACATGGTCCAAGGGCTGGTGGACCGCTTCTATTACGGCGTGACTCGCTATACGACGAGCAGCTTCCTGCGGCTCAAGCTCGGCGAAGCGCTGCGGCAGCGTGACGTCGCCCCGCACATCTACGAAAGCGCCGCAGAGGCGCGAGCCCATTTGAGAGAACTGGGGCTGAAGGCCAGCCTGTGAGCCGGCCGCATTCATCCCCTTCACCGGTGCGCGAAGGGCTCGCGCTCAGGCGGTGCTCACCAGGGCAACGGCGCGCCGTGCGGGTCGAAGAACCCCCCGCTCGACGAGGCCTCCAAGCCGTCCACCACAGCCAGCAAGCGAGCCGCTGATTCGGCCGGCGTTTGCACCGCGAGGCCCGTTTTCGAGAACGGTGCGGACAGCGGCGTGGCCACAGTGCCGGGGTGCAGGGCCACGCAAATCGCATCGGGGTTGCGGCGCTGCAATTCGATCGCGGCCGTGCGCACCAGTTGGTTCAACGCTGCCTTGCTGGCGCGGTAGCTGTACCAGCCGCCGAGGTGGTTGTCGCCGATGCTGCCGACCTTGGCCGACAAGGCCGCGAACACACTTTTGCCTTGGGGTGCCAGCAGCGGCAGCAGGTGCTTCATCAGCAAGGCCGGGCCGATGACGTTGAGGGCGAAGGCGGTGCGCAGGTGCTCGGGGTCGAGCTGACGCAGCGCTTTCTCGGGCTGAAACCCGCCGCCGTGCAAGAAGCCGGTGGTCACCATCACCAGTCGCAGCGGCAGCGCCAGGCTCGCCACATGCGCAGCCGCTCGGGCAATGCTGGCTTCGTCGAGCAAGTTCAACGGCGGTGTGCTGGTTCGGCTCAGCCCCAGCGTGTGGCCGAAGCGCGTGTCGGCACTCAGTTGCGCGAACAGCGCTTGGCCGATGCCGCCACGGGCACCCACCACGATGGCCAATCCGCCGTGCGGGATGGGCTGCGGGGCTGCGGCTGTCAACGCGAGACCCGCCAACCCGCAGTCACAGGAAGATCAGGCCGCCTTCTTGGCGAAGGCGCTGCACCAGCCGGCCGCCGCCACTTGCTTGCCGGCAAACAGCGGGCAGGCACCGGCGACTTCTTTCGGCTTGCCTGCATACAGCGCGCAACCGGCGCAGTTTTGCGCATCGGTGTGGTTCGGATACTTCTTGGCGTCGACCTTCGTGGAATCGGCCTTGTAGCCCAGCGCCGCGGCCTGGGCATCGGCTTCTGCCACCATCGGGGAGGCTTCGGCCATCGCGTTGGCGGCGACCAGGGTCGATGTGCCGGCGATGACTTGCAGCATGAAAACGCGGCGTGAAGAGGTGCTCATATCTCGGATCCTTGAGGTGGGTTGAAAACATCCTGACGCGACAGCTTGCCACGAAATTACCAGATGGTCATGTTCTGTACCGGCAAGTTAGTAAAACGCTCGGGATTGAGCCGGCACCGGCTTGCACGGCGTCACTTCGTCAACGCGGCTTCGGCTTCGGCGCGCGCCCGCTCGGCCCGCTGCGCGGCTGCCGCACGCAAGGCCTTGAGCTTTTCGCGCGGGTCTTCCTTGACCACGTTTTCATCCAGTTTCATCTCGCCGATGAAGCGGCTGGCCACGCCTGGCACCGTGTCGCGGCCGCGCTTGCGGCGGCGCAGCATGTTGACGCTCAGCGTGCTGCGGGCGCGCGTGATGCCCACGTACATCAGGCGGCGTTCTTCTTGCAAGCGCTCGGGTGTCATGGCGTCGTCTTCGCTCTTGAACGGCAGCAAGCCCTCGTTGACGCCGGACAACACCACGTGCGGCCACTCCAGCCCTTTGGCGGCGTGCAGGGTGCTGAGGGTGACCACGTTTTGCTCGTCGCCGCGCTCGGCCAGGCTGATGATGACCGAGATGGTTTGCGCCACGTCGAGCACGCTCTTGCGTTCGGACTCGAACGTCGTCGCGCCGTCGTTTTCAATCTCGCCGCCACAGCGCTTGGCGATCCAGTCGACGAAGTCGAGCACGTTCGCCCAGCGTGCGGCGGCCAGCTTTTCGCTGTCTTCGCCGTCGTACAGGTGCTGCTCGTAGCCCAGGTCTTTCAGCCAGCCCAGCAACAAGGCCTTGGCGTCTTCGGCACCCGTGGTGCGGCGGGCGCGGTATTCCAGATCGTTGACGAAGCGGCCGAACTCGTGCAGGCCGCCGATGGCGCGCGCGCTGATGGCGGTGCCCAGGCTCTGCGCGAACAGGGCCTCGAACAGGCTGCTTTTCCAGCGCGACGCGAATTCGCCCAACTGGGTCAGCGTTTGCGTGCCGATGCCGCGCTTGGGCGTGCTGACGGCACGCAAGAACGCCGGGTCGTCGTCGGGGTTCACCAGCAGGCGCAGCCAGGCGCAAAGGTCTTTGATCTCGGCCCGGTCGAAGAAGCTCTGCCCGCCCGACACCTTGTACGCCATGCCGGCCTTGCGCAGCGCCTTCTCGAACACGCGCGCCTGGTGGTTGGCGCGGTACAGCACGGCGAAGTCTTTCAGCTCGACTTGCACGCCGTCTG
>JAYVCL010000452.1:0-8582 GCA_043749975.1 Burkholderiales bacterium
CACGCCGGCCAGCGCCTGGCGGCTCAGCATGCGCGGCGGGCGGTCGCCCAGGCCCGGCACTTCGAGCTGCTCGCCCGGGTCGGCCAGCAACTGCTTGGCGACGCCGTACTCGACCTTGATGTTCTCGGCGTCTTTGGTCGGCGTGCGCAGCGCCATCGCGATGTCGCTGGTGATAAGGTCGCCGGCAATCGGGATCACCGCGGTGTGACGGATCGCACCGTCGGTGAAGATCGCCACGTCGGTGGTGCCGGCGCCGATGTCGACCAGGGCCACGCCCAGGTCTTTCTCGTCCTCGGTCAGCACCGCGTGGCTGCTGGCACTGGGGTTGAGCACCAGCAGGTCGACCTCCAGCCCGCAGCGGCGCACGCACTTGATGATGTTTTCGGCCGCGCTTTGCGCACCGGTCACGATGTGCACCTTCACCTCCAGGCGGCCGCCGCTCATGCCGATGGGCTCTTTCACCTCGTGCCCGTCGATCACGAACTCTTGCGGCTCCACCAGCAGCAGACGCTGGTCGTTCGGGATGTTGATGGCCTTGGCCGTTTCGACCACGCGCGCCACGTCGACCGGGGTGACTTCCTTGTCGCGCACGATCACCATGCCGGTGCTGTTCTGGCCGCGAATGTGGCTGCCGGTGATGCCGGTATAGACACGCGTGATCTTGCAGTCGGCCATCATCTCGGCCTCTTTCAGCGCCTGCTGGATGCTCGACACGGTGGCGTCGATGTTGACCACCACGCCGCGTTTCAGGCCGTGCGTGGGCGCGAAGCCGAGGCCGGCGATGCGCAGTTCGCCGCCCGGCATCACCTCGGCCACCACCGCCATCACCTTGGCGGTGCCGATGTCCAGGCCGACGACGATGTCCTTGATCTCTTTGGCCATAGGGCTCCCTATTTCTCTTGTTCTTTTGCAGCCGCCACACCTGCAGATGCACCGGTGGACACGCCGCGCAGCTTCAGCGCATAGCCGTCGCGGTGGCGCAGGTCGGCGTATTCCAGCGGGCGCTCGTAGCGAGAGGTCACCTGGGTCACGGTGGCCATGAAACGCTCGGTGTGGGCCACCAACTCGTCCAGCGTGCCGCGGCCGAGTTCCACTTCGGCGCCGGTGTCCAGCTCGGCCCGCCACGAGCCGCGGCCCGACAAGCTCAGCGCGTCGATGTGTGCGTCCAGTCGCTCGAACAGCGGGTTCAGCCGGCGCAGCAGGTCCAGCATTTGCGGTGCACTGCCCGTCGGCCCGGTCAAGGTCGGCAGGTGGTCGTCTTCCACATCGCCCAGGTTGGCCTCGAACACTTCACCGAAGCTGTTGACGAGCGTGCCGGCGTCGTTCTCGGAGCCCCACAGCGCGACAGCGCGGTGCTCTTCCAGGCGCACCACCAGCCGGCTCGGCCACTCGCGGCGAACCACGGCCTTGCGCACCCACGGCACCGACTCGAAGGCGCTTTTGTCGGCCGCCAGACTGGTGGTGAAAAAGTTGCCCGCCAGCTTGGGGGCCGCGTTGGCGCGAATGGTGGCCACGCTGTTGCGCGTGACCTCGCCTTCGACGCGGATCGAGTGCAAGGCGAACAGCGGGTGGCGCAGCGTCCACCGCACGCCAGCGGCCAACACGGCCAGCGCCGCCAGCACGAACAGCACGTTCGCGGTGACGTGCATCAAGCGCACGTCGCCCGGCAAGCGCGACGGCGGTGCGTTGAAGACGGGGGCGCGGCTGGCCATGGTGATGGTCACGGGGTCGGGGCCGGGGGCTGGGCCGTCGGCAACTCACCCAGGTCCGAATCGAGCGCGGCGTGGGCGATCAGGTGCAGGCACAACGCCTCGTAACTCATGCCCGCCGCCTTGGCCGACATCGGCACCAGCGAATGCGAAGTCATGCCGGGCGAGGTGTTGATCTCCAGCAAAAACGGCTTGCGGTCGCTGGCGCGAATCATCACGTCGGCCCGGCCCCAGCCGCGGCAGCCCAGGGTGCGGTAGCACTGCAGCGCGATGCGCTGAATCTCGCGCTCTTCCGCCTCTGGCAAGCCGCTCGGGCACTGGTAGCTGACCACGTCGGTGAAGTACTTGTTCTCGTAGTCGTAAGCGCCTTCGGGTGCCGTGATGCGCACCACCGGCAGCGCCACCGCGCTGTCGCCCTCGCCGAGCACGGCGCAAGTCACCTCGTCGCCGTCGATGAACTCCTCGCACAGCACATCGGCGTCGTACTGCGCAGCCAGCGCCACCGCCGCCTGCATGCCGGAGTAGCCCTGCACCTTGGTCACGCCGATGGACGAGCCCTCGCGCGGCGGCTTCACGATCAGCGGCAAGCCCAGGTGGTCGGGCACCTCGATGACGCGCTCGCGTGTCTGCCCGCCGGGCGGCAGCCACACATGGTGCGGCGTCGGCAGGCCCTCGGCGACCCATACGCGCTTGGTCATCACCTTGTCCATCGCGATGGCCGAGGCCAGCACGCCAGAGCCGGTGTACGGGATGCCCAGCAGTTCGAGCGCGCCCTGCACCGTGCCGTCTTCGCCGTGGCGGCCATGCAGCGCGATGAAACAGCGCGCGAAGCCTTCGCGTTTCAACTCGATCAGGTCGCGCTCGGCCGGGTCGAACGCATGCGCATCGACGCCCTGCGATCGCAAAGCCGCCAGCACGCCGTGGCCCGACATCAGCGAAATCTTGCGTTCGGCGGAGCTGCCGCCCATGAGCACAGCGACCTTTCCAAGTTCGTGCACAGCGACCTTTCCAAGTTCGTGCACAGCGACCTTGCCAAGATTCTTCACATCAACGCTCATGACCGCTGCCCCTTCTTGCCCACCACCTGCGCCGGCACGCCGCCGATCGTTCCCGCGCCCATGGCGATCACCACATCGCCCGCCCGCACCTGATCGACGATGGTCTGCGCCATATCTTTGATGTCGTCGACGAACACCGGATCGACCTTGCCGGCCACGCGCAGCGCACGCGCCAGCGCACGGCCATCGGCGGCGACGATGGGCGTCTCGCCGGCGGCGTACACCTCGGCCAGCAGCACCAGGTCGGCGGTGCCGATGACCTTCACGAAGTCCTCGAAGCAGTCGCGCGTGCGGGTGTAGCGGTGCGGCTGGAAGGCCAGCACCAAACGCCGGCCCGGAAACGCCCCGCGCGCCGCCGCCAGCGTGGCGGCCATCTCGACCGGGTGGTGGCCGTAGTCGTCGATCAGCGTGAATGTCGGACCTGCGCTGCCGCCGTCCGCGTCGCCGCCAGCCAGCGGCAACTCGCCGTAGCGTTGAAAGCGCCGGTCGACGCCGTGGAACTCGGCCAGGCCCTTGACCACCGCCGCATCCGGCAGTTCCAGCTCGGTGGCCACGGCAATGGCAGCCAGCGCGTTGAGCACGTTGTGGTCGCCCGGCAGGTTCAAGCTGACGCGCAGCTCTGGCATCTGCGTGCCGTTGCGGCGCTGCACGCCGAAGCTCATTTGCCCGGCATGCGCCTGCACATCGACGGCGCGAATCATCGCGTCATCGCCGAAACCGTAGGTCACGATCGGGCGCGAGATCATCGGCATGATCGAGCGCACGCCGGCGTCGTCGCTGCACAGAATGGCCGCGCCGTAGAACGGCATGCGGTGGATGAATTCGACGAAGGCCTGCTTCAGCTTGGCGAAGTCGTGGCCGTAGGTGTCCATGTGGTCGGCGTCGATGTTGGTCACCACCGCCATCACCGGCAGCAGGTTCAGGAACGACGCGTCCGACTCGTCGGCCTCGACCACGATGTAGTCGCCCGCGCCCAGGCGCGAGTTCGCACCCGCCGCGTTCAGCCGCCCGCCGATCACGAAGGTGGGGTCGACGCCCGCCTCGGCCAGCACGCTGGCGACCAGGCTGGTGGTCGTGGTCTTGCCGTGCGTGCCCGCAATCGCGATGCCCTTTTTCAGGCGCATCAACTCGGCCAGCATGACGGCGCGCGGCACGATAGGAATGCGCTTGGCGCGCGCGGCGATGACCTCGGGGTTGTCGGGCTTGACGGCGGTGGAGGTGACCACCGCTTCAGCGCCCGTGATGTTGGCCGCGTCGTGACCGACCGACACCGTGATGCCCAGCGACGCGAGGCGACGCGAGGTGGGGCTGTCGCTCTGGTCCGAGCCCGAGACCTGGTAGCCCAGGTTGTGCAGGATTTCGGCGATGCCGCTCATGCCAGCACCGCCGACCCCGACGAAGTGGATGTGCTTGACGGCGTGCTTCATGCCACCACCAACCCTTCCAATTCGTCCGCCACGCGCGCAGCGGCTTGCGGTTTCGCCAATGCACGAGCCTTCATCGCCATCACCAGCAGCGCCTCGCGCGTCAACCCCGCCAACAGGTCCGCCAGAGAACGCGGTGAAAGCTCGGTCTGCTGCAGGTGCACCCCGGCACCCTGCCCGGCCAGCCACTGCGCGTTATCGCGCTGGTGCGAGGTGGTGCTGACGACCAGCGGCACCAGCACGGCGGCCACACCGGCGGCGCACACCTCGCTGACAGTCAGCGCGCCGGCGCGACAGACGATCACGTCGCAATCGGCCAATTGCTGCGCCATGTTGTCGATGAAGGGCAGCACGTCGGCGGTCACCTTGGCTTCGATGTAGGCGGCTTGCACCACCGCGAGGTGGGCCTGCCCGCTCTGGTGCGTAACCTGCGGGCGTTGCGCGCGCGGCATCAACGCCACCGCTTGGGGCACGCAGTCGTTCAGCGCCTTCGCACCCAGGCTGCCGCCGACCACCAGCAGGCGCAGCGGGCCGCTGCGGCCGGCGAAGCGTTGTTCTGGAATCGGCAACGCCTCGATCTCGGCGCGCACCGGGTTGCCGGTGACGACGGCGCGTTTCGTGCGCTGTGCGGCGGGGCCGTCGAAGCCGAAGGCGATGCAGTCTGCGACCGGCAGCAGCGCCCTGTTGCTCAGCAGCAGCGAGGCGTCGGCGTTGACCAGCAGCAGCGGTTTGCCGAGCAGGCTGGCCATCAACCCGCCGGGGAAGCAGACGTAGCCGCCCATGCCGAGCACCACGTTCGCCTGGCGGCGGCGGATGATCTTGAGGCAGCTCCAGAAGGCCGCGAGCAGCCGCACGCCGCCGGTCAGTGCCTGCACCACGCCGTTGCCGCGCAGCCCGCTGAAGGCGATGCTGTCGATCGGGATTCCGCTCGGTGGAACGAGCGTGTTTTCCATGCCCTTTTGCGTACCGAGCCAGCTCACGCTCCAGCCACGGTGTTGCATTTCCTTGGCCACGGCGAGGCCGGGAATGACATGGCCTCCGGTGCCCGCAGCCATCACGATGAGGTGGCGACCCGTCATGCGCGGCCTCCGCGCATGAGCTGTCTACTCTCGATGTCGATCCGCAAAACAATCGCCAGTGCCACCATGTTCATCACGATCGCCGACCCGCCGAAACTCATCAACGGCAAGGTCAGCCCCTTGGTCGGCAAGACCCCCAGATTGACCCCCATGTTGATGAACGCCTGCCCGCCGATCCAGATGCCGATGCCCTGCGCATACAGCCCGGCGAACACCCGGTCCAGCGCAATCGCCTGCCGCCCGATGTGAAACAGGCGTCGGGCCAGCCAGAAGAACGCGACGATCACGCAGGCCACGCCGACGAAGCCGAGTTCTTCACCGATCACCGCCAGCAAAAAGTCGGTGTGCGCCTCGGGCAGGTAATGCAACTTCTCGACGCTGGAGCCCAGCCCCTGGCCGAAGACCTCGCCGCGCCCGAAGGCGATCAGGGAGTGCGTCAACTGGTAGGCCTTGCCGAGCGCGAACTCCGGGTCCCAGGGTCGCAAATAGGCAAAGATGCGCTCGCGCTTTTCAGCGCTCGACGCGATCACCAGCACGAAGGTGCCCACCAGCACCGCACCGCTGAGCAGAAACATGCGGCCGTTCACGCCTCCCAAAAACAAGATGCCCATCGAGATCAGCGCCACCACCATGAAGGCACCCATGTCGGGTTCGCGCAGCAGCAGTGCGCCGGTGACGCCCAGCGCCACCGCCATCGGCCACACCGCCTGCACGAAGTTTTCACGCGCCTCCATCTTGCGGGCCATGTAGCTGGCGGCGTACATCGCCATCGCGAGCTTGGCCAGTTCACTCGGCTGGAAGTTCATCAAGCCCAGCGGAATCCAGCGCCGCGATTTGTTGACCACCTTGCCGATGCCGGGCACCAGCACCGCCACCAGCAGCACCAGGGCCAGCACGAACACCCACGGTGCGGCCTTCTCCCAAAAGCTCATCGGCACCTGCACCGCCACGATGGCGGCCACGCCGGCGATGCTGATCGACAACAAGTGGCGGCTCAGGAAATGGGTCGAGGTGTAGAGCGCGAACTTCGGGTTGTCGGGCAGCGCCACCGAGGCGCTGTAGACCATCACCGCACCCAAGGTCACCAGCGCCACCATCATCCACACCAGGGCCTGGTCGAAGCCGAGCAAGCGCGCCGGCTGGCCCGAGGACACGTTGATCCAGTCGCGCACGGGCACGGCGGCACCTGCGCCTTCGCGGCGCTGCCCCAACGCAGAAAAACGCGCCTTGATCGACTCGACCGCGAGACCTGCCGGGGCGTTCATGAGAAACAAACGCCGGGCCGCCCCAAGTGTTTCTCCCCCCTCGGGGGGGCGGACGACGTATGTCGTCGGCCTGGGGGCGCTCTCAAGGAAATGTGGCTCTGCCACTTGCCTTGATCCCCCCGGGGGACGGTCGGCTTTGGCCGGCCTTGGGGCGCTCATGCAGCGACCTCGCCTTGCTCGGCGGCCAGGGCCTGCACCTCGCGCACGAACACCTCGGCGCGGTGGCCGTAGTTGCGAAACATGTCCAGGCTGGCGCAGGCCGGGCTGAGCAACACGGCGTCGCCTGGGTGTGCGCGGCTGAAGGCCCAGCGCGTGGCCGCTTCCAGGCTGTCGTGGCGTTGCACGGCGACGCCGCTTTGCGCCAATGCCGCTTCGACGGCGGCGGCGTCGCGCCCGAGCGTGGCCACCGCGCGTGCGTGGCGTTGCACCGGTGCGGCCAGCGGCGTGAAGTCCTGACCCTTGCCGTCACCGCCCAGGATCACCACCAATTTTGCCGGCGCGCGGTCGTCGCCCAGGCCGTTCAGCGCGGCTACGGTGGCGCCCACGTTGGTGCCCTTGCTGTCGTCGAATGCGTCGACGCCGTTGACGCTCGCAACATGGGCCACGCGATGCGCTTCGCCGGTGTATTCACGCAGGCCGTGCAGCATTGGTGCCAGCGGGCAGTCGATGGCGGTGGCCAGCGCCAATGCGGCCAGCGCGTTGGCGGCGTTGTGGCGGCCGCGCACGCGCAGCGCGTCGGCGGGCATCAGGCGCTGGATGTGCAGCTCGATGTCGTCGTCCTTGCCCTTGCGGCTGCGCTTGACGGTTTCATCCGCTTCGAGCGCGCGCACCAGCCAGGCCATGCCGTTCTCGACCAGCAGGCCGTAGTCGCCGGGGCGCTGGGGCGCGTCGAGGCCGAAACGAACCACCTGGCGCGACACGGGTTTGGCGAAGCGGCCCTTGCCTGGCACAGCGGCGGGCACCAGACGCTCCACCGCCGCGTCGTCACGGTTCACGATCATCACCGCGTGCTGTCCGTAGACATGCGCTTTGGCAGCGATGTAGGCCGCCATGTCGCCATGCCAGTCGAGGTGGTCCTGGGTGATGTTGAGCACCACGGCGGCGTCGGGCTCGAAGCTTGTGACTTCATGGAGCTGGAAGCTGGAGAGTTCGAGGACCCAGACTTCGGGCAGATCGCCGCCCTCACCGTCCAACGCATCCGCCAGCGTCTGCAACATCGTCGGCCCGATGTTGCCCGCTGCGGCCACGCGCTTGCCGGTGCGCTCGATCAGCAGCGTGGCCATCGCGGTGGTGGTGGTCTTGCCGTTGGTGCCGGTGATGGCCAACACCTTCGGCGCGTAGCCACGCGCGGCTTCCAAGTCGGCCAAGGCACGCGCAAACAACTCAAGCTCGCCCTGCACCGGCACGCCAGACTGCGCAGCCCGGTTCAGCGGCGCAGCAATGCGCTCGTCCAGCGGCGACAGGCCCGGGCTCTTGAGCACCAGTTGCACGCCGTCGAAGGCGGCATCGGTCAGCAATCCGTGCAGCAGCGTGGCAGCAGGCACCTGCTCGGCCAGCGCGGCGGCGTGGGGCGCTTGCTCGCGCGAATCCCAGACACGAAGCTTGGCGCCGTTCAAGGCGCACCAACGTGCCATGGCAAGCCCGGATTCGCCCAGCCCGAGCACCAACACGCTGAGATCTGCAAGGTGCTTCATCAGCGCAGCTTCAAACTCGCCAGGCCGACCAGGCACAGCAACATGGTGATGATCCAGAAGCGCACGACGACCTGCGTTTCCTTCCAGCCCGACTTCTCGAAGTGGTGGTGCAACGGTGCCATCTTCAGCAAGCGCCGGCCCTTGCCGGTGGTCTTGCGGGTGTACTTGAACCAGCTCACCTGCAGCATCACCGACAGCGCCTCGGCGACAAAGATGCCGCCCATGATGCCGAGCACGATTTCCTGCCGCGTGATGACGGCGATGGTGCCCAGTGCGCCGCCCAGCGACAGCGCGCCCACGTCGCCCATGAAGACCTGCGCCGGGTGGGTGTTGAACCACAAAAAGGCCAGCCC
>JAYVCL010000453.1:0-7384 GCA_043749975.1 Burkholderiales bacterium
TCGGCGGCCAGGCGCTTGGCCTGCAACAGCGCCTGCTCGCCTTCGCCCGAGGCGAGCAGGCCATAGACATCGAGCAACTGGGCTTCGTCTGCCGACGAGGCTCGCCGCTCGCGCTGGCGCAAGTGTTGAGGCGACACGCCGGTTGCAGCGGCTGCGTCGGCTGCGGCGGTGTGTCCGGGCCCGGCCGGCTCACCTGGTTTTGTCTTCACCTCGACCACCCTGGCGCTGTTGACCCAACGGGTGGGTTCCTGCGATTTCTGAACCAGCTCGTAGCCGCCACCCGCCACGACGACCGCCAGCATGCCGGCCCCCCACAGCAGCCGCATCTTGCGGCTGTGGGCACGCGCTGCTGCGCCCTTGTCGAGCAGCGCGCTCAGGGCGGTGGCAGCAGGTTCGGGGCCGTCCGCGCGCGGATCCTCGGACGGCGTCATGGGGATCTGCATCAAGCTGCGGCTGAGCATTACAGCGAGCCTTCCTCGCGAATCAGCCAGGCGGAACCTTGCTGCACCAGCAGCAGCCGCTTGCGGTTGGTGGCGCGCAATTCGTCGCCACGGTAGCGCTGCGTGAAGCGAACCTCGGCCTGGCTGCCGCGCAGATCGATCTTCAGGTCAGACACCTCGACCTCGATCTTTCGTTTGGAAAGTATTCGCTCGCGCCGTTGCGCAATCCAGGCGGCATGCGAGCCTGCACCCGTCGTGCCTTTGAAGTCGGGCTCGTAGGCGGCTGCGTAGCCATCGACTTCGCGCTGCGCCCAGGCCCGGGCCCAGCGCTGCACAGCTTCCGTTACCTCGGTTCGGCCCGAGACGTTGGCCGTGGCACCGGCATCGGCCTCGACGGGCTCGGCCACTGGCGCAGCGGTGTTCGTGGCGGCCAGCGGCGCTGTGTCGTATGGCTTCGGGGCGGTCGCGACGACTGCCGCCTTGGCGCGTTGCAGCTCGACGGTCGGGTCGGTGGCGGCGAACTCGGTGCCCAGCGATTGGGGGTCGACGCGGTAACGCCGCGAGTGCAAGGTCGTACCCTGGAACGCGATCAGCACGATGTCCAGCGGCTTGCCGTCGGCGGGGGTCGGCATCGGCTTGAGCAGCAGCGTGAGCCTGCCGTCAGCACCGGCTTCAAGGCTGGCCTCCACCGCCGCCAGGGCCGGCTCGTAGGTCAGGCCGAGGCTGCGATAGGCGTCGGGGTGGGCCAGCCGCACGCGCAGGTCAGCGGCGGCCAGCGGCACGCGGTCGGACACGACGATCTGGCTCACCAGGCTGCGCTGTTCGTCACGGCGCAGCACCAGCGGGCCGAAGTCGAGCGCGAGCGCCGCACCCGCCTGCAACGCCAGCGTGAACGCTGTCACCGTCGGCCACACGCACCGCCGAAACCGGGGCTTCGGTGTCCGCAAGGGCAGCACGGGCAGCACAGCCGCCATGCAATGGCCGCAGTTCATCAGCGGCCACCCGATGAGATTTCCCGGGCGATCAACCAGCGGCCGTTGTGCAACTCGAATGCCAGCGTCTTGCGGCCGACCAGCCGCAGTTGGTCGGCCGTGTAGGCCTGGGTGAAGGTGGCGGACCATTGGGTCTTGCCGACCACCACGGCCATGTCGGACACGACAACGCTGATCTCTTTCTTGTTGAGGATGCGCACCCGGCGCGCCGCCTGCCAGGCCGCAGCACTGGCTTCGCCGCCCTTGAAGCCGGGAACGTAGGCGGCGATGTAGGCGTCCGGCTGCTTGCTCGACCAGGCCTGCGCCCAGTCCTGCACCGCCTTGCGCACACCGGCTGCCTCGACCGCAGCGTCATGCGGCTTTGAATCGGGCACCGCAGGCGGCAGGGGCTTGGCCGCTGTGGCCGTTGCTGTGGTTGTGGCTGTAGCCGCTGAGGCAGTCGCAGACGCGACGCTTGCCGGCGCTGCGCTGGCAACTGGCTTCTTGGCGGCCGCGGCGCTTGCCGTGGGGCTCGCAGGCGACGGCGTGACAGCGGCCACCACCGTAGGCGGCGTGGGCGCGACGATCATGGCTGGCGGCGTTGGCACCGATGGCACCGGCGGCGTCACCGGCATCACCACGGCCGGTGCGGTCGGCGCTGCAGGCTTTGGCGTCACCGCAACGGCCGGGGCGACAGGCGCTGCTGCCGCCACGGTGGCCGGGGCAGCGACGGTCCGTGGAGCTGCCTCGCCATCTGGCAGTGCCGTGATGAGCGCGAGCCGTGACACGCTGCTCTTGCTGTCGTCGATGTTCAGCGCGCGGGCATAGGCCGCACCGGCCATGCGCGCGTTGACCGCGCCCAGGTTGCGGTAAACGGTGTTGTAGCTGGGCCGGCCGCGCAAGGCCGCCTCCAGCGCGGCACGCGCCTTGTCGGTTTCACCGCGGTCGGCATAGAGCACGGCGAGGTTGTTCTGCGGTTCTGGAAGCGCCGGAAATTCTTCGGCAAGTTTGCGAAACAGCGTGATCGCCTCAACGGTGCGCTTTTGCTCGACCAGCAGCACGGCCTTGCGAAAGCGCAGTTGCGGATCGGCCGGTGCCTTGGCCAGAAGCGCATCCAGCCCCTTCAACGTGTCAGCAGGCTCGGCCGTCGGCCCGGCTGCTGCCACGAGCAGCGGCGCAGCGCTGAGCACTGCGACCACGAGCCGGTAAAACGCCGCAGCCGGCTGGGGGCCGACGGCCATCGTGGGCTCGCACGGAGCTGGGGGGGCGTGACGCATCGTCTCTCCGTAAAAACTGGCCGCACGGGCTGCTCGGCAGGCCGTGGTCGATCAACCGGCGATTATATGAAGTGCGGGGTTGCCAGCGATCAGTCCACCGGCGTCAACTTGGCCACCGACAGCGCCAGCCATTTCATGCCGTGGCGGCCGAAGTTGACTTGGGCGCGCGCGTCGTCGCCGCTGCCCTCCAAGGTCACGATCACGCCTTCGCCGAACTTGTTGTGGAACACGCTTTGGCCTGAGCGCAGGCCGTGGCTGGCGGTTCTGGGGCCGGCACCGAAAGCGGGTATGGACGCGTTGGCTCGCGCCGCTGCCTGTGCGGCCACGTCCCCCGCACCGACGATGGAGTTCAAGCCCGAGCCGCGCGCCCAGGCCGCTCGGTAGTCGCGCGCAAAGCCCGAGCCAAAGCCCTGGCTGCGTGGGGTGATCCACTTCAGCGAGGCTTCGGGCAGCTCATCCAAAAAGCGGCTCTTGACGCCATAGCGCGTCTGCCCGTGCAGCATGCGCGACTGGCTGAAGCTCAGGTACAGGCGCTTGCGGGCGCGCGTGATCGCCACGTACATCAGGCGGCGTTCTTCTTCCAGGCCGTCGAGGTCGGAGGCGCTGTTGTCGTGCGGGAACAAGCCTTCTTCCAAGCCGGTGATGAAGACCGCGTCGAACTCCAGCCCCTTGGCGGAATGGACAGTCATCAACTGCATCGCGTCTTGCCCCGCCTGGGCCTGGTTGTCGCCCGCTTCGAGGGCGGCGTGGGTCAGGAATGCGGCCAGGGGCGACATGATTTCGCCCGTCTCGGCGTCGGGTGCGGGGTCTGGAAACGTCGCCGCGATGCGGCCATCGGCAGGCTCGGCGTGCGGCGTGCTGAACTCGGCGCGGCCCGCCTGCGATGCGGCGCACGAGTGCTCGTCCACCGGCAATGCCACCGCGTCTTTGCCGAAGCCTTCCTGGGTCACGAAAGCCTCGGCCGCGTTCACCAACTCTTCGAGGTTCTCGATCCGGTCCTGGCCTTCCTTGTCGGTCTTGTAGAAGTCGACCAGGCCCGAGGCCTGCAGCATGTGTTCGATGATTTCGCGCAGGGTCAGGCCCCGCGTGGCGTCGCGCATCGCATCGACCAGCGCGACGAAGGCCTGCACGTTGCCACCGCCCTTGCCTGCGACTGCCCCCACGCTCTGGTACAGGCTTCGCCCCACGGCCCCAGCGGGGCCGCCTCGCGGCCCTTCCCGCGCCGCGTCCTGCAGCAGCTCCAGCGTGCGCGCGCCGATGCCGCGGGTCGGAAAATTCACCACCCGCAAAAAGCTGGTGTCGTCGTTCGGGTTCTCGATCAGCCGCAGGTAGCTCAGTGCATGCTTCACCTCGGCCCGCTCGAAAAAACGCAGCCCGCCGTACACCTTGTACGGAATGCTGGCGTTGAACAGCGCGCTCTCGATGACCCGGCTCTGCGCATTGCTGCGGTACAGCAGCGCGATGTTGATGCGCGCCGTGCCGTCGCGGTGCAGTTGCTGCGCTTCTTCGACGAACCACTGCGCCTCGGCGAAGTCGCTGGTGGCCTCGAACACGCGCACCGGCTCGCCCGGGCCGGCCTCGGTGCGCAGGTTCTTGCCCAGGCGGCGCGAGTTGCGCGAGATCAACTCGTTCGCGGTGTCCAGGATGTTGCCGAAGCTGCGGTAATTGCGCTCGAGCTTGATGACCTGATCGACGCGGTATTCACGCTCGAACTGGGCCATGTTGCCGACCTGCGCGCCGCGAAAGGCATAGATGCTCTGGTCGTCGTCGCCCACCGCCATCACCGCCGAAGCCAACGGTCCGGCGGGGCTGGCGAACATCTTCAGCCAGGCGTATTGCAGCTTGTTGGTGTCTTGAAATTCATCCACCAGCACATGCCGAAAACGGCGCTGGTAATGTTCGCGCAGCGAGGTGTTGTCGCGCATCAGCTCGTAGGTGCGCAGCATCAGCTCGGCAAAGTCGACCACGCCTTCGCGCTGGCACTGCTCTTCATAGGCTTGGTACACCTGCACCATCACGCGGGTTTGTTCGTCGCGCAGGTCGATGTCATGGGGGCGCAGGCCGTCGTCCTTCGAGCCTGAAATGAACCAGCTCACCTTCTTCGGCACGAAGCGTTCTTCGTCCAGCGCCATCGCCTTGATGATTCGCTTGACGGCCGACAACTGATCGGCGGTGTCCAGAATCTGAAACCCCTGCGGCAGCGCGGCCAGCTTCCAGTGCGCGCGCAAAAAGCGGTTGCACAACCCGTGAAAGGTGCCCACCCACATGCCGCGCACCGGAATCGGCAGCAGGCTGCCCAGGCGCAGCAGCTTTTCCTTCGCCGCCTTGTTGGTGAAGGTGACCGCCATCACCCCGCCGGGCGACAACTGGCCGGTCTGGATCAGCCAGGCGATGCGCGTGGTCAGCACGCGCGTCTTGCCCGAGCCGGCACCCGCCAGGATCAGCGCAGGCTTGGCCGGCAAGGTCACTGCGGCCAGTTGTTCGGGGTTCAGGTTGTCGAGCAGTCGGGATGCCGTGAAAGGCGTCGAAGCGGTGTCAGGTTCATCGTCAGAATGCAGACTCATGCACGCATTCTAGGAGTTGACTTGGACTCATCCCGCTGGCCGCGCCGCCTAGCCGGCGGTTTTGCGCTGTGCCTCGTGCTGGCGGCTCATGCCATCGCGGCACCGGCTTGCAAAGCGACGCCGCCGGCGCGGCTGGTCGAGCGCTTCATGTCGGCCGACTGCGAAAGCTGCTGGCAAGCTGCCGGCTCGAAAGACGGCAGCGCCTCGACGATGGTGCTCGACTGGATCGCCCCTGCGGCTGACGGTGCAGCGCTGGCAGCGGGATCGGTGCCCGAAGCCGCGTCGCGTGCGCCCGCACTGACACCGACCGAGACGCTGCAACGGCAGACCCCGCTGAGCCGCGCCGACGCGCCGCGACTGCGCATCGCCGACGGGCCGGCATGGAATGGCTACGTCGGCGTGCAGCTCACCGTGGACCGACGCACCGCACTGTCCGGCGGCTCGGTGGCGTACGTCGCCCTGGTGGAACGTGTGCCCGCCGGCGGCGAAGGCTCGGGCGTGACGCGCCAATTGGTGCGCTCGGTGGCCGGGCCGCTGTCGCTCGAAGAAATGTCTACCGCGCGCACCGTGCGGCACTTTCGCGCCATGCGCCTGCCCGAAGGTGCGCGCCCCGAGCGGCTCGGCAGCGTGGGCTGGGTGGAAACGGCGCAGGGGTTGGTGATCGCAGCAACGCAATCGCCGGCAGCGAACTGCAAGGCTGTTCAGTGAAGCGAGGCTTGGTGGGTTGTCGAGCCCGATGATGGCGAAGTTGCAAACGTGGAGGGTCAGACCTCACTCTGTACTGGCGGCGCGTTGCTTGGATACAGCCAGGACAGCCTTGGGATTTGACCGCGCGATTGCCAGCAGAGTACGAGCTGCTCCACTGGGTTGCTTTCGGCCTTGCTCCCAGCCTTGCAGCGTACGAACGGAGACACCAAGTAACGCAGCGAACTGAGACTGCGAGAGTCCTGTCTTGCTACGAGCTTCGATCGCGCGCAAAACAAGGCCGTCTGCAGAGTGGCAGTCTGTTCTGTGTCTCGACATCGCCTTCACTCACGTCAATACACGCAAGAAGAAATACGAATGCGGCTTGGCAATGAAAAAGACAAATAACTGTTGACTACGTGGGAAGTCCCTCTAAAGGGTTAGGTGTCGGCTTTCGAGGAACTGAGACCACTTCTTTGCCGCTCAGCGAATTTCCCGGTTACATACTTGTGGAGCACACTCGCGATCAGTGTTTGATACGGCATGCCTTCCTGCAATGCCTTCGCTTGAATGTCGCGAAGATCGGCTGACGACAGGCGAATGTTTACTCTGCGATCTTTGATGGCAGTCGCTCGGGCCGCCGCCCGCAGGCGCGCGAGCTCAGCCTTCGTCGCGATCGGCGTTAGCCGACCTGACTCGTAGGCCTTGAGAACCTCCGTCTCATATGGATCAAGCTTCGTCATTCGACTTCCCCTTCTTGATGAAATCCCGCGTTGCCTTCCTGCTTGGAATGATGGTCTTCAGGAAAAAGTGGTCGTCTTCCTCGACAAACGGAACCAAGTAGGCGTATTCATCAATCGCGACTATCAGGATCTTTTGGTGCGGATACTTCGACGGGTTCTGGTGGGGTGCTACTTGCAGAAGATCCCCCGACTCGACGGCCACGGTGACCTGCTCGAAGCTGAGGCCGCGTTCCTGCATCAGCCGCTCGTTCTTCACTGGGTCCCACTGAAACGGCTTCATTTAGCATGCATGCTAGCACAACGTGTGCCTTTTGTCCGTACAGTGAAGCAGGCAAGCGGGTTCCGACGGCTAACGTTCGACATGAGCGGACGGGCCGAAGGCCGCTTCGCGCCCTTTGGCCCGTCCGCTCGGGAATGCGAAGGGACTTCCCGCAATCCTGCAACGGCGACGTTGCGCCAAGATTGGTGTCGGTCATCAATCTTTTGCGTGGAAAGGGGAAGCCCATGGACAAGGTTATCCGAGAAGGCGCGGCGCGTGTAGGGGTCGATCTGGCCAAGCGCGTGATTCAAGTGCACGCGGTCGACGCGGCGGGCCGATTGCTCACCAACAGAGGTGGCCCCGCTTGTCTGAACACCGAACTGCGTTCGATAAGTGGAGTCTGCTGGGGGATGAACTCCGGTGCAGAGTTGTCCACGGTGGCGGGC
>JAYVCL010000454.1:0-5220 GCA_043749975.1 Burkholderiales bacterium
CTTCCACACCTCCCGCACCGTCCAGGCAACCCACACCGCCGATCCCGCATTTCATCGAAGAAACCGACACCGCCGGCCTGCAGCTGCGCTTCGAGGGCGAGGGCGAGTACATGGTCGGCGGCGGCGTGGCGACCTTCGATTGCGACGGCGACGGCCTGCCCGAGGTATACGTTACGGCCGGCGTCAACAAGGCCAAGTTCTACCGCAACCGCAGTGCACGCGGCGGGCCGATCAAGCTGGTCGAGGAGCGTTCCGGCCTGGAGCTGACGAATGCCATCGGTGCCTACCCGCTGGACATCGACGCCGACGGCAACGTCGATCTGGTGGTGCTGCGGGTCGGCGAAGTGCAGGTCTTTCGCGGCCTGGGCAACTGCAAGTTCGAGCGCGCCAACGACGCATGGAAACTGCGCACCGGCAACGCCTGGCACACCGCGTTCTCGGCCACCTGGGAGCGCGGCCAGACGATGCCCACCCTGGCCTTCGGCACTTACGTCGACCGCTCCAAGCCCGAGTTCCCCTGGGGTAGTTGCACACCGGGCAGCCTGTGGCGGCCCAACGCGGCGGGCAACGCCTATGCCCCGCCGACACCGCTTGCACCGGGCCACTGCGCGCTGTCGATGCTGTTCTCCGACTGGAACCGCAGCGGCGAAGCGGCCTTGCGCGTCAGCAATGACCGCGAGTACTACAAGGGCGGGCAAGAGCAGTTGTGGAAGCTCGCGCCCGGCCAGCCGCCAGCGCTGTACACCGCCGCCGAAGGCTGGAAGCCGCTGCAAATCTGGGGCATGGGCATCGCCAGCCACGATGTCGATGGCGACGGTCGGCCCGAGGTCTTTTTGACCAGCATGTCCGACAACAAACTGCAAAAACTCGAAGCCGGCGCAACGGGGCCGAGTTACACCGACACCGCCTTCAAGCGGGGCCTCACCGCACACCGGCCCTACGTGGGCGGCGACGTGCACCCTTCCACTGCCTGGCATTCGCAGTTCGAAGACGTGAACCACGACGGCCTGATCGACCTGTTCATCGTCAAGGGCAATGTGTCGACCATGCCCGACTTCGCCACGCTGGACCCGAACAACCTGCTGCTGCAGCAGCCCGACGGGCACTTTGTGGAAGTCGGCCAGCAGGCCGGCATCGCGAGCTTTCGGCGCGGGCGCGGCGGCATGCTGGTCGACCTGAACGGCGACGGGCTGCTCGACATGATCGTCGTCAACCGCTGGGACCAAGCCCAGTTGTGGCGCAACGTGGGCGCGGGCACGGCCGACAAACCCGCGCCGATGGGACATTGGCTGCAACTGCGCTTGCGCCAGCGCGGCGGCAACCGCGACGCCATCGGCGCCTGGGTCGAGGTCGACCTGGGCGGGCGCGTGAACCGCAAGGAACTCACCGTCGGCGGCGGCCACGCCAGCGGCCATCTGGGCTGGATGCACTTCGGCCTCGGCGACGCCAAGAGCGTGCGCCTGCGCGTGCAATGGCCGCAGGGCGAATGGAGCCCGTGGCACACGGTGGCAGCCGATGGGTTCTACGGCGTCGACCGTGAGCGCGGTGTGGTCGATTGGAAAGCGCCATGAAGGCCGTGACGCTGCGCCGGGCCTGCGCCCATGCCGCCCTCGTGCTGGCGTGCAGCAGTGCCTGGCTGGCGCCGGCCTGCGCCCAGGCACCGAGCGCGATGGCGGCCAAGCCCGCCGCGGCCCACAGCGCCAACGTGGCCACCGAATGGTTCCAGCTCGCGCTGTTGCTGACTCAACAAACGCCCGGCTTCAGCCCGCCGGTGGCCTCGCGCGCGCTGGCCTACCTGGGCCTGGCGCTGTACGAATCGGTGGTGCCGGGCATGCCCGAGCGCGGCAGCCTGGCCGGCCAGTTGAACGAACTCAGCTCGTTGCCGTCGGCCCAGCCCGACGAGCCGCTGCACTGGCCCACGGTGGCGAATGCGTCGATGGCCACCATGACGCGAATGATGTTCCCCACCGCCACGGCCGAGAACAAGGCGCGCATCGACCTGCTCGAGCGCAGCCTGCCGCTGAAGTACCCACCCGACTTCGACGCCGCGGCGATCGGCCCCGAGATCGGCAACCGATCCGAGAGCTTCGGCAAATTGATGGCGATGGCGCTGATGACCTGGGCCCGCACCGACGGCGGCCACGAGGCCTGGGGCCCGCTGCGCCGTGGCCGGGAGAACTACGTGCCGCCCAGCGGCGCCGGCCAGTGGTCGGCCACGCCGCCGGCCTTCGCCGCGCCGTTGCTGCCGTACTGGGGCAGCAACCGGACCTTCGTTCTGACCAGCGCCGATGACTGTCCGGCCCCGCCGCCGCCGGCCTATTCCGAAGTGCCCGGTTCGGCCTTCTACAAGGAAGGCCAGGAGGTGCACCGCATCGCCAACGCTGCCACGCAAGAGCAACGTCAATTCGCGCTGTACTGGGCCGACGACCCGGGCAAGACGCCCACACCTGCGGGCCACTGGGTGTTCATCGCCACCGACCTGTTGAAGGCGCGCAAGGCCAACCTGGCCGAGGCGGCAGAAGCCTACGTGCGGCTCAACCTGGCGATGGCCGACGCCTTCATCGCCAACTGGGCCACCAAGTACCAGGTCAACCTGCTGCGTCCGGCCACCTATGTGCAACTCGTCATCGACAGCAACTGGGTGCCCACGCTGATGCACACGCCGCCGTTTCCCGAATACCCGTCGGGCCACTCGGGCCAGTCGAGCGCGGCGGCGGCGGTGCTGGCCGCCAGCTTCGGTGCCGACACCGGCTTCACCGACAACACCCACAACGACCGCGGCTGGGGCCCGCGCACCTTCAAGAACTTCAAGGCTGCCGCCGACGAAGCCGCGTTGTCACGGCTGTACGCCGGCATCCATTTCCGCAGCAGTGTCGAGGGTGGTCAGGTGCAAGGGCAGTGCGTGGCGCGCAAGGTGTTGGCGCTGAAGCTCACGCGCTGAGCCACCGACCTTCAACCATTGAACAGCCAGCCAGCGGCCGCGTCCGATCAGGCGATGTCGGTGCCGGTGTACAGGCGCTCCAGCGGCAGCGCTTCGCTGTCGACCACGGGCAGCGCGTCGTTCGCGGTGAATGCGCGCGCCGTCCAAGAGCCGGTGGCGTCGCGCTCATGCACTTCAACCTGCCGCTCGGTCTGGCTGACGATCCAGTAGGCACGCAGCCCGGGCAAGCGCTGGTACGCCACGCGCTTTTCGCGGCGATCAATGCCGGCGCTGCTTTCGCTGACGACCTCGACGACGAGCAGCGCGTCGTGCACCATTTTTTCGCCATCGGCGACGGACGAGCCGCAATACACCAGCACGTCCGGGTAATAGACGCTGTCGGCAGCCTGCACATGCAGCTTCACATCGTTCATAAACACCTGGCAGGGCGTGCCGTCGAAGCGATCGGACAGCAGGCGGAACACGTTGCCCGAGATGCGGTTGTGTCGCAGCGTTCCACCGGTCATTGCATGAATGCGCCCGCCCACGTATTCGTGGCGCGTGGTGCTGGCATCCTCGAACTTCAGGTAGTCGAACAGATGCAGCGGTGATTGCAGCGCGTGAGTCATTTTTCGATTCTACGCAGACGAGCGCTGACTTCCTACAATTCGGGCCATCGCCCATCTCCGCAAAGCTCCGTCATGCCCGTCAACCTGCAAGCCCCCGACCCGCAAGACCTGCACCCCGTCCCCGGCGTTGAACTCGGCATCGCGATGGCCGGCATTCGCAAGGCCGACAAACGTGATTTGACTGTGGTGACTCTGGCCGAGGGCTCGCAGGTGGCCGGCGTGTTCACGCGCAACCGCTTCTGCGCGGCGCCGGTGCAACTGTGCCGCCAGCACCTGGCCGCCAAGGTCGGCACGCGGGCGATCCTGATCAACACCGGCAACGCGAACGCAGGCACCGGCGAAGACGGCCTGGCGCGGGCGCGCTCGACCTGCGTGGCGCTGGCCCGTCACCTCGGCCTGGCCCCCGAACAGGTGCTGCCGTTCAGCACCGGCGTCATCATGGAAAGCCTGCCCAACGACCGCATCGAAGCCGGCCTGCCCGCCGCGCTGGCCGATCTGCGCGCCGACCATTGGGCGCAGGCCGCCGAAGCCATCATGACCACCGACACGCTGCCCAAGGCGGCTTCGCGTCAACTGCAAATCGGCGGCAAGAGCGTCAGCATCACCGGCATCAGCAAGGGGGCCGGCATGATCCGCCCCAACATGGCGACCATGCTCGGCTTCATCGCCACCGACGCGGTGGTGGACGCCGCGCTGATGCAGGCGCTGGTGAGCGAGGCGGCCGACTTTTCCTTCAACCGCATCAGCATCGACGGCGACACGTCGACCAACGATTCGTTCGTGCTCATCGCCACCGGCCAGGCCGGCCACGCGCCGATCACGGCGCTGGACTCTGCTGACGGCCAAGCGCTGCGCGCGGCGTTGATCGCGGTGGCCGAGCAACTGGCGCAAGCCATCGTGCGCGACGGCGAAGGTGCGACCAAGTTCATCACGGTGCAAATCGACGGCGGCAAGACGGTGGACGAGTGCCGCCAGGCGGCCTACGCCATCGCCCATTCGCCGCTGGTCAAGACCGCGTTCTTCGCCAGCGACCCGAACCTGGGCCGCATTCTGGCGGCGGTCGGCTATGCGGGCATCGAAGATCTGGACCAGACGCTGATCGACCTGTTTCTCGACGACGTTCACGTGGCCAAAAGCGGCGGTCGCCATGCCGACTACCGAGAAGAAGACGGCCAGCGCGTGATGAAGCAAAGCGAGATCACGGTGCGCGTCGACCTGCACCGCGGGCCGGCGCAGAGCACGGTGTGGACTTGCGATCTGAGTTACGACTACGTGAAGATCAACGCCGATTACCGCAGTTGAGGAAGCTCTGAGCAAGATGACGACACAGCGGCTGGCCGAGCGACTGACGAATCGACTGTTCGCACGCTTTGCCCTGCCCGCCGGCGACTTGCTGCGCGACGCCACCTACCGGCGCTTGTGGACGTCGATCGTGATCAGCTCGTTCGGCGGCCAGGTGACGATGCTCGCGCTGCCACTCACCGCCGCCGTGCTGCTGCACGCCAGTCCCACGCAGATGGGCCTGCTCACGTTGATGGAGGTGCTGCCCTTCGTGCTGTTCTCGCTGCCTTCAGGGGTGTGGCTGGACCGCGTGCGCAAGCTGCCCGTCTACATCGTCGGCGAGGTCGCGCTGGCGCTGATCGTGGCCAGCGTGCCGTTCGCGTGGTGGAT
>JAYVCL010000455.1:0-8797 GCA_043749975.1 Burkholderiales bacterium
GTGGCCACCGCCACCATCTGCGCGCGCTACGGCATGGAATGCGTGGTCTACATGGGCAGCGAAGACATGAAGCGCCAGTCGCCCAACGTCTACCGCATGCATTTGCTGGGTGCCACCGTGGTGCCGGTCGAAAGCGGTTCGAAGACGCTGAAAGACGCGCTCAATGAGGCGCTGCGTGATTGGGTCACCAACGTCGAGAACACCTTCTACATCATCGGCACTGTGGCCGGGCCGCATCCGTACCCGACCATGGTGCGCGACTTTCAGCGCGTCATCGGCGACGAATGCCTGCTGCAGATGCCGGCGATGGCCGGCCGCCAGCCCGATGCGGTGATTGCCTGCGTGGGCGGCGGCAGCAACGCGATGGGCATTTTCTACCCGTACATCGAGCATGAAAACACCCGCTTGATCGGCGTCGAGGCGGCGGGGCAGGGCATCGAAACCGGCCGCCATGCGGCGTCGCTGTCGGCCGGCTCGCCTGGCGTGCTGCATGGCAACCGAACCTACTTGCTGCAAGATGCGAACGGCCAGATCACCGAAACCCATTCGGTCTCCGCCGGCCTGGACTATCCGGGTGTGGGGCCGGAACACGCCTACCTCAAAGACATCGGGCGCGCCGAATACGTGGGCGTCACCGACGACGAGGCGCTGAAGGCCTTCCACCACCTGTGCCGCACCGAAGGCATCATCCCGGCGCTGGAGTCTGCCCACGCGGTGGCGCATGCGATGAAGCTCGCGCCCACCCTGCGCACCGACCAACACCTGCTGGTCAACCTGTCCGGGCGTGGCGACAAAGACATCGGCACGGTGGCTGACTTGTCGGGGGCCGACTTCTTCTGTCGCCCCTCCTGCCAGGGCCGAGGTGTCAAAGGTGGCGACATGGTCATCAAGGGCCCGCGATGAGCCGCATCGCCGCGACCTTCGCGGAGTTGAAGTCGCGCTCAGCCAAAGCGCTGATTCCGTATGTCACGGCCGGCGATCCCTACCCCGACGCCACCGTGGACATCATGCTGGCGCTGGCTGCGGGGGGTGCCGACATCATCGAACTGGGAGTTCCTTTTTCCGATCCGATGGCAGACGGGCCGGTCATCCAGAAGGCCTCCGAGCGCGCGCTGGCGCACGGCATCGGCATGTCGCAGGTGCTGGATTACGTCAGGGCGTTTCGTGTCGGCAACGCGACCACGCCGGTGGTGCTGATGGGCTATGCGAATCCGATCGAACGCTACGGCATCGACCGCTTTGTCATCGATGCGCGCGCCGCCGGGGTCGACGGCGTTCTGGTCGTGGACTACCCGCCCGAAGAGTGCGAAGCCTTCGCCGGCCTGCTGCGTGAGAACCGGCTCGACCCGGTATTCCTGCTCGCGCCCACCTCGACCGACGAGCGCATGAAGGAGGTCGGCCGGATCGCCAGTGGCTACGTCTACTACGTTTCGCTCAAGGGCGTGACCGGCGCGGGCCACCTGGATGTCGCTGCCGTCGCGAAGATGATTCCGCGCATTCGCGCCCATGTGCGCATTCCGGTGGGCGTGGGTTTCGGCATTCGCGATGCGCAAACGGCAAGGGCCGTGGCGGCGGTGTCGGACGCTGTTGTGATCGGCTCGGCGCTGGTTCAGTTGTTGGAGCGCGAGACGCGCGAGAATGTGGCTGCAGCGGCGGGTCGGTTCATGGCGACCATCCGCGTGGCGCTGGACACCCCGGAAGGAGGTTCGACATGAGTTGGTTGGAAAAATTGCTGCCCCCGAAAATTCAGCAGACCGACCCGAGCGAGCGACGCACGGTTCCCGAAGGTCTCTGGATCAAGTGCCCATCCTGCGAAACCGTGCTCTACAAAACCGACCTCGAGCAGAACATCAACGTCTGCCCGAAGTGCGCACACCACCACCGAATCGGCGCGCGGCAGCGTCTGGACGCCTTCCTCGACGCCGAAGGCCGCTTCGAAATCGGCCAAGAGGTGTTGCCGGTCGATCCCTTGAAATTCAAGGACAGCAAAAAGTATCCTGAGCGACTGAAAGACGCGCTTGAGAACACCGGCGAAACCGACGCGCTGGTGGTGATGGGTGGTGCCGTGCACAGCATCCCCGTGGTTGCCGCCTGTTTCGAGTTCGAGTTCATGGGAGGATCGATGGGCTCGGTGGTGGGTGAGCGATTCGTTCGTGGCGTCGAGATGGCTTGCGGCCAGAAAACGCCGTTCATCAGCTTCACCGCAACGGGCGGAGCGCGCATGCAGGAAGGGCTGCTGAGCCTGATGCAGATGGCCAAGGTGAATGCGGCCTTGACCCGGCTGGCCAAGGCGAAGCTGCCCTACATCAGTGTTCTCGCCGACCCCACGATGGGTGGCGTGTCTGCCAGTTTTGCTTTCATGGGCGATGTGGTGATGGCCGAGCCCAGGGCACTCATCGGCTTTGCGGGCCCCCGTGTGATCGAGAACACGGTGCGCGAAAAGCTTCCGGAAGGCTTTCAGCGGGCCGAGTTCCTGATGCAAACCGGCGCGATCGACATGATCGTCGATCGGCGCGAGCTCAAACGAACCATCGCCCAATGCATCGCCATGCTGCAAAGGCAGACAGCCGATGCGGTAGCTTGACCCACTGACTGCTTGCGTGCCCCACAGGGCGGCTGCGGCCGCCCTGATTGCTTTCTTGTTGCCGGTGTGCCCCTGGCTCGACCCAGTCACTCAGAAACGATGTCCTTACCCACCACGCTAGAAGCCTGGCTTGCTCGCTGCGAGCGCATGCACCCAACCGAAATCGACATGACGCTGGACCGGGTGCGTCTGGTCAAGCAGCGGATGCGACTCGCGTTCAGCACCCCGATCGTCTGCGTGGCCGGCACGAACGGGAAGGGCTCCACATGCGCCATGCTCGAAGCGATTGCCGTGCAGGCCGGCTACCGTGTGGGCTTGTATTCAAAGCCGCACCTGGTGCATTTCGAAGAGCGTTGCCGTGTCAACGCAGCGATGGTGCTGGCCGATGATTTGTTGCCGCACTTCGAGGCGGTAGAGCGCGCCCGGGGCGATGTCAGCCTGACCTATTTCGAGTTCACCCTGTTGGCCATTGCGCGCTTGCTCTCGCATGCAGATCTGGATTTGGTGATCCTCGAAGTCGGACTCGGGGGCCGCCTCGACGCCGTGAATGTGTTCGACGCCGACTGTGCCGTCATCACCAGCATCGACATCGATCACGTCGAGTACCTCGGCCCCGACCGCGAGTCGATCGGGCGCGAGAAGGCCGGCATCATGCGCCCCGGCAAACCCGTGGTCATCAGCGACCCGGTGCCACCGCAAAGCGTGCTCGATCACGCCGCCGAGATTGGCGCTCAGGCGTGGTGTTTCGGGCGTGACTTCAACTACACCGGCGACAAGCAGCAGTGGGCCTGGGCCGGGCGACACAAGCGCTACAACGGGCTGGCGTATCCGGCTTTGCGCGGAGCCAACCAATTGCTCAATGCAGCGGGCGCGTTGGCCGTGTTCGAGGCCCTGCGTGAACGTTTGCCGATCACCGCGCAGGCCGTACGCAACGGCTTGGCGCTGGTCGATCTGCCGGGTCGTTTCCAGATCGTGCCGGGTCAGCCCACCCTGGTGCTGGACGTGGCTCACAACCCGCATGCGGTGGCCGCGCTGGCGCAGAACCTGGACCAGATGGGATTTCATCCGCGCACGCATGCGGTGTTCGGTGCCATGCGCGACAAGGCGATCGGGCAAATCCTGCTCCGACTCGGGCCGCTGGTGGACGCCTGGCACTTCACCGACCTGCCCACGCCCCGCGCTGCAACGGCATTCGAGCTGCGTGATCTGCATGCCGGCTTGCTCATCCAGGGGCCGGGACCGGTCAGC
Organism: Burkholderiales bacterium; assembly: GCA_043749975.1. Lineage (GTDB taxonomy): Bacteria > Pseudomonadota > Gammaproteobacteria > Burkholderiales > Burkholderiaceae_C > JANYJJ01. Next base: position 3,833 of record JAYVCL010000455.1, read on the forward strand.
GTCGCGTGTCATGACAACCCGGTGCAAGCGCTTCGCGCAGCCATCGCCGGCGCAGACCCCGCTGATAGAATCGTGGTCTTCGGATCGTTCTTCACCGTCGGGGGTGTCATGAAGGGCGGTCTGCCTCGATTGACCGCCAAACACGTCGGCTGAAACCTCTCAGCCTCAGGTGCAGTCGCACCGCTTGAACGCACCGGTTTCTCACCCTTCTTTTCACGTTGACCCGGAACACGCACCGCATGGGTTTGTTCTCGTTTTTTCGCCGCCGGGCAGGCGCTGCACCCGCTCCGTCCCAATCCGTTGAGGCCGCAGATTCGGTTCAACAGGCCCGCGTGCGCGCTCGTCGCCGACTCACCGGTGCCGTGGTGCTGGTGGTCGTCGGCGTGATCGGTTTTCCCTTGGTCTTCGAGACCCAGCCAAGGCCGATTCCAGTCGATATTCCGATCGACATCCCACGCAAGGACGGCTTGCCTGCGCTGGTGATGCCGCAGGCAAGAGTGACCACACCCTCAGCCACAGCCACACCCGCAGCGCCGGCTCCGGCCACAGCCGCTCGAGCAGATGGGGCAGCGCGTGCGCCGGCATCGAGCCAGCCTGCGGCCTTGCCTGTTGAATCTCGACCCATACCCCCCGCCGCGCCTCTAGCGGCCACCAAGACGCCGGCGCCGGCTGCCGCTGAGCCAGCGCCCAGGTCCGAGCCAGCGGCGACACCGCGTGGGTCGGATGCCACGCGCGCCCAGGCCCTGTTGGACGGCAAGACCGCTGCCAGGCCCGCTGCGCCAACCGACGCTGCGAGATACGTTGTACAGGTCGGTGCGTTTGCCGAGAACACCGCTGCGCACGAGACGCGCGTGAAGGTCGAGAAGCTGGGCCTCAAGACCTATGCGCAAGCCGCAGACACCGATGCGGGCAAACGCATTCGGGTGCGCGTCGGGCCCTTCACGAGCAAAGAAGACGCCGAGCAAGCCAGGAGTCGGCTCAAGGCGGCCGGGTTCCCTGCGGTTTTGCTCACGCTTTGAACATGAGCGCACTGTGGGCTGATTGGGGCTGGATCGACCTGACGCTGTTGGCGATGGCGGCAGTCTCGGCGCTGATCGGCCTGTCGCGCGGCCTGGTGTTCGAGGTACTCGCCGTGCTCGGCTGGTTGGTCGCTTACTTTGCAGCGCAGTGGTTCACACCCGCGCTGTCACCCTACCTGCCGATCGGAGCGGCAGGCTCGGCACTGAACCACGCTGCCACCTTCGCAGCAGCCTTCGTGCTGGCGTTGGTGGTGTGGAGCATCGCTGCGCGTCTGGTGCGCATGATCGTGCGCGCGGTGCCGGTGGTCAGCACGGCTGACCGCCTGATGGGCGCGGCGTTCGGCCTCGTCCGCGCCGTCGTCCTGCTGCTGGCAATTTCAACCGTTGTCGGACTCACGCCACTGATGAAGTCTCAAGCGTGGCAACAGTCTCGTGCGGCGGCGTGGTCGCATCAAGTCTTGCAGGCGATGAAGCACGTCTTGCCAGCCGATTTTTCGCGGCATTTTCCGACCTGACGCTGTCCTTGCGACACCGTGTTTCGAACCAAGGATGAAACCATGTGCGGCATTGTCGGAGTGATCTCCAAAGCCCCGGTCAACCAGTTGATCTACGACGCCTTGTTGCTGCTGCAGCACCGCGGGCAAGACGCCGCAGGCATCGTGACCATGCAAGGAACCAAGTGTTTCATGCACAAGGCCCGTGGCATGGTGCGCGACGTTTTTCGCACCCGCAACATGCGCGGTCTGCCGGGCCTGATCGGCCTGGGCCAGGTGCGCTATCCGACCGCTGGCAACGCCTACAGCGAAGAAGAGGCGCAGCCGTTTTACGTCAACGCACCGTTCGGGATCGTGCTGGTGCACAACGGCAACCTCACCAATGCGCCTGCGCTGAAACAGGAACTTTTCGCGGTGGACCGGCGCCACATCAACACCGACAGCGACACCGAAGTGCTGCTCAACATCCTGGCCCACGAGCTGGAAGTCGCGGCTCGCGACCTGCCGTTGTCGCCCGCCGAAGTCTTCAACGCGGTGCGGGCGGTGCACAAGCGATTGAAGGGCTCGTATGCCGTGGTGGCCCTGATTGCCGGCCACGGCTTGCTGGCGTTTCGCGACCCGTTCGGCATTCGGCCGCTTTGCTTCGGGGAAGGCTCGGCCGCAGACGGAGCCGCGGTGATGGTGGCCAGCGAATCGGTGGCCATCGAGGGCACCGGGCACAAGGTCACCCGCGACGTGGCACCAGGCGAGGCCATCTTCGTCGACATGCAGGGCAGCTTGCACGCCCAGCAATGCGCCGAGAACCCCAGCTTGAACCCGTGCATGTTCGAGTTCGTCTACCTGGCTCGGCCCGACTCGGTGATGGACGGTGTGTCGGTCTACCAGGCGAGGCTGAACATGGGTGAGACGCTGGCGCAGCGGCTCATTTCCACCATCCCGCCGAACGAAATCGATGTCGTGATCCCGATCCCCGAATCGAGCCGGCCGTCGGCCATGCAACTGGCGCAGAAAATAGGCAAACCGTACCGCGAAGGCTTTGTGAAAAACCGCTACGTGGGCCGCACCTTCATCATGCCGGGGCAGGGCGTGCGCAAGAAGTCGGTGCGTCAAAAGCTGAATGCCATCGGGGTTGAATTCAAAGGCCGCAACGTGCTGCTGGTGGACGATTCCATCGTTCGCGGCACGACCTCGAAAGAGATCGTGCAAATGGCGCGTGACGCCGGTGCGCGCAAGGTCTACATGGCGTCTGCGGCACCGCCGGTGCGGTTCCCGAACGTCTACGGCATCGACATGCCGACCAGCGAGGAGTTGATCGCGCACAACCGCAGCATCGAAGAGATCCGCCAGTTCATCGGGGCCGACGCCTTGATCTACCAGGATGTGGCTGCCATGAAGCGGGTGGTCGGCGCGCTGAACCCCTTGATTCAAAGCTTCGAGGCGTCGTGCTTCGACGGCCACTACATCACCGGCGATGTTTCCGCCGCAGATTTCGATGCCATCGCGGCGCAGCGCCAATCGCAGGTTGAAGAGGAAGACGCTCCCGACCGTTCACGCCTGGCGCTGCAAAGCGCCGTCGAACCAAGCTGATGGCTGATGCAAAGTTCTGCGCTTGAACACCCCGCCGCCATGACCCGAAAAATCCGCACCCGCATCGCCCCGTCGCCCACCGGTTTTCTTCATTTGGGCACCGCAAGAACCGCCTTGTTTTCGTGGGCCTACGCGCGTCACTTTGGCGGCGAGTTCGTGCTGCGCATCGAAGACACCGATGTCGCGCGCTCGAGCCAAGAATCGGTCGATCAAATTCTGGCGTCGATGCGCTGGCTCGGCCTGAACTTTGACGAAGGCCCGATCTACCAGATGCAGCGGCTTGAGCGCTACCGTGCCGTCGTCGATCGGATGCTTGACGATGGCAGTGCCTACCGCTGCTACTGCACGCCGCAAGAACTGGACGCAGTGCGCGACGCGCAACGCACGCACGGCGAGAAGACCCACTACGACGGCCGCTGGCGCCCTGAACCCGGCAAGACCTTGCCAACCGTTCCAGCCGGTGTGCAAGCCGTGGTGCGCTTTCGCAATCCGCAGGACGGCGTGGTGACGTGGGACGATCTGGTCAAGGGCCCAATCAGCATTGCCAACCGCGAGATCGACGACCTGGTCATCGTCCGCGCTGACGGCGTGCCCACCTACAACTTTTGCGTCGTGGTCGATGATTGGGACATGGCCATCAGCCACGTCTTTCGCGGCGACGAGCACGTCAACAACACGCCCTGGCAGATCAATATCTTCAACGCGCTCGGGGCACCGCTGCCGCTGTTCGGCCACGTTCCCGTGATCCTGGGCCACGATGGCCACAAGTTATCCAAGCGCCGTGGTGCGGTCAGTGTCACGGCTTACGAAGAGGCCGGCTACCTGCCCGACGCGATGTTGAACTACCTGGCCCGGCTGGGCTGGAGCCATGGCGACGAAGAGCTGTTCACGCGTGAGCAACTGGTGGCCTGGTTCGACGGCAAGCACCTGTCGAAAAGCCCGGCGCAATGGGACGCCGCCAAGCTGGACTGGGTGAATTCGCACTACCTCAAGACCATGTCCGTTGCGTCGCTCGCAGCGCTTGTCGTGGGCCAACTGGTACGCCGCGGCGTCAGCGCTGCCACCGATGCCGCGGTTGCGCCCTTGTGCGATTTGTTCAAAGACCGCTGCACCACCACGGTCGAGCTTGCCGACTGGTTGAGGATGTACTTTGCCGACGTGGCGCCTGCGGCCGAAGACATCGCGGCCCATGTCACGGCGCAGGTTCGACCTGCCGTGCACGACCTGTACGCCCAGTTGGCCTTGGTCGAATGGAACAAGGCCGCGATCGGCGCTGCGATCAAGCAAACGCTGGCGGCGCATGGACTCAAGATGGCGCAATTCGCGCCTGCGATTCGCGTGCTCGTTTGTGGCCGGGCGCAGACCCCGTCCATCGACGCGGTACTCGAGCTATTCACGAGAGATGTGGTGCTCCAGCGTTTGCGAGGCGCTTGAAACTCTGGCTATAATCGAAATCTGGCTTGAACGGCGCGATGTTGAAACATCAATGAACTTGGTGCAGCAACACCGGTTGAAACCGGGGGTATAGCTCAGCTGGGAGAGCGCTTGCATGGCATGCAAGAGGTCAGCGGTTCGATCCCGCTTACCTCCACCAAGAACGCAAGGTCGGGGTGGCGCGCAGTTCAAGAGATGTTTGAGAATTTGTGAACGAGTCCCCTTCGTCTAGAGGCCTAGGACACCACCCTTTCACGGTGATTACAGGGGTTCGAATCCCCTAGGGGACGCCAATTTTCTGGTTCAGTTTTACAGTTGTAGTGCAATGTGGTCAACATAGCGCAAGCAACATGGAGTGGTAGTTCAGTTGGTTAGAATACCGGCCTGTCACGCCGGGGGTCGCGGGTTCGAGCCCCGTCCACTCCGCCAAC
>JAYVCL010000456.1:0-15779 GCA_043749975.1 Burkholderiales bacterium
ATCTGCATCGGCGTCGGCACGGCATGGCCCATGTCGCGCGGCAAGCCATCGGGCCTGCGCTGCATCAGCAGCGCATGCGGCACGTAGCCGCGCGACTCCAGGTTCCAGCCCTCGGTGGCCTGGGCGTTGCCGAGTTGCTGCGTGCGCACGGTGGCCAGCTTGCGTGCGGCGGCGCGCACGATGAGCCCTTCGCATTGCTCGGCCGAGAGCAGCCGCGCGAAGGCGGTCCAGCGCTTGAGCACCAGCGGGTTGCGCCAGGCGTCTTCGATGGCCCAGCGGGCGCGCTGCGGCTCAGCGGTGCGGCCGCTCATGAGAAACAAACGCCGGGCCGCCCCAAGTGTTTCTCCTCCCCTTGGGGGGCGGACGACGTATGTCGTCGGCCTTGGGGCGCTCTCAAGCACGCGCGGCAGCAGCGCGTGGAAGAAGTCGCGAAACGCGCGCCGCGCCGGCTTGCCGGGCAGCAAGGCTTCGAAGCGGCTGACGCGATGGCTCCAGCCGGGCTGGAGCAACTGCCGGCTGACGAAGGCTTGCAGCGCCTGCGCCGGGTTGAACAAGCGCAGCCGGTTCGGCGGCAGCAGCAGCAGCGGCACCGCGCAAGCCTGTTCGTGCGGCAACGGCTCGACAAAACTGCACAGCACGGCCAGCCGGCTCCACTGCGAGGCGGTCAGGCCGTGCATGCCGCCGAGCTTGCCGGCCTCGATCTGCTTGACGAATTGCATGGCCTCGGCGAAGCCGTGCGCCGCCTTGGCCTGGTTGGCCTTGGCGCTCATCACGGCCAGGTTGCCGGCGGCATAGCCGGCGTCGTTGCGCACGCGGTCGACCGAGGCGTCGCCGGTGTCCGGCGTGGTCGTGGCCGTGGCCAAGGGCACGCGGGTGATCGGGCAGTGGCTGACCTCGAGCTGGCGCAGATAGTTCGGCGTGACCTGGAACAGCTCGACGCTGCGCCCGCGCAGCCAGGCGTGCAGGCGCAGTTGCAGCCACCGGCGCACCGGGCCGGTCGGCTCCAGCGTGCGGCTGCCGAAGGCGGCTTGCCCGGCCAGCAGGCCGTGGCGCAGCGGCGACGGCTCCTGTGCATAGGGTGCGGCCGGGCTGAGGCGGTGATGCGCATAGTCCCAGCCCAGCTCGAAGCCGATGTGCTCGTGCGTGGTCAGGCTGTGGCAGGCGCTGGCGTGCGCCGAGGGGGCAAGTATTTCGGTGCTCATGGCGGGTTCCTGAAAGCCGCGGCGACATGCCGCGATGGATTCAGTGTCGGGGCCAGCTCGCTCATGGCGTGAGCCAGTCGAACACGAGTTCTCATGAAAGACTTGGCGTATGCTCGGGGTCACAGGCTCACCCAGTGAGCGAGCGGAGCGATACGCGCCATGGACCGAACCGAGCGTTTCTACAAGATCGAGCTGTTGCTGCGCAGCCGCGGCTGCGTCAGCTTCGAGGCCTTGCTGGCCGAGTTGGCGGTGTCGCCCGCCACGCTGAAGCGAGACTTGCAGTACCTGCGTGACCGGCTGTCGGCCCCCATTGTCTACGATCGCTCGGACAACGGCTATCGTTTCGAAGCGGCCACGGCGTCGAACGCCAAGGCCGCGCGCCACGAGCTGCCCGGACTCTGGTTCAGCGAGAAAGAAATCCACGCGCTGCTGACGATGCACCAACTGATGGCCGGGCTGGACGACGACGGCGTGCTGTCGCGCCACCTGCAGCCGATGATGGAAAAGCTGCAAGCCATGCTGGGCGCGGACGAAAGCGAAGCGCGCGAGCTGATGCGCCGCGTCAAGGTGATCTCCACCGCCCGGCGCCGCGTGCCGAGCCGGCACTTCGAGCTGCTGGGCAGCGCGCTGGTGCAGCGCAAGAAGGTCTGGTTGCGCTACTTCAAGCGCAGCGAGCGCAGCCTGAGCGAGCGCGAGGTGTCGCCGCAGCGCCTGGTGAACCACCGCAACACCTGGTACCTTGATGCGTGGTGCCATTCGAGCGAGGGCCTGCGCCGCTTTGCGCTGGACGCGATCCAGCAGGCGAAGCCGCTCGACGCCAGGGCGCGCCACGTGGCGGTGAAAGACCTGGAAGCCGCGCTGGACGCGGGCTACGGCATCTACGGCGGCGGCAGCGCCAAGCTGCGCTGGGCCACCTTGGTGTTCAACGCCGAGGCGGCGCAGTGGGTCTCGAACGAGGAGTGGCACGCGCAGCAAGAGTCGCGCTGGCTCGACGATGGCCGCTACGAGTTGCGGGTGCCCTACAGCGACCCGACCGAGCTGGCGATGGACATCCTGTGTCACGGCGACAGCGTCACCGTGATGGCCGACAAGGCGCTGGTGGCTTCGATACGCCAGCGGCTGCAAACGGCGCTGGCGCTGTACGCTTGAAAACCGATCAACCCCGAGGAGTGCCCCATGAAAGCCATCTGGAACGGCGTGACACTGGCCGAAAGCAATGACACCGTGGTCGTCGAAGGCAACCACTACTTCCCCGACAGCAGCCTGAAGCGCGAGTACGTGACCTTCAGCAACCACCGCACGGGTTGCCCGTGGAAAGGCCAGGCCCACTACTACAGCCTGATGGTCAATGGCGATCTGAACGAGAACGCGGTCTGGTACTACCCCGAGCCGAGCGAGGCCGCTGCCAACATCAAGGGGCGGGTGGCGTTCTGGAAAGGCGTTCAGGTCGAATGAACGGCGCCCTGGCACTCGACCCGGGTTCGCTCAAGGTTCTGGCCTTCGACATTTTCGGCACCGTCGTCGATTGGCACGGCAGCATCAGCGCCGAGGTCGACGCGATGGGCCTGGGTGTCGATGGCAACAGCTTCGCGTTGGCGTGGCGGGCCGGCTACCAACCGGCGATGCAGCGCGTGATGCGGGGCGAGCTGGGCTGGACCCGCATCGACGACCTGCACCGCATGATCCTGGATGAGCTGCTGGCCCGGTTCAAAATCAGCCACCTGAGCGAGGCCGACAAGCGCCATCTGAACCACGTCTGGCAGCGCTTGGACGCGTGGCCCGACGCGGTGGACGGCTTGCGCCGGCTCAAGTCGCGCTACACGATCTGCACCCTGTCGAACGGCAACATCAGCTTGCTGACCGCGATGGCCAAGCGCGCCGGGCTGCCGTGGGACTGCATCTTGTCGGCCGAGGTGTTTCGCAAGTACAAGCCCGACCCGGCCACCTACCTGGGCGTGGCCGATGTGTTCGGTGTGGCGCCGTCTGAAGTGATGCTGGTGGCCGCCCACCACGACGACCTGGCCGGCGCGCGCGCCTGCGGGCTGCGCAGCGCCTACATCGAGCGGCCGCAAGAGTTCGGCGCGATGCAACCGAAAGACGTGTCGCCCGACCCGTTGAACACCCTGCACGCGAAAGACCTGGCCAAGCTGGCGGATTTGTTGGGGTGTTGATTGACGCGGATTGCGTGTTACACTGATTCAGTGTATAAGTTCAGGGAGCCAGACATGGCCAACATGACCATCGCTGTCGACGACCAGTTGCTGCGCGCGGCGCGCATCAAGGCCGTGCAGCAAGGCACCAGCGTGAACGAGGTGTGCCGGCAGGCGATCGAGGCGTTTGCGCAGGGGGCCGGCGACACGCAGGCGCGGCTGGCCCGCATCAAGGCGCTGGCCAAGAAAATGCGCGTCACCCATCAGCCGCTGTGGCCCGGCCGCGAGGCGCTGTACTCGAACACTGACGCCGACACGGGTTCCGATCGGACCACGCGTTGAGCTTCTTCTTCGACACCAACATTCTTGTCTACGTTTTCGACCGCGCCGAATCCGTCAAGCAGGCGCAGGCGCAAGACCTGGTCACCGTGCACATGACGGCGCGCAACATGGTGTTGAGCACGCAGGTGCTGCAAGAGTTGTACGTCACGCTGACCCGCAAGAAGCAGCTCGGCGCGGCCGATGCGCTGGAAGTCGTAACGACGTTCGCGCAGGAGCGCATCGTGCCGGCCAGCGCTGATCTGGTGCTGCGCGGCCTGGCGCTCAGTCATTCAAGCCAGATTTCCGCTTGGGACGCATTGATCGTGCAAAGCGCACTCGATGCGGGCTGCACCACCTTGTATTCCGAGGACTTCCAGAACGGGATGCGCTTCGACGATCTGGTGGTCGTGAACCCGTTCGTGCTGCAAGCGCACGAGCCTCCTTCGAAGTTGCGGATGCGTCCGCCAAAGCGCTGACGCTGCCGGTGTCTTCAACTGCGCCTCGCTCACACCCTGAGCCAGCCCGGCGCTACGCTGCCGCGATGTCCGACGCGTTCAAACCCCACACCCTTCACCGCCGCCGCCTGCGCGCGGTGTGGCGCTCGGCCGGTTGGCCGTGCTGCGACATGGTGGAAGTCGAGCTGCTGGCGGCCGGGCTGCTGGAACGTGTGCGAGCTACCACGGGCCACGAGACGCTGCGCGTCACCGATGCCGGCGTGGCTTTGCTGGCCGACACGCTGCAACGCAACCGCCGCGCTCGCGATGCGCACGAGGCGCTGGTCGAGCGGGTGGCGCGCGAGATGACGCGGGCGGGCCGTCTGGCCTGGCGCGGACTGAGCCTGCGCGCCAAGGTGGGCGAGGCGTGGGCGATGGCGGTGCCGGATGTCTTTTCGGTGCGCCACACCACGGTCGAGGCCTACCTGCACCCGATCGTGCATGAGATCAAGGTCCGCCGTGCCGACCTGCTGAGCGATCTGCGCAACCAGGCCAAGCGCACGGCCTACCTTGGACTGAGCAGCGAGTGCTGGTACGTGCTGGCTCAGGGCATCGCGCGGCCCGACGAGATACCGCTCGACTGCGGCGTGCTGCTCGCCACGCCCGAGGGCCTGGAGGTGGCGCGCCCGGCACCACAGCGCGCCATGCAGATGCCGTTCGGCTTGTGGATGGCGCTGGCCCGCGCCACGCCGATGGAGGGCTGGCGCAGCGAAGATGCGCAGGCCCTGCTGGTGGACGGTTAGCCCCCACGGTCGCTCTCGCTCCCTGCCCCCCGAGGGGGCGCCAACCGGGTGGCCGGGGGACCCGTCCACGGTTGTTGCTTGATGCCCTTGAGGGGGCCGCACAATCTCATGGACATGACCAGCCCATCTTCATCCTTGCCTGACGCGCGCAGCGTCCTTGCCAACCGTCAGCCTCTCGCGACGCCTCGTCAACAGCGCCATGCGCTGTGGGCTGCGGTGGCGATGGTCATCGTGTGGGGTGCCAATTTCAGCGTGCAGAAGGCGGTGTTCAACGCGTTTTCGCCGGGCGGGTTCTTGTTTGTTCGCTACCTGATCCTGCCGGCGGCGGCGGCCTTGCTGCTGTGCTGGCACCACGGCGTTCATTGGCCGCGCGTGTCGCGCGGCGACGGGCTGGCCTTGCTCCGGCTGGGGCTGGCGGGCCACCTGGTGCATGTGGGCCTGGTGACTTACGGCATCCATTGGTCGACCGCGTTTTCCAGCTCGCTGATCCTGGCCTGCGGCCCGGTGTTCACCTTGCTGATCCTGCGCTGGCACGGGGTCGAGCACCTCACGCGCGGGCAGGTGGCCGGGGTGGCGCTCGCCTGTGTGGGGGTGCTGGTTTTTCTGAGCGACAAGTTCCTCGGCGGCCACTGGCAGGCCTCGGGTGGCGACGCGGTGCTGCTGCTGGCGTCGGCGTTTTTTTCGTATTACACCGTCGCCGCCAAACCGCTGATCGAACGCCACGGCGGCGTGCTGGTGATGACCTATGCCACCTTGCTGGGCGCCGGCCCGGTGCTGCTGCTCAGCCTGCCCGCCGGGCTGCGTGTGCACTGGGGCGAGGTGAGCGCGCTGATCTGGGCCGGCATGCTGTGGGCGGTGCTGGTGTCGGCGTTTTTGGGTTGGCTGGTGTGGGGCTGGGTCAACGCGGTGCGCGGCGTGGCCCGCAGCGCGCCGTTGATGTACCTGATGCCGCCGGTGGCCGGCCTGGTGGCCTGGGCGCTGACCGGCGAGCGCTATACCGGCATCAAACTCGGCGGCGCGGCGATCACCCTGGCCGGGGTGGCGCTGGCGCAGTTCGCCAGCAGCAACACGCGCGACGCCACGCGCGATGCGGTGGCACCGGTCGACTGAGGCTGAGAGGCAATCGGATACACCCGCGTGAGACCCCAAAACGGGCCCAATCTAGGCGCAAAGCGCAGCCGGGGTTGGGCCCCGGCGAGGATTTGCAACGACGAGTGGGCCCGTTTTGGGGCCTCACCCTTCGGGCCGGGGTACCCAAGGGCGCTGGGGGGTGTTGCGCCGCTTGCCCAGGCAGACGCCTGGGCTGCGCGCCGCGCCTACCCCAGCGCCCTTGGCCACCCCGGCGCGGGTGCATCCGATTACCTCTCAGCCTCTGAGGCCACGGAGACACACATGCAACACAGCAGCTTCATCGTCCAGCGCAGCGACCTGCGGCAAACGAGCTTTGTGCCTGACGCCGCAGCCGCAGCACCGCTGCCCCCGGGCGGTGTGCGGTTGCGCATCGACAGCTTCGCGCTGACCGCGAACAACATCACCTACGCCGCGTTTGGCGAGGCCATGAAGTACTGGAATTTTTTCCCCGCCGGCGATGCGGGGCAGGGCCGCATTCCGGTCTGGGGTTTCGCCGATGTGGTCGAGTCGACGCTCGACGGCGCAGAGCAGCTTCAAATTGGCGAGCGCATCTACGGCTACTTTCCGATCGCCACGCACGCCGTGTTGCAAGCTGCACGCATCAGCGCCAGCGGCTTTGTCGACGCGGCAGCGCACCGCCGCGAACTGCATCCCGTCTACAACCACTACACCCGCTGCAACGCCGACCCGGGCTACCTGCGCGAGCGCGAAGCGCAGATCGCGATCCTGCGCCCGCTGTTCACGACCTCCTTCCTGATCGACGATTTCCTGGCCGACAACGCGTTCTTCGGCGCAAAGACCGTGGTCTTGTCCAGCGCGTCGAGCAAGACGGCGTATGGCACCGCGTTTTGCCTGGCGCAGCGGCGCGGCAAAGGCGACGCGGTGAACGTCGTCGGGCTGACATCCAGCGCCAACCTGGCGTTCACGCGCGGCCTGGGCTGCTACGACGAGGTGCTGGCTTACGACGCCGTGGCGTCGCTTCCGTCCGATGTGGCCACCCTGTACGTGGACATGAGCGGCAGCGCGTCGGTGCGCAGCAGCGTGCACGAGCACTTCAAGCACCGCCTGACCTACAGTTGCGCGGTGGGCGGCACGCACTGGGACGCGCTCGGCCAGCCTGAAAACCGAAGCAAAGGAATGAGCGGCCCGCGCCCCACGCTGTTCTTCGCTCCGGCGCAAATCAAGAAGCGCCAGGCCGACTGGGGTGCCGCCGAACTGGGCCGGCGCATTGCGCTGGCGTGGACGGCCTTCATGCTGCCGGTGACCGATGCCCGAGCGCCCTGGTTGACGGTGGTGCAGGGCCACGGGCCGCAAGCCGTCGAAGCGGTCTACCGCGAGCTGCTCGAGGGCCGCACCAACCCGCAGCAAGGGCACATGCTGTCGATGTGAGCGGTCTCAAGTGACGCGCTGCGCTGCCGATAGACAGGTCAGTCCACTCCGCAAGGAGTTCTTCATGCTGACCCGCACTCGCCACTGCTCGACGTTCCCGCTGTCCGATCTCGCCGCCTGGACCGAGTGCTTTCAGCACGCCGACCTGCCGGTGCTGGCGCAGACCTCGGAGGCGCTCGAGGCCTTGCGCGCAAACGAAGACGCCGTCGACGCCAACCTGCTGGGCGAGATGATCTCGGCCGATCCGCTGATGACGCTCAAGGTGCAGGCCTATGCCGCCAGCCACCGCCCGCCGCGGCTGCTGACCGACACCGAAACCGTCACCGCCGCCGTGGTGATGATGGGCATCACGCCCTTCTTTCGCGCCTTCGGGCTGCAGCCCACGCTCGAAGACCATCTGCGCGATGAACCCGAGGCGCTGGTTGGGCTGCAAGACGTGATCACGCGCGCCCACCGTGCGGCCAACTTCGCGCTGGGCTTTGCCGTGCACCGCATGGACACCGACGCTGCCGTTGTCTACCAGGCCGCCTTGCTGCACGACTTCGCCGACATGCTGTTGTGGTGCCACGCGCCCGCGCTGGCGCTGGCGCTGCGCAGCGCGCAGCAGAACGATCCGGCGCTGCGCTCCAGCGCCATTCAGCAGCAACTGCTGAACGTGGAGTTGCAGGCGCTGCAACAGGCCTTGATGCAGGCCTGGCGGTTGCCCGAGCTGCTGGTGCGCTGTGCCGACGACAGCCACCCCGACCACCCAAGCGTCAAGAGCGTGGCGCTGGCCACCCGGCTGGCACGGCACTCGGCCCACGGCTGGGACAACGCGGCGCTGCCCGACGACATCAGCGACATCGCGCAGTTGCTGAACCTGTCGCACCTGGCCACGCTGTGCCTGCTGCACGAGATCGACGACTGAGTGGCCCACGCCGCCGTTCACGCAGGTGCCGCACCGGCAGGCATCTCGGAACTGGCGCTGGTGCTGACGCGCTTTTGAGACGCTTGTGAGGCACGCAAGCGTGACCCGTCACACCGGCACGGCCGTGGTGTTCTTCACGCGGTCGAGCACGAAGCTGGTCTTGCAGTCGTCGACGCTGGGGTGCTTGAGCAAGGTGTCCATGATGAAGCGCGAGTAGTGCGCCATGTCTTGCACCACCACGCGCAGCAGGTAGTCCATCTCGCCGCTGAGGGCGGCGCATTCCACCACCTCGGGCCAGGTTTGCACCGAGGCGCGGAACAGGTCCATCGGGTTGCGCTTGTGCACACCGGAGTGCTTTTCCAGCCGCACGTTGATGTAGGCCGTCAGGGCGAAGCCCACCCGCTCGGGCGGGATCAGCGCCACGTAGCCGGCGATCACCTTGGCCTCTTCAAGGCGCTTGACGCGGCGCAGCGTGGCCGAGGGCGACAGGCTGACCTGCGCGGCGAGCACGTCGTAGGTCATGCGGCCATCGGTTTGAAGCGCGCGAAGAATGCGTCGATCTATGGCGTCGAGCTGGACAACCGTTTCCATTCTCTGATTTTGCAGCTTTGCAGCGCAATGCGCCAATTCAGCGCAGCACATTGCAGAAAAACTGCGGGCTGCCGAATCTACAGTGACAGGCTGCGTCAAACCAACGCCCGCAGACCCACCGCACAGGAGCCCCGCATGCAGTTCACCCCCTGGGAAAATCCGATGGGAACCGACGGCTTCGAGTTCGTCGAATACGCCGCACCCGACCCTGCAGCGCTCGGCAGTTTGTTCGAGAGCATGGGCTTCATGGCGATCGCCAGGCACCGGCACAAGAAGGTCACGCTGTACCGCCAGGGCGGGGTCAACTTCATCATCAACGCCGAGCCGAACTCGTTTGCGCAGCGCTTCGCACGCCAGCACGGCCCCAGTGTGTGCGCGATGGCGTTTCGGGTCGACGACGCGGCGCAGGCCTATGCGCGCGCGCTCGAACTCGGTGCCTGGGGCTTCGACAACCACACCGGCCCGATGGAGCTGAACGTGCCGGCGATCAAAGGCATCGGCGACTCGCTGATCTATTTCGTCGACCGCTGGCACGGCAAGGGCGGTGCTGCCGCCGGGGCCATCGGCAACATCAGCATCTACGACGTGGACTTCGTGCCGATCCCGGGGGCCGTTGCGGCATCCGAGGGCAACGGCCTGACCTACATCGACCACCTGACGCACAACGTGCATCGGGGCCGCATGAAGGAGTGGGCCGACTTTTACGAGCGCTTGTTCAACTTCAAGGAAGTGCGCTACTTCGACATCGAAGGCAAGCTCACCGGCCTGAAGAGCAAGGCGATGACCAGCCCGTGCGGGAAGATTCGCATCCCGATCAACGAGAGCTCGGACGACAAGAGCCAGATCGCCGAATACCTGGATCTGTACCACGGTGAAGGCATCCAGCACATCGCTTTGGGCAGCGACGACATCTATGCCACGGTGGAAGGCATGAAGCGCCAGGGGGTGGCGTTTCAAGACACCATCGCCACCTACTTCGACCTGATCGACAAGCGCCTGCCGAACCACGGCGAAAACGTGGCCGAGTTGCGCCGCTTGCGCATCCTGATCGACGGGGCGACCCACCTGGGCGCGCCGAACGAGTTGCTGCTTCAGGTCTTCACGCAGACGATGATCGGCCCGATATTTTTCGAGATCATTCAGCGCAAGGGCGACCAGGGTTTCGGCGAAGGCAACTTCCGCGCGTTGTTCGAGAGCATCGAGCTCGACCAGATTCGACGCGGCGTGCTGACCGACACCAAAGCCACCTGAGGCCACCATGCCCATCCTGTCCCCCTCCCTGTCCACCCCCCTGTCCACCACGTTCACCACGCGGCCCGGTGCCCACAAAGGCCTGAACCGGGGAGTGGCACCTGCCACCTACGGCCAGGGCGACCGGCCGCCGCGCGGCGACTACGGCGCAGCCCGCGGCGACTACACCTGCGAGCAGAACTGGCAGGCCTACAGCGCCCAGGACCATGATCTGTACCGCCGGCTGTACCAGCGCCAGGCGGCACAAGTCGCCGGCCTGGCCTGCGACGAATTCATCGCCGCGCTGAGCCACCTCGGCGCGCCCGAGCAGATACCGCGCTTCGACGCACTGTCTGACAGGCTGCACCGCGCCACCGGCTGGGAAATCGTCGCCGTGCCGGGGTTGATCCCCGAAGAGGCGTTCTTCGCCTTGCTGGCGCAACGCAGGTTCCCGGTCACAGGCTGGATACGACGGCCCGACGAGTTCGACTACGTGGTCGAGCCCGACGTGTTCCACGACCTGTTCGGACACGTGCCGCTGCTGTTCAACCCGGTGTTTGCCGACTACATGCAGGCCTACGGCAAAGGCGGGCTCAAGGCCAGCCGCCAAGGTGCCTGCGAGCTGTTGGCGCGGCTGTACTGGTACACGGTGGAGTTCGGGCTCATCGACACGCCGCAAGGCCTGCGCGCTTACGGTGCCGGCATTCTGTCGTCGGCCGGCGAGTTGCGGCACAGCGTGCGCAGCCCCGAACCCAGCCGCGTCGGGTTCGACTTGCAGCGCATCATGCGCACCCGCTACAAGATCGACAGTTTTCAGGCCACCTACTTCGTGGTCGACTCGTTCGAGCAGTTGTTCGAGGCCACCGCGCCCGACTTCACCGCGCTGTATGCCGCGGTGCGCTTGCAGAGCGAGGTCGACGCGGGCGTGGTGCTGAACGGCGAGCGGAGATTCGCCGCGGCCTGATCTGGCCTCGACATGCCGGCCTATCGAGCGACGCTTGGTTCAGGCACGGCCGCGGGCTCAAGCCAGCGAAACAGTTCGGCCAACACATCGGCGTGGTGGGCCATGTGCACGTGCGCACACGCCGCGACGTGCCGGTTGTCGGCCCCGGGCAAGGTGGCGGTGCTGGCCGGAAAGACGATGTTGTCGCAGTGGCCGTAAAAACAGGTGAAGCGGCTGAAGCGGTCCGCCGGCTCGCTGGAAAGCAGGGTCTGCAACCACGCATGTTCGAGCTGCATCTGGCGTGCGTTGGGCGTGTGGCCAAAACGCGCCAGGAAGGTGCCGCGATGCGGGCTGCCGATGCTGATGACGCGGTGGGCCTGAACGCTGGCCGAGGGGTCGGCCTGCCAAGCGCGCACCGCCAGCCCGCCCATGCTGTGCGCGACGATGACCGGTGCCATGCCGGTGGCAAGCGACACGCTGCGGGCGGCGTCTTCGATGATCGGCACGTAGGCGTCGATGGAACCAAAAACCGGCTCCAGGTTGACGGCCACGAATGGCACGCCGCGCGCGCGCAGGCGCAGCATCATCGGGTTCCACAAACCGCGATTGCACACATAGCCGTGCACCAGCACCACGCCGCGGCGGTGGCTTCGGGCCGGCAGGAAATCGGGCACGGCGCGAGAGCGAAACGGCTGCCGCCAGCAAAACACGCGCGGTGCGGTGAGCACCTCACCGGCCCAGGCCCGCACGAGTTGCCAGAGCGACGCTGGCGGTGCCGGATCGCTGCGGTTCACGAACACCAGCAGCACGAATTCGACGGCCAGAAAGACCGCGTAGCCGAACAGGATTGCCAGTGCGCCCACAACCGCCAGCACCGGCTTGCCGCGGCTGGCAAACAGCGCCGCCCAGGCCAGCGCGGCCGTCAGCAAACCCAGTGTGACCCCCTGCTGCAGGCGCGCGAGCATATCAGGGCGCTGTACGCACGCGCGGCTCAGGCCAGCACCACATCGCGTCCGCTGATGCGTTTGGCCAGGGCCGTGGCCAGCTTGTTGACCAGGCCATAGACCGACAGTTGCGGGTTCGCGCCGATGCTGGTGGGGAACAGCGAACCGTCGTGAACCGACAGGTTTTCGATTTGCCAATGCACGCCGTCGGGCCGCACCACGCCCAGCGTTTCAGTGCCCGCCATGGCACAGCCGCCCATCACATGCGCGCTCACCACGCGGGTTAGCAAAGGCTTCATGGCCAGTGCGTCGATGCCGTCGCGCGCCTGCGCCCAAGTGGTGTACGTGCCGGCCAGCTCATGCACCGGGGCCACGCTGCGCGCGCCGGCGGCGAATTGAATCTCGGCCATGCTCAGAAATGCGCGCCGCGCACCCTGCATCACGTACTCGCTCAGCGGATAGTCGAGCAGCGGCGAGCCATCGCCGCGCAGCTTGACTTGCCCGCCGGGCGACTGCTCATGAAAACCATCGCGCATCAAGGCGAGCAGGCTGTGGGTGTTGGGAAATGACTTCAGCATGTCGGCCTGCTGCTGGCCGTAGCCGGGCAGCGTCGACGCAAAAATCACCGGGTGGATGGGCGGCGCTTCGAGCTTGTAGCCGATCGGACCGTCGATGGCCTGCGTGTTGAGAAAGTGATCGGAGTAGATCGTTTGCGGCGCGCCGTTCCAGCCCTCGACCTTTTGGTCGAAGATGGCAGCGGAAATCACCACCGGGTGCAAGAAGGTGCGCGCGCCGAGCCGGCCGTGCGGATCGGGTGCCGATGAGCGCATCAACAAGGCCGGCGAATTGATGGCGCCGCCGGCCACCACGTAGTGTTTGGCGACGATGCGCGTGACCGCGGCGCTGGCCGGCGTGCCGTCGTTCTTCACAGCCACGCACAGCAAGGCGCTGACCTTGCCGTTGTCGAGCTTGAATTCTTGGGCGCGGGTTTCAGTCAACAGCCGCGCGCCCTTGTCGAGCGCCACCGGAAGGGTGGTGACCAACATCGACTGCTTGGCGTTGGTGGGGCAACCCATGCCGCACGAGCCCAGGTTTCGGCAGCCCAGCACATTGCGGTCGATCACCGCAGCAGCGATGCCGAGCTTGACCGCACCGCGGCGCAGCAAGTCGTTGTTCTCGTTCGGAGCGGTCAGCCACAGGCTGATATTGAGCCGTCGCTCGGCCTGAGCGAACCAGGGTGCCAGCGCCTCCGCGGTCAGCTTGCTCAAGCCGAAGCGCTGCTGCCAGAAACGCAGCGTGGCCGCCGGGGTTCGAAACGAGCTGGTCCAGTTCACCGTGGTCGAGCCACCGACACAGCGGCCTTGCAAGATGTTGATGGCCTTGTCGGCCGTTTTGCGGGCAGCGCTCTCTTGGTACAGGCTGGGATAGGCTTGGCTTTCGCGCTGGTTGAAATCGGTGCTCGACTTGAGCGGGCCTTCCTCGATCAACACCACATCCAGGCCGGCCCTGCTCAGCAGCTCGGCCGTGATGCCCGCACCGGCGCCGGAGCCCACGATGGCCACGTCGCATTCGAGCGTGGCCGGCAAGGCAGCGTGCGAGCCACCGTAGACTTTCCAGCCGCGTGACAGGCCTTCGCGAATTGGATCGGGATATCGATTCATGGGCAATCGGCGAGTCAGGGTGACACAGAAACCGGCCCGGGATACCCCAGCAGCGGCCAAGCCCCGGCGTCGGCATAGAACGCGGCGTTGGTCAGATCGCGCAGCGCGTGGTACGCCTGCTGCCGCAGGGCCAGGCCCGAGGTGCGCATGTCTTGCAGGGCACGCTGTACCTCGGCGACGCCGGCCTGGTTCCAGTCGGTGTTCAGCCCCGCCAGGGCAATGCGACCTGGAGCGGCCGCAAGAATCGCCAGCAGTTGCGACAACTCGGCCTGAGTCGGCGCCGGAAAGTCAGCGACAGCGGCGTCGACTCGCGACAAATGCGCCTCCAGGGCAAGCGCGCGTGTCGCCCGATCGGCGGGCATGTCGGCGGGCAGGCTCCCGTCGAGCACGGCGCGCGCCACGCCGCCAAGCACGGCACGCCCGGCTGCGCTCAGGCGTCCGTTCGACAGCCCCGGTCGCAGCCAAGCCATGCCGCCGCCGGCCACGGCCAGCAGGGCAGCCGCGCCGAGCCCGAGTTGAAACAGCTTCCGTCGTTGCATGCGATTGATTCCAGCACCGCACCACGCGCGGCGTGGCGAGTGTTGCATCATTCGCAGGGGCCGTCTTAGGGGTGGGCGACTAACCCGCGCCTGAGTCACACGACGCCCTGCCAGCCCTCAAGTCAGACTAAAACCAACGCGTGATGACCGAGCCCGATCACCCCATCCTTGTGCAACTGAAGACGGTGCACCTCGAGCGTGAACGGCGGGCCCAGTCTGCTCAGTGGCTGGCCAGAGTGGAGGCCATCAAGTCGTACCAACAGCGGCGGTTTGCGCTGACGTACGCCGACTTTTTGGCGACCGAGCGTTACGGCCCTGCAGCTCGTTTTTTCCTGGATGAACTGTACGGACCGAACGACTTCACGCAGCGTGACGCGCAACTCGCCAGGGTGGTGCCAGCGCTGGTGCGTATGTTCCCCGCTGAGATCGTGCGCACAGTCGAGGCGCTGACGTCGTTGCATGCATTGTCGGAGACGCTGGACACCAAGATGGGTACGCATGTGCTATCCGATGCCGGCGCAGTGCTGGATCAACAGACCTACGTCGCCGCATGGCAAAGCACAGGGCATCCCGTTGAGCGGGAGAGACAGGTTGCACTGATGCTTTCTGTCGGTGAATCTCTGGACCGCTTGACGCGCAAGCCCCTGGTGCGTGCCAGCCTGGGTGTGATGCGCGGCCCTGCGCGCGCGGCCGGGCTGGGCGAGTTGCAACGCCTTTTGGAGGCTGGCTTCGACACCTTTCGCGCCATGAAAGGCGCACAACATTTCCTGGCGACCATCGGAATGCGTGAGCGTGCGCTGTGTGCAGACCTGTTTTCATGGCGTGCTGGCGATGCCTATCCCGAACCGTCGCCGTAGGCGAGCGACTCCGTGCCGTTATGCATCGCACACCGCGCGCGCCGCAGCGCACGCCGAGCGCGATTTTCGGGATCCGTGAGGTTGTTATACGTGTTCAGCGGGTCCACCCCCTGAACACGTACGTCGCTGTTGACCGCCCCGCCCTTGATCGGCACGGCAGCATCGAGCCGAGCGAGGTTTGCACAGCCGACACTAGTGGCCGTCCAGGGCAAGGCCTGCTACCGGCGTGAGGTAGCAGTCGAGTTGCTTGACGATCAAATTGGCGCGTGAGTCCAAGGGTTGGGAAAGCCGAAATCGATACCCCGGCTCAACTCTGCAGAGCGATCAAATGTCAGGTTGAACCTGGCAAATTCGTCAATCACATCAACGACTTGCCGCGATCCCGCTCGTGGTGAGTCACGGATTCAGGTCCAAAGCCAAGTATTGAATCAATACGGAAAATTGCCTGCCCGGCAGCGGAACCTTAAGTTGAATTGAGCCCTATTGTCACCCATCACGATCGTGACTATGCTGGGCGCAAAACGGAAAAAGCCCTCGTCATCAAACGAGGGCTTTCCTTATTAATAGCCTGATGATGTCCTACTTTCACACGGGAACCCGCACTATCATCGGCGCTGAGGCGTTTCACTGTCCTGTTCGGGATGGGAAGGAGTGGGACCACCTCGCTATGATCATCA
>JAYVCL010000457.1:0-5716 GCA_043749975.1 Burkholderiales bacterium
CGAGGTGATCGCGCGTTACGAGATCCCGACGCAAAGCTGCGTGCTGACGCATGTGACCCACACGCTGCGCATGATCGAGGCCGGCGTGCCGGTGGATCTGGTGTTCCAGTCGGTCGCCGGCACGCAGAAAGCCAACACCGCCTTCGGCATCGACCTGGCTTTGCTGCGCGAGGCGCGCGACGCGGCGCTGTCGCTGCGGCGCGGGACGGTCGGCGACAACGTGATGTACTTCGAGACCGGCCAGGGCTCGGCGTTGTCGGCTGCTGCGCACCACGGCGTCGACCAGCAGACCTGCGAAGCGCGCGCCTATGCGGTCGCGCGCGAATTCAAGCCGCTGCTGACCAACAGCGTGGTCGGCTTCATCGGGCCGGAGTACTTGTTCGATGGCAAGCAGATCATTCGCGCCGGTCTTGAAGATCATTTCTGCGGCAAGCTTCTCGGCTTGCCACTGGGCTGCGACATTTGCTACACCAACCATGCCGAAGCCGACTCCGACGACATGGACAGCTTGCTGACTCTGCTCGGCGTGGCGGGCGTGACCTTCATCATGGGCGTGCCGGGTGCCGACGACATCATGCTGAACTACCAGAGCACGTCGTTCCACGACGCGCTGTACGTGCGTCACGTGCTCGGGTTGAAGCGGGCGCCCGAATTCGAGGCCTGGCTGCAGCGCATCGGTATCGCCGACGGCAGCGGCCGTTTGCTGCCTGCGAAGGCGGGCCACCCCTTGCTGGCCGACATGAGCGTCAAGCCATGACCAGCATCAGCCGGCCCGATCCGTGGACCGAACTGCGCGCCCACACCGCAGCACGCATTGCGCTGGGCCGCAGCGGGGCGAGCCTGCCGACGACTGAGCTGCTTCGCTTCGGCGTGGCGCATGCGCAAGCGCGCGATGCGGTGCATCTGCCTTTCGACGTGGACAGCGTGCGCGCCGAGTTGGCGGCGCAGGGGTTCGACACCATCGAGGTCGAGAGCGCCGCGATCGACCGCGCCACCTACCTGCACCGGCCCGACCTCGGCCGCCAGTTGTCGGTTCGCAGCCGCGAGTTGCTGGCCCGCTGCGTCGCAGGCCGCAACAGCGGCACAGGCTGCGACGTGCTGTGCGTGGCAGGTGACGGTCTGTCGGCACTGGCGGTGCATCGACATGCTGCGGCGCTGTTGATCGAGCTGCGGCCGCGAATAGAAGCGGCGGGCCTGCATGGATTTGCGCGCCTTCGGCTGGGGCCGGTGGTGCTGGTGCGGCAAGCCCGGGTCGCGCTCGGCGACGAGATCGGTGCTGCCTTGCAGGCCCGTGTGGTGGTCATGCTGCTGGGCGAGCGCCCGGGGCTCTCCTCGCCCGACAGCCTGGGCGCCTACCTTACCTGGGCTCCGCGAGTCGGGCGCACCGACGCTGAACGCAACTGCGTGTCTAACATCCGCCCCGAGGGGCTGGCGATCCCCGAGGCGGCACGCAAACTGGCCTGGCTGATCGGTGCCGCGCAACAACTCGGCGCAACCGGCGTGAGCTTGAAAGACGACAGCGATGGCGCGTTACTTGCGGCACCGCTGCGAGCCCTTCCGTCAGGCTAGACCGCCTGCGGCAACATGAAGGCGATGCGGGTACCGCGCAGCAGCTCGGAGTGCACCCGCACCACGCTGCCGTGCAGGTCGAGAATGCGCTTGACGATGGCCAGCCCGAGGCCGGAGCTGGCACCCGAGTCGGTCTGCACCGCGTCTGCGGCGCGCCAGTAACGCTCGAAGATGTGCGGCAAATGTTCTTGCGCAATGCCGCGACCGGTGTCGCTGACGCTGATCTCGAGTTGCGCCCCTTTGGCAGTCAAGGCCACGGTCACCTCGCCACCCGACGCCGTGTAGCGAAGTGCGTTGTCGACCAGGTTTTGCAGCACGCGCTCGATCAGCGCGATGTCGGCCAGCACGCGCGCTTTCATGTGGCTGCCTGCCGCGAGGTGCAAGCGAACGCCGCGTTTTTGGGCTGCGAGCTGGTAGTTTTGCACCACGTCCTGGAGCAGCTCGGCAAGGCAAAACACCTCGACCTTCGGTTCGCCCCGCCCGGCATCGAGCTTGGACAATTCGAACAAGTCGGCAATGCGCTTGCCCAGCAGCTCCACATGCCGCAGCGCGGTGCGCAGATGCTGGGCGCGGGTGCTGGCGTCGAGCTGCTCGCTGCGCAGCAACACCGTCTCCACAAAGCCCTGGATGCTGGACAGCGGCGTGCGCAGGTCGTGCGAGATGTTGCTGATCAGCTCGCGGCGTTGAGCGTCGCTGTCTTCAAGGCGTTTGAATTGCTGAGCGATTCGCTCGCGCATGGCGTTCATGGTGTCGCGCAGCACGCTGATTTCGTCGCCTGTTTCGCGGTCATCGACGCTGCCAGCCTCGCTGCGAAACGCCCGCAGCTCGTGCGTCAACTTGCGCAGCGGCCGTGTCAGCTTGCGCAGCGCGATCACCAGCACCGCCGCCGCCAGCAGCGTGGCCAGCACCAGGCCCGCCGCCACGGCGCGCAACGCGTCGGAGTTGTCCAGGCTGGCCGTGACGCTGCGCAGCGCCTGCCCCGTCAACACGATGTACAAAAAACCCTGGGTAGCACCGTCGGTGGTCACCGGTGCCACCGACACCACGGTGGGTTGGCCGGCGTGGCGCGGATCGTCGCCAAGCACTGGAAAGCGCAGTGAATCGAGCGGCGAATCGAGCAGCACGCGAATCGGTGCCAGATCGACTTGCCGCCCGACCGGATCGGCACCTTGCAAGCCTTCCAGCGCATGCGCCAGCACCCGGCCGCGGGGGTCGAGCAGATAGACCTCGACTGCCGGGTTGATCATCATCACGTGCAGTGCCAGCTCTTTCATCCGCGCGCGATCGGGCTGGCCTTGTAGGTCGATCAGTCCGGCCGCCTGGTGGTCGACCACATGGCGCGCCAGCTCCAGGTTCATGCGCTGGGTCGCTTCGAGCGCGGTTTCGGCGTTGTAGTGGCGCACGATCGCGAACATCGTTGCGCAAAGCAGGGCCAACAGCGGCAGCGCAATCAGCACGGCGCGAACGTGCAACTGACGCCACACGGGCCGGTGTGAAGGCAGCTTCATTCGGCCCCTTGCGTCTCGAACCGATACCCCACACCCCAAACCGTGTGGATGAAGGCGGACTCGGCGCGGTCGTCGCCGAGCTTGCTGCGCAGCCGGTTGATGTGGCTGTTGACGGTGTGGTCGTAGCCGTCGTGGCCGTAACCCCAGACATCGGCCAACAACTCGCTGCGCGTAAAAACGCGGCCCGGGTGCTGAACGAAATGCCACAGCAAATCGAACTCGCGCGGCGTCAGCACGACTTCAACACTCGCCAGCCAGGCGCGTCGCTGCAGGCGGTCGATCCGCAGCAAGCCGGCTTCGATCACTTCTTGTCGGTGCGCTGTGGCATCGGCCACCCGAGCCGCCGTCACCGCCGATCGGCGAAGCAGCGCCTTCATTCGCGCTTGCAACTCGAGCACGCTGAACGGCTTGGTCAGGTAGTCGTCGGCACCCAATTCAAGTCCCAGCACCCGGTCCAGTTCGCCGTCGCGCGCGGTCAGCATCAGGATCGGCACATGGGCCATCTGTGCGCGCACTTCGCGGCACAGGTCCAGCCCGTTCAGCCCCGGCAGGCGGATGTCGAGCACCATCGCGTCCCAGTGGCCCTGCAGTGCGAATTCGAGGCCGCGATGGCCGTCGTGCGCCAGGGTCACCTGCGCCGGCAACTCGGCCAGGTGCAGCGCCACCAGTTCGGCAATGTCCCGATCGTCTTCGACCACCAGGATCTGCCGCATCTTGCGGTCGTTCGGCGTCGGCGGTCTCGATGCGGTGGCGGCTGCGTGGCTGTTCATTGCGAAGGGGCACCGAGTATGTTGGGCTTGCATGTCGGCGAGCCGTTGCTCGGTCGCACATGCTGGCAGGTGCCGGCGCTCACGTCCTCACGGGAAGGTCACAAATGCGTCACTGATTGCAGGGTGCTGCCGACATGCCTTGATTCCTTGTCTCGGAAGAGATTGGCGAAAAGGAATGGTGAAGGAAGCGTGAGGTTCTCGTGATGAGTTGTGCGCCCGAAGCAGGTTCACTACAGGCTCTTTGCAACCGCAGCAAAAGTGCTTTGCGCTCATCGCATGCCCATCGTTCACAACGCCTCATCACCCGCCGTGCGCCCACTGTTGCGGGTCAGCGCCATCGTCCCGGCCCGCAACGAAGCTCCGTGCATCGCTGCTGTGGTGCGCGGCTTGCTCGCGCTGCGCTCGGTGCACGGCGTTGCGCTGTTGGCCGAGGTGGTCGTGGCCGACAACGGCTCCAGCGACGGCACCGCGCAAATCGCACGCGATGCAGGCGCACGCGTCATCGATGTGCCCCAGCCCGGCTACGGCCAGGCCTGTTGGGAGGCGGCTCGATGCTGCGACGGTGAGGTGCTGCTCTTCGTCGACGGCGACGGTGCCGCCGATCCGCAGGACGCCGCCGCTCTGCTGGACGCCATCGCCGCCGGTGCCGACCTGGCCGTCGGCATTCGACACCACCCCGACCGTGGGGCCATGAGCCCGCCGCAGCGCTTCGGCAATGCGCTGGCCTGTGCCTTGATGCGCTGCCTCTGGCGCATGCCGGTGGCCGATCTCGGCCCGTACCGCGCGATTCGGCGCGAGGCTTTCGATGCGCTGGACATGCGCGACCGCAGCTTCGGCTGGACGGTCGAGATGCAGGTGCGGGCGCACACCCTGGCCTTGCGCGTATTGCAACTGCCGGTGCATTGGCATGTGCGCAGCGGCGGGCAATCGAAGATCAGTGGAACCCTGCGCGGCGTGGTCGGCGCAGGCATCGGCATCCTCGCAATGATCGCCCGCTTGTGGTGGCGCGAACGCCGCCGCCCGCCCGTCCCACTCGCCATGACGGGTTCTGCGCGCACGCCGTCCGCAGCACCGGCCCGGCCCCGCTTTCTTCCACCCCACTGACACCCAACAGAAGGAGTTCTTCATGTTTCAAAGAGATTTCATGCGCCACGGCGCGGCTGCCGTGCTCGCGCTGGCTGGCGTCTTGGCTGGCTGCCTGGCGAGCGGCCCGGCATTTGCCTCCGGGTCCGACGGCGGCGGTTCGGCTGAAACCGGCAAGGCGGTGGCCTACAACATGGGCAAGGGCGTGTACGCCAGCAAGCTGGCCTGCAGCACCTGCCCGTTGGCCGGCAAAAGCCTGGACGCCGCGATGGCGCGCGACCTGCTGGCGAACAAGGGCGCTGTGACGCTGACCCCTGAGGAATCGCAGGCGTTGGACGCCTACCTGAAGCGCCGCTTCCGGCTCTGAATCAAACCAAGCTGCTGAACAAGACCATGACAAAAATGCACATCCGAACCCTGCTCTCAGCCGCTGCGCTGACCTTGCCGCTGGCTGCCCTGGCCGAGGGCGATTCGCCCTGGCTGCCGATTCCCGGCGAGTTGTCGCTGACCCTGAACCACACCGAACAAAGCGCCAGCGACGCCTACATCGGCGACACCCAACTGCCCTTGTCCGCGATCACCGGCGGCGCTGCCTCGAAGTACCGGCGCTCGACGACCCAGTTGCGCGTCGGCTACGGCCTGAGCGACTCGGTCTCGCTCGACGCGACGCTTGGCTACGGCAAAGTAAAAGTCGGTGCGGCCGACAGCGACAGCGGGCTGATCGACAGCGTCTTCGGCGTCAACTGGCGCGTGCTCGACGAGTTCGAGCGGCCCGCCTTGCCGACC
>JAYVCL010000458.1:0-7770 GCA_043749975.1 Burkholderiales bacterium
GGTGCGAGTTGAAGTCGCGCACCGCAAAGAGGGTGTAGCCCAGCTCGCTGAGCAAGCGGCAGATGTCGGTCTGCGCCAGGCCAGCGCTCCAGTCGACATAGTGGCGATGGACCTCGAACACCACGTGCGGCTTGTCCTCTTGCAAGGTCTTGCGTGCGCCGAGCAGCGCGCCGTATTCGGCCCCTTCGATGTCGAGCTGGATCAGGCCGATCTTCAAGCTTTCGCGGACACGGTAGTCGTCGATGCTGAGCGTGCTGAAGGCGTCTTTGTCGTCGGCGGCGGCGTCGACGGCATTGGCGAACGAATCGAAGCCGTCGAGCTTGAGGCGCACGTCGCTGTGCGACCACAGGCCGCAGCGGTGCACGCGCACGTTGTTCAGGCGATTCAGGTTCACGTTGCCGGCCAGCATGGCGGCTTGATCGGTGTTGGGCTCGAAGCAGTGCACCGTGCGGCCTGGTGGCAGCTTGCGCGCGACAAGAATCGCCTGGTCGCCGAAGTAGGCACCCCCCACCACCACGTCACCGGCCAGGTGTTGCGACAGGTTCAGCAGCAGGCGCGTGGTCTGTGGCTCCCACACATGCGTCGGGTGCTCGGCCTCGGACATCAAAAACTCGCGGGCGATCTTGGTCCGATACAAGAAGCTGAAACGCGTGCCGTCGGCCAGTGTTTTTTCATAGCGGTCGTCGTCGTCGTGCAGCGCATCGGCAATCGGTCCGGTCACGTCGTCGCGCACCGGGCCGGCATGGTCGAGTTGCTGCTCGGCCTGGCGCAACAGCTCGAGCATGGCGCTGCGCAGCGTGGGGTTTCGGCCCAGGCGATGCATCGCTTTTTGCAGCCGCCGCCCGTCCAGATCGCGGGGGTCGTTGGTGATGTTCGCAGGGTGGTCGATGTCGTTCATGTTGCTCATGTGCGTCTCCGGCAAGTCGGTGGTCAAAGGCTGAAACGGGCGGCCAGGTCGCGCTCGCGCACCATGTTGAGCACGCCTTGCTCGAACAGCGTGTCGGTGATCGCTGCATCGCGGTTGCGGTCGCTGACGAACACCAGCGTGTCGGCCAGCCCGGTGGGCGAGGGCAGGGTGTCGACGAAGCGGACCGGGTGCGCCGCATTGCGGCGCAGGTAATCGCGGGCGCCCGTGTCAAACGGGCCGACCGTGAGGAGCTGCTTCACGCCGCGGTTGATCACCGGGTCTTTGAGCAGGAATTCGAGCATCGCCTCCGAGGCCAGCGTCGCCAGCGGCACCGGCAGCAGGTTCTCGTAGCCCATGCCCTTCATGCGTGCGGCGATGTAGTAGGTGTCCAGCGGGCTGCGCTTCTTGTTGTGGCGCAGCCGCACCGCCACCGACATGCGCACCGCGATCATTTTCTGGATGCGCAGGGCAAAGCCGGCGCGCTCTTCAGGGGCGATCTGGTTGCCGGCGCGCGCCAGCATGTACTCCAGCCCGCCGCGGTAGCGGTCCCACGCCACCTCGACCTCTTCATTGCCGGCCTGGCTGCGTTCTTCGTCGGCAAAGTAGCGCGTGATCGACACGTAGAACGGCATCTTCTGGATCAGCACCGCACCCAGGCTCAGGTAGTCGGCCGCGTGTACGAAGGCGTAGAACGCGTGCTCGTTGATGCGCGGCATCAGGCGCTGCAACGCGTCGCGGCGGGCGATGTGGATCTCGGGAAAAATGTGGTGGCGCAGCACGTGGTCCAGCAACTCGCCGTGCTGGTTGCGCTCGATGCGCAGGTCGTGCGGCACGTCGTAGAACTGCCCCTGTTCTTGCTGCGCCACCAGGTCGTAGAGCTTCCACGGCGCAAAGACGACGGCGATGCCGGGGTCGGCCTCCATGCGTGCGATCGTCTGCGCCACCTGTTCGCCGAGCAGGCAGTCGTCGTCGGACAGATACACCACGTAGCGGCCGGCCGCTTGCATCATCACGAACTGCACGTTCGGGAAGCAGCCGATGTTCTCGTCGTGGCGCAGGTAGCGAATCGGCAGCAGCGCCTGGAACTGCTTGACCACATCGCCGGTGTCGTCGGGCGAGGCGTTGTCGGCAATCACCAGTTCATACGGGTACGCAAAGCCTTCGAGCTGCACGCACAGGCTGGTCAGCAGCGAGTGCAGGTAGCGGCTGCGGTTGAAGGTGGGAATGCAAAAGCTGACCAGCGGGGGCGTCTGGGCGGGTGTGGGCGGTTGTGTCATTGAGAACGTCCGTGCGAAGGGCCTGTCGATGGACTGATTTTCCCGAGGGTCGCTACACCGAAAGCGCCGATGAGTCCCTCATTTACCTGTCAGATTGCCCTCAGATCGCCCACCAGGCCGGGTCGCTTGCCTGCGGGCCGTGTAGGAAGTTGCCTGACACGGGGCATGGAAAAAGAAGGACTCAAGCCGCAGAACTGGGCTGATGTCGCCGGCCAGATCGCGTCTTCACAATCCGTTTCACGTTGAGACACAAATCAACAACCCCCCAAGACCCACCCCAGACACCCCAACAGCCACCGACGGAGCCCGCCATGAACGCCGACCAGATCCTGCTTGAAATTCGCGAAGCCAATCTCTCGTACCTGATGCTGGCGCAAAGCCTGATCCGCAGCGACCGCGAACAAGCGCTGTACCGCCTGGGCATCAGCGAAGAAAGCGCCGCCATGATCACGCTGCTGACTCCCGCGCAGATGATGAAGATCGCCGCCGGCAACACCTTGCTGTGCCGCTTCCGCATGGACGACGAGCTGGTCTGGGGCCTGTTGACCAACCACGGCAAGGGTGCCGCGAACGACACCACGACCCGCCTGCACGCCGCCATCCTGATGGCCGGCCGGCACCAAGAAGCAGCCTAGCCTGAACCTGAACTTGAACCTCAATCAGAACCCGCCGCCTGGAGCCCACATCATGCGAATAAAAAGCATCGTCACCGAAGCCAAGCAAATCGACCGCGCCGTGACGCTGATCAACCTGGGGGCGCGCCTGCAGGTGCTCGAGTCGGAAACCGACCTGTCTTACGAGCGGCTGTTGCGCCTGTACAAGGAAGTGGCGGGACGCTCGCCCAGCAAGGGCCAGTTGCCGTTTTCGACCGACTGGTTCATGACCTGGCAGCCCAACATCCATGCGTCGCTGTTCTTGAACATCCACGAGTACCTGAACAAGGTGGCCGAGATGGACGAGATCGACACCGTCATCAAGGCCTATCAGCTCTACACCGAGCAGACCACCGCGCAGGGCCTCGAAGCGCTGCTGTCGGTGACACGCGCCTGGCGGCTGGTGAAGTTCGTCGACAACGGCATGCTGACGATGACCAAGTGCTCCAAATGCGGCGGCCACTTCGTGAGCCACCCGCATGAAATCGCCAAGCACTATGTGTGCGGCCTGTGCAACCCGCCGGCCCGCGCCGGCAAGGGCAAGGCAGCGGGCGGCATCCGGATGCACTGAACAAATCTCTCAAGTCCGCTCATCCGAGGTCGATACCTCAGGTGACCGGTAGCGGTCATTGCTAGTCTCCTCCTGGCACCTCGTGTGTCTTCCAAGCGGGCCCCTCGGGACCCGCTTTTTTTTTGCGCCGACGCGTTTTTGCACCCTGCCTCAAGAGGCTCGGCCAGCCTCCGATATAGCTAGCGAGATTGACCGCCAAGTGTGGCGGGCAGAGACTTTCGGATCACCAAACCATGTTCGTCATCATCGGCTGGGGCGTTGCGCTGGTGTGCATCTTCGGGGTGTACATCGCCCACGGGGGAAACATCGGCGTCATCCTGCACGCGTTGCCGTTCGAGATGATCACCATCGGCGGCGCGGCGGCCGGGGCCTTCGTGGTCAACAACCAACCCAAGGTGCTGAAGGCGTCGATGAAGGGGCTGGCGGCCTGCTTCAAGGGGTCGAAGTACAACAAGGCGCGCTACATGGAACTGATGGCGCTGCTGTTCGACATTCTTCAAAAGGCCCGCAAGGAAGGCTTGATGTCGATCGAAAACGATGTCGAGCAGCCTGCCAGTTCACCGATTTTCAAGAAGTACGCCACGGTCGGTTCAGACCACCACGTGGTGGAGTTCATCACCGACTACCTGCGCATGATGGTCTCGGGCAACCTGAACGCGCACGAGATCGAAAGCCTGATGGACAGCGAGATCGAAACCCACCACAGCGAAGAGCATTCAGCCGTGTCCGCCATCGCGCGGCTGGCCGGTGCCTTGCCGGCCTTCGGCATCGTGGCGGCGGTGCTGGGTGTGGTCAACACCATGGGCTCGGTGGGTCAGCCGCCCGCCGTCCTGGGCGGCATGATCGGTTCGGCCCTGGTGGGCACCTTTCTGGGCATCTTGCTGGCCTATGCCTTTGTCGAGCCGCTGGCCGGCCTGCTGGAGCAGAAGGTCGACGAAGGCAGCAAGGAATTGCAGTGCATCAAGACCACGCTGCTGGCCAGCATGCAGGGCTACGCACCGCAAGTGGCGGTCGAGTTCGGGCGCAAGGTTTTGTACTCTGCCGACCGGCCGACGTTCTCCGAGTTGGAAAGCCACGTGAAGGGCAAGAAGTGAGCTGCACCGCGACCACTGGAGACTGCCATGGCGGGTGATGCCAAGAAGCTGCAGCCGATCATCATCAAGCGCATCAAGAAGGGCGGCCATGGCCACCACGGCGGGGCCTGGAAGATCGCCTACGCCGACTTCGTGACGGCGATGATGGCGTTCTTTCTGTTGATGTGGCTGCTCGGCTCGACCACCGAAGGCGACAAGAAAGGCATTGCCGATTTCTTCGGCACGCCGCTGAAGGTGTCGATGATGGGCGGCAGTGGTTCCGGCGATTCGTCGCACGTAATCAAGGGCGGCGGCCAGGATTTGTCGCGTTCGGGTGGCCAGGTCAAGCACGGCGATGTCGAGGCCCAGCGCAGAACCATCAACCTGCAAGCCCTGAAAGCCGAGCAGCGCCGGGCCGAAGCCGCGCGGCTCGAAGAGCTGAAACAGAAGGTCGAAGACGTGCTCGCGGCCAACCCCAAGCTGGCAGCGATGAAGTCGCAGATCAAGCTCGACATGACGCGCGACGGCTTGCGCATCCAGATCGTCGACGACCAGAACCGCCCGATGTTCGACAACGGCAGCGCGGTGGTGAAGCCCTACATGCGCGAACTGCTGCAGCAGATCGGCGAGGTGCTGGCCAGCGTGCCGAACCGCTTGACGCTGGAAGGGCACACCGACGCCACACCGTTCGCCGGCGACCGCGGCGGCATGGGCTACGGCAACTGGGAGCTGTCGGCCGACCGCGCCAACGCCTCGCGCCGCGAACTGGTGGGCGGCGGCCTGCCCGACGCGAACATGCTGCGCGTGCAGGGCCTGGCGGCCAGTTTGCTGATCGACCGCAAACAGCCCGCGAGCCCGGCGAACCGGCGCATCAGCATCATCGTGATGAACCGCGACGCCGAGGACCGTTTTTTCCGCCCCGGCCCCGACCCTGCTGAAACCAGCCCGCCCGCCGACGAACCCGCGCCTGAACCTGCGCTTAAACCCGCACCCGAACCCGCGCCGGCCCAAACCGCCTCGATTCCTGCCGCGCCCGTGCGCTGAGAGGCTGGGCAGTTCAGCGCGTCGCCCGGCGGCGCACGCAGTCGATGTAGCGCTCGCCATCGGGCGGCAGCCCGCTGCGCTGCGATGTCCACATCATCTCGCCCAGGCATTCCATCACCTCGTGCTGCGCTTCGTGCGCCGAGCCGCGCCGTGCGCGCAGCAACTCGAAGGCCTGCTTGATGCCGCGCGGCTGGTCGATGCTGACCTGCTCGCTGATCGACAGGTGCATCGACAGGTGCAAGAACGGATTCGGCTTGCCGCCTTCGACATCGAAGCTCGCGGCCAGCGCGGCGGCTTCATCGGCCAGATCGGCATGGTGCTCGGGGTGTTCGGCAATCCAGTCGGCGGCCAGTGCTTCGAGCGGCGTCAGCGGGCTGGCGTCGAGGTGCTTTCGGTAGGCGGTGCAAAAGAATGTCCGCACTTCATGTTGGGAGGGGGCGAACATGCAGAATTCTCGCTGTCTTTGTAACGCCCTTTTTTTGGATCACCCCACAGCTCCCGATGAACATCACCACCGAACAACTCTTCGACCACGCCCGCACCCACAACGCATTCACGCCCGAGGCGGTGCCCGAGACCACGCTGCACCGCTTGTACGAACTGATGAAATGGGGCCCGACCTCGGCCAACTGCAGCCCCGCGCGCATCATTTTCGTGACCACGCCCGAGGCCAAGGAAAAGCTGTTGGCCGGCATGTCGCCCACCAATGTCGAGAAGACGCGCAGTGCGCCGGTCAGCGCCATCATCGGCATGGACATGGCGTTTTTCGAGAAGCTGCCGCAGTTGCTTCCGCATGCCGACGCGAAGCCGTGGTTCGCCGGCAAGCAGCCGCTGATCGACGCCACCGCGTTGCGCAACTCCAGCCTGCAAGGCGCGTATTTCATCGTGGCGGCGCGCGCGCTGGGGCTGGATTGCGGGCCGATGAGCGGCTTCGATGCCGCCGTGATCGACGCCGCGTTCTGGGCCGGCACCACGGTCAAGACCAACTTCATCTGCAACCTGGGTCATGGTGACGCGAGCAAGCTGTTTGCCCGCAGCCCGCGCCTGTCGTTCCAAGAAGCCTGCCAGGTTCTGTGATTCGGTGATGGCGCTTCCCATCATCACCGACCCGCTGTTCTACGCGGTTGCCGTTCCGGCCGTGTTGTTGATGGGGCTGTCGAAAAGCGGCTTTGCGTCCGGCTTCGGCGCCTTGGCCACACCGCTGATGGCGTTGGCCATTCCGGTGCCTCAGGCAGCCGCAATCATGCTGCCGCTGCTGCTGGTGATGGACGGCGTGGGCCTGAAGGCACTGTTCGCCTTGCGCGACCGCGCGCTCATCCGCCTGCTGCTGCCGGCGGGCCTGCTCGGCACCGTGATCGGCACGCTGTTGTTCGGCCTGCTGTCGAGCAAAACGGTGGCCGGCATCGTCGGCGCGCTGACCTTGCTGTTCCTGGCGCAGCGCATGCTGTTTCCGCCGCACGCAGACGCGCCGCCGCCGCCGAGATGGCTGGGTTTCATGTTGGGCATGGCGTCGGGCTTCACCAGTTTTGTCGCCCATGCGGGCGGCCCGCCGGTCAGCGCGTATGTGCTGCCGCTGCGGCTGGCGCCCATCACCTTCGCCGCCACGATGGCCACCTTTTTCGCGGCGGTGAACCTGTCCAAATGGCTGCCCTATGCCTGGCTGGGGCTGATCGACTGGCGCAACATGACCACCGCCTTGGTCCTGGTGCCGCTGGCTCCGGTGGGCGTGTGGGTGGGCGTGCGCATGGTGCGTTTCGTCCGCCCGGTCGTGTTCTATTGGCTGATCTACGCCGGCATGTTCCTGACCGGGGTGAAGCTGCTGTGGGACGGACTGCGCTGAACGGTTTCTGGTGCGGTGCGACGGTGACCAGCGCCAGCGTGCTCGAATGAGCCGGCAAGGTGCCCGGCCTCGCCAGCGTGCAGGCGTGTCACTGCGACGAGCACGACTCCATGCCCCAGAAGCGCCACGCACTGGAAGTCCTTCAAGCGGCGATCGAGCCGCCCAGGTGCCAACGGGTGGTCCGATGATCGGACTGCGTTTCGGGCGTATTCACAATGTGCACACACTCACTGGAATCACCCAATGTGCTCAACCACCTCCTCCGCCGCCATCAACCTGCGCACCCCTCCCGCTCAGCGGGAGTTGATCGACCGCGCCGCCCGTTTGCAGGGCAAGAGCCGCACCGACTTCATGCTCGAAGCGTCGCGCGAGAAGGCCGAGCAGGTGCTGCTCGACCAAGCGCTG
>JAYVCL010000459.1:0-11749 GCA_043749975.1 Burkholderiales bacterium
CAACATAGCGCAAGCAACATGGAGTGGTAGTTCAGTTGGTTAGAATACCGGCCTGTCACGCCGGGGGTCGCGGGTTCGAGCCCCGTCCACTCCGCCAACATCCAAGCAAACACGGGCCCGAGCCTCAAAACTCCGGCCCGTGTTTCATTTCTACCGACACTTCTTGCCGCGTTGCGCATCCAGCTTCTGTCGGCGCGAATTGGGGTAGCGACTGCGCGACGACTCGGTGCGAACGAGCGGAAAACGCGCTCCAGGTGAGGCCGCTTGAGCAGCCCCCACTTTGGCCAGACAGGCGCATTCAGCCGATCGCCTAACGCACCGACAGAGCGGCTCATGCCCAGCCGGCGTCGACGACGAACTCTTGCGCTGTGACCATGCGGGCGGTGTCGGCGGCCAGGAACATCACCATGTTCGCGATGTCGTCGCCGACGATGAGGCCGGGAATGCAGTGGTTGGCCTGCATCGCGCGCTCACCGGCTTCGTCGACCCACAGCGCAAGCTGGCGCTGCGTCATCACCCAGCCCGGCACCACGCAGTTGACGCGGATGCTGGCCGCACCCAGTTCGCGCGCCAGCATACGGGTCAGGCCCAGCATCGCCGACTTGCAGGTGGCGTAGACCGACAGCCCGAGGCCCTTGTTCTTCCAACTGCCCGAACCCATGTTGACGATGCTGCCGCCGCCGCGCGCGCGCATCGACGCGAGCACGGCCTGGGTGGCGAAAAAGTGCGGCCGCAGGTTGATGGCGACGCGCTCGTCGAAGAACTCGGGCGTGACGCTTTCGATCGTGTGGCGCTGGTCGTTGGCGACGTTGTTGACCAGCACGTCGACGCCGCCGCCACGCTCGATCAGCCGTGCCATCGTGGCCTGCAGCGCCGCCACGTCGGTCACGTCGCACGCTTCGAAATGCACCGCGCCCGGGCTGACGTGGCTGCCGCCGGGCAAGCTGTCGGCCAGCGCCTGGCCAGCGGCCACGTCGCGGTCGAGGAAGCCGACGGTGCAGCCCTGGCCGGCGAAGGCCCGCACCATGTCGGCACCGATGCCGGTGGCCCCCCCGGTGATCAGCACGCTCTTGCCTCGCAGGCTGTTGAAAGTGACTCCGGCGAACTCGACTTGGGGAATGGAATTGATGGGCATCGCAATGTCGTCCTTGAACTGGAAGCACAGACCGCGATCATCGCGTGGTTTCAGGCAGTCGTTCGGCGTCGAGCGGGCCATGGCGCAAAGCGTAGTGCCCCTGGGCATTCCTCACAAATGAAATTTGCCAAGCTTCCTATACTTGTACGCTATAGCTGCTGCGCGTTAGTCCGAATGTCCTTTGCGCCGATTCCTTCGCTGCTCAACACGCGCATCAAGACGCGACAACTGGCGTTGCTGGCGCACCTGGACCGCGAACGTTCGGTGCTGCGCGCGGCCGAGGCCATCGGCATGAGCCAACCGGCCGCGTCGAAGCTGTTGCGTGAACTGGAAGAGGCGCTCGGAGTCAACCTGTTCGAACGCCACGCGCGCGGCGTCGAGCCCACGCCCTACGGCGAGATCCTGGTGCGCCATGCGCACTCGGTGCTGTCAGAGATCCGCCGTGCGCACGAAGAGGTCGATGCGCTGCGGCGCGGCCATCTTTACCGCGTCTCGATCGGCGCCCTCATGAGCCCCGGCACCGACCTTGTGCCGATGGCGGTGTCGCTGCTCGAACAGCGCCACTCACAGATGATCGTCACCGTCGAGATGGACTTCAGCCGGCCGCTGGTGGCCAAGCTGCTCGAAGGCCGGCTCGACATCGTGATCGCCCGCATCCTCGACCCGCAAGACGCGGCCCGCCTGAGCTTCGAGGCGCTGGCGCAAGAGCCGCACAGCCTGATCGCGCGCCGGCAGCATCCGCTGGCCAAGCAGCGCCGGTTGACGATTGAAGACCTGGTCGAGCACACGTGGATCCTGCCGCCGCCGCCCAGCATTTTGCGCGAACGGCTGACCGCCATGTTCTTGCAGCGGGGCCTGAGCCTGCCGCAGAAGATCGTCGAAACCTCGTCGCTGCCGATGATCACCAACCTGCTGCGCCGCACCGACATGCTGGTCGCCTTGCCGCACGAGGTGGTGCGTCCTTTTTGCGATGCCGGCATGCTGGCGGTGCTGCCGATCGACCTGGGCGTGCGCATGGATTCGTTCGGCATCATCACGCAGCGCGGGCACAGCCTGTCGCACGGCGCGTTGGAAACCCTGGCCACCCTGCGCGAGGCTGCCGCAACGGTTTACGGCACGCCCGCTGCACCGCGCGGCCGGCGTGCGGCCAGCCGCAGCACCGCAGTCGTCTCATGACCCTGGCGACGCCCCCCGCCTTGCTGGGCATCGACTGGGGCACCAGCAACCGCCGTGCGTGGTGGTTGAACGCCCGAGGCGATGTGCTGGCCGAACACAGCGACGAACAGGGACTGCTGGCCACGCAGGGGCGCTTTGCCGAGTCTTTGCAGGCCCTGCTGCAAGCCGGCCCGCTGTGGCCTGAGGGCGGCACCGTGCTGATGTCGGGCATGGTCGGCGCGGCCAGCGGCTGGCAGGAAGTGCCCTACATGGATGCCGCCTTGCCGCTGACTGAATTGGCTCGACATTTGCAACCGGTGGCTGCCGCAGGCCCGCGAAGTTTCATCGTGCCGGGGCTGTGCTTCAGCGGCCCTGACGGCACGGTCGACGTGATGCGCGGCGAAGAAACCCAACTGCTGGGTGCAATGGCGCTGGGCCACGGCGATGGCTGGTACGTGCTGCCCGGCACGCACAGCAAATGGGTGCTCCTGGAAGGCAGTCGGGTGGTCGACCTGGCCACCTACATGACCGGTGAACTGTTTGCGCTGCTGACCCAGCATGGCACGCTGAGCAGCGTGACGCGCCACGCCGTGGCGCAGGCTGGGCAATCCGCCCGCACGAACACACAACAGAAAACACAAGAGAGCCCACAAGCGTTTGCGCGTGGCGTGGCGGCGGCGGCGCGCAGCGGCTTGTCGAACGCGCTGTTCGGTTGCCGGGCGCAAGTGGTTACCGGGCGCATGCCGGCGGGCGAAGCGCGCGAGTATCTGTCCGGCGTGCTCATCGGCGCCGAGTGGCACGACGTGGTGCGCCGCGCCGGCCAGGCACCGCACCGCATCGCGCTGATCGGCTCGGCGCAGTTGGCCGCGCGCTATGCCCGCGTGGCCGAATCGGCGGGCTGCCACATCACCACTTTGGACGCCCGCAGCGTGCAACTGGCCGCCTTTGCCGCCCTGAGCGCCAAGCTCGCCGCACACCTTTGAGGACGCCCGCCATGCCCCGCCTCCAAGACTTCCGCCCGCCGCTGGTCGCGATCCTGCGCGGGCTCGAACCGCAGCGCGCTGCCGAGGTCGGCAGCCTGCTGTTCGACGCGGGTTTCCGAATCATCGAAGTGCCGCTGAATCGCCCCGGCGCGCTGCTTTGCATTCAATCCCTGTGCGCCAGCGCACCGGGCGACGCACTGATCGGCGGCGGCACCATGCTCAGCCGGGCCGATGTCGACCAGGTGCGTGCCGCCGGCGGCCGCCTGATGGTGTCGCCCAACTGCAACCCGGCCGTGATCCAGCACGCCGTGGCCTGCGGCATGCTGGCGGCACCCGGCATCGCCACCGCCACCGAAGCCTTCGCCGCGCTCGAAGCCGGCGCACATGCGCTCAAGTTGTTCCCGGCCGAAAGCCTGGGGCTTGCCGGAATGCGAGCCCTGCTATCGGTGCTGCCACCGGCAACACCGGTGTGGCCGGTGGGCGGCGTCACGCCGCAAAGCATGGCCCCGTGGATGGACGCGGGCGCGACCGGATTCGGTATCGGCAGCCAATTGTTCAAGCCCGGCATGAGCCGGGAGGCGATCGGCGCTGCCGCGCACGAATTCATCGCGGCCTGGGCGGCGGCGGCGGTGGCTTGAGCCCTCGCGGGTGGTCTGCTGCGGCCATGCGCCGCCGCAAAGCACCCGTCAGTACACGACGTACACCACCGCGGTACGCGGCGGTACGGTGAAGCGGCCGCTCGCCGCGTCGTAGCTCGAATCATTGGCGGCGCGCTTGTCCGCCGCCTGCGCCGACGCGTGGACCGGGTGCAGCGTGTAGGCCTTGGTTTTCTCGGCGTCCACGACCACACTCTTGGCGACCTTGTCGACGTTGACCAGGTACATCAGCTCCTTGAAACCCGCCCCGGCATAGCCGCTGCCGTCGAGGTGCCCGACGATCACGCTCGGCACCTGGGCAGATCCGGTGTTGTAGAACTTCAACCGCGCCTTGATGGCGTCGGCCGTGCGCAGGCGGCGAAATCGATGCGGATGGTGTCGTTGCGCCCGTCCTTGTTGTTCGAGCCTCCGGCGGGGTTGCCAGGCGTGCCGTGGATGATGAACTCGAGCGACTTGCGGTTGGCGTCGTCCTTGGGGTTGAGCACGGGGATCTCGAACGCGACCTCGGACACGCCCGCGACGAAATTGTTGAAGTCGCTGAAGGCCACGGGCGCCGGCCACTGGTCGATGACGACGCCTGGCTGCCACAGCCAAGCCGCTGGCGGCCCAGATGTGCACGCCCCAGGGCGCGAAATTATTGTCGTAGCGCTTGTAGTGCACGCGCACGCTCATAAGGTCTGGCGCTGGGCCCAGCGGGTTGCTGGCGTAGGTGACGCTGTCGCCTTCGATGCGCCAGATCTCGTTCTTGCCGGGCTTGAGGGTGTACTTCTGGTCGGTGCCGCCGTGGTCCTTGGCGTCGCCCTTGTGGAAGATGAAGCCGACTTCACCGGTGGTGTTTTTCAGCGCCACTTCGTAGACCCCGCCGAAGGAATCGGTGGTGGGGGTGAGGCCCGCTGTCCACGCCGTTTCGACCGCTGAAAGAAAGGTGTGCAGCGTCCACGCCGCGTGGTCGCCGGCCAGGCGCCTGTAGTGCACGGTCAGCGATGTGGCGGCACCTGCGCCGCCGCCGCCAACGCCTGCCGCCGGCACCGCGGTAAGCACGGTCTCATGCGTCGCCGCGTCGCACGCGTCCAGGCCGATCGCAGACGGGCCAGGACCGGTGGAATCGCCCCCGCCGCTGCAGGCTGTCAGCAGCGCTGCACCGGCCAAGGTCAGCGCCGTGGCGCAAGCGCGAATCCATGCCTGATATGAGGAAATGCGCATGCTCGACTATCCTGAGCCGGGTGGGCACCGCAGAGCACGTCTGGGCCACGCAGCGTTGCGTCACGTCGCGGCATGGTAGAGGAGTAAAACTACATTTAAATCGGGGGGGATTTCCCGCAATGACCGGGCCGTGCGTACCAGTCGCAATCAACCTCGGAGCGCAATGCATGTAATACATCTACATTTTGAATTGGCTCAACACACCGCAAACGCGGGAACGATGCCCCCGAGCGCGGGGCCATTCGAGCGGGTGAGTTGAATGTGGCGCAGGCTCAGGCAGCTTGCTTTGTGCGCGTCTTGAGCGTAGCCCGTGAGGATGCGTACCAAACTCGGCATCAACCGCGAGCGATGCCTGACCCAATCAGTTGAATTTGTTCGACTTTTAACCGGACAGTCGTGATCGCAGAGGAATACGAATGAACGCTTCACACAATCGCCGTGAGGCAGTCGGCTTGTTGACCCGTTGGTGCGTGGCCATCGGGCTTGTCGCACTGCCGATGCGGGTCATCGCCGAGAATCGCAGCATCGTGATGGCCTCGACCACCAGCACCGAACAATCGGGCTTGTTCGCCCACCTGCTGCCGGCCTTCAAGAAAGCCACGGGCATCGAGGTTCGGGTGGTCGCTGTCGGCACCGGGCAGGCGCTCGACATGGGGCGCCGCGGCGATGCCGATGTGCTGTTCGTGCACGACCGCGCTGCTGAAGAGAAGCTGGTCACCGAGGGCTTCGGCCTGAAGCGTTCGGACGTGATGTACAACGACTTCATCCTGATCGGGCCGGCCAGCGACCCGGCCGCGTTGAGGGGCAGCGACATCGTGGCTGCGTTCGGCAAGCTCGCCGGCTCGAAGGTGCCGTTCATCTCGCGCGGCGACAAGAGCGGAACGCATGCAGCCGAGTTGCGCTACTGGAAGTTTGCCGAGGTAGACGCACCCGCATCCAGGGTCGCGGGCTACAAGGAATGCGGCTGCGGAATGGGCCCGGCGTTGAACATCGCCTCGTCCACCGATGCCTATGTTTTGACCGACCGTGGCACCTGGCTGAGTTTCAAGAACCGTGGCAATTTGGCCATCCTGGTCGAAGGCGACAAACGTCTGTTCAACCAGTACGGTGTCATCGTCGTCAACCCTGCCAAACATCCCCACGTCAAGGTCCAGCTGGCACAGGCGTTCGCCGACTGGGTGTTGTCTGCCGAGGGTCAGGCCAGCGCCGCGAGCTACAAGATCGGCGGGGAGCAACTGTTCTTCCCGAACGCCAAGCCGTGACGCTGCTGCGCAGTGCCATGCAAGCGCTGTCCAACACCATCAACGGACACCTTCCGCATCACCGGCTCAAGGCACTCTGCACCAGCACGGCTTTCATTGCCGACGCAGCTTTGCGCTTGTGCTTCGCCGCAGCCAACTCGTAGGCTTGCTCGGCTGCCTGGCGCAGTGCAATGGCCTTGCCAAGGGCAAGCGTGTACTTTTTTGCGGTGTAGGTCGTCTCGCTGCCGATGTAGACGGTGCTGCAGCCCGGAGTGTGTCCGAACTTGGGCAAGAGCACGCAGAAATGACAGTTGCGCACGCTGGAGCCTGTTCTGTTGCGCACCACTGGCCCTGAAATACCGCGCGGCAGCGTGCTTGTCTTGTTGGCGCTGGCTTGCTTGCGCAGCGTGGGCAGGACCGGAAGCCTGGCGATGCGTTTGACCAACTCCATTGCGGCCAGAACCAGCGCTGGCCCTGCGCCGCTGCCGTCTGGGCTGTGGTCAGAGAACATCTTGGTTCCCTGGTACCGCACCTGCCAGCCGTGTGTCGACTTCGTGTCGATGCGCTGAATGTTCCGTGGCACGGCGAATCGCTCGCCGGTGAAGATGGAGATGTCGCGAAACTTCATGGGGTGTTGATACCTGGATTGAAGAACCGTACTGTAAGCCCAACGTCTGAAACGAGCGGCACGGCAACTTTCTCCCGCCAGAGGACCTTTCCCGCGCATTCACAGGTCGGGCCGATGGCAGCAGGCGGCGCTGTAGCATCGACGTTGGCATTGCAAAGGAGACCGACATGACCCGCTGGCGCAAACAGACCGCAGACGAGGTGTACGCACCCGAAGAAATCACCGCACGGCTTGCCGACGAACTGTCGAAATGGAGCTACGAAGACGGCTGGATTCGCCGCAAGTACAAGACCAGTGGCTGGAAGGGGACGCTGATGGTGGTCAACACCGTGGGCCACCTGGCGGAAGCGGCCTGGCACCACCCTGACCTGACCGTGTCTTATGCCTTCGTCACGGTCAAGCTGATGAACCACGCCGCCAAGGGCATCACCGACAAGGACTTCGAGCTGGCCAGGAAGATCGAAGAAGTCGTGATGTGGCAACCCGGTGCCCAGGAAGGCGCCGCCCTCGAAGGCACACCGGACGACCCGCGGTTCAAGTACCTGAAGTACGACTGACGTGCTGCGATGGACCTGTCTCGACCATCCCTCGATGCCTTGGGCGCTGACACCGCGCCATCGGTGATGTCGGTGACGCTGCGTGCGCCAGGGCGTCTGCACCTGGGCTTCCTCGATCCCGCCGCGTCGCTGGGTCGCCGCTTCGGAAGCCTGGGCCTGGTGATCGACGGCTTCGAGACGGAGGTCATGCTCAGCGCCGCTGCCGCCAACAACGTCAGCGCAATCGGCGTTGCCGAGCAGGCCGAGATCGAGCGCGCGGGCGCGCACCTTCATCGGCTGCAACAGCACAGCGGGCGACTCGAGCCGATGCATCTGCACCTGCTTCGCGTCCTGCCCGCCCATGCCGGCTTCGGCTCGGGCACGCAACTGGCGTTGGCCATTGCACGCGCCTTCGCGCAATGGCACGGGCTCGATGTCGGCACGCCTGAGTTGGCCCAGTGGCTGGGCCGCGGAGCCCGCTCGGGCATCGGCATTGCGGGCTTCGACCACGGCGGCCTGCTTGTCGATGGCGGTCCCGGCGCGGATGGTTCGCCGGCACCGTTGTTGTCGCGCCTGCCCCTGCCCGAGGCGTGGCGCGTGCTGGTGGTGCAAGACAGCGCGCAGCAGGGCCTGTCGGGTGTCGATGAGCGGCGTGCCATCGCCACCCTGCCGCCGTTGCCGCAGGCGCTGGCGGCCGACATTTGCCACCAGGTGCTGATGCGCGTGCTGCCCGGCGCGGCCTGCGCCCAATTCGCGCCCTTCGCAGCCGGCATCAATCGCATCCAGCAGGCCTTGGGCCAACACTTCGCGCCGGCGCAGGGAGGCAGCGCCTACACCAGCGCGGCGGTGGGCTTTTTGGTCGAATGGATCGCCGCGGCCGGCCAAGGTGCGGCGATCGGGCAGAGTTCCTGGGGCCCGACCGGCTTCGCGATATTGCCTTCGCAGGCGCACGCCGACGCGGTGGTCGCCGCCGCG
Source organism: Burkholderiales bacterium (assembly GCA_043749975.1). Taxonomy (GTDB): domain Bacteria; phylum Pseudomonadota; class Gammaproteobacteria; order Burkholderiales; family Burkholderiaceae_C; genus JANYJJ01. Next base: position 8,513 of record JAYVCL010000459.1, read on the forward strand.
CGCGCTGCGAACATGGTGGCCCCTTGCCTGTGCTTGAACATCGTGGCCGGCCGCAATCGCGGTGCCACCGTGGTCGACCTGCGCCGCGCACGCTGATTGCACGGCCCGTCACAACCCGGCCCGTCACTTTTTCTTACCCGGAGATTCCATGGAACGCCCCTACATCCTTCACATGTTCACGCCGGGCCGCCAGATGAGCCCGTTCGACATCAACATGGCGGCCGACGCCGGCTACCAGATCATCGTGCCGTACTGTGAGGTCGGGGCCGACGGCATCGGCGGCCTGACGCAGGACACCATCTTTTCGCGCGGCCCGAAAGGCGTGGCGCGCACCGGCATCTTCATCGGCGGGCGCGATGCGCTGCTGGCCGCCGACATGCTCGAACGCTCGAAGGCCTCGATGGTCAAGCCCTTCGTCGTCTCGCTGATGGCCGACCCCAGCGGTGCCTACACCACGGCTGCGGCGATGGTGGCGTGCGTCGAGGCGGCGCTGAAGCGCCAGCACACGCAAGGGCTCGCGGGCCAGCGGGTGGTGATTCTCGGCGGCACCGGGCCGGTGGGCCGCATCGCCGGCGTGATTGCGGCCGGCGCGGGGGCCGAGGTGTTCTTGTCCAGCCGCAACGGCATCGACATGGCCGAAGCGGCGGCGGTCGAAACCGGCAAACGTTTCGGCGTGACCTTGCACGGCCTGTCGGGCGGTGACCCGGCTGCGGTGCGCGCTTCGCTCGGCCAGGCCGATGTGCTGCTGGCTTGCGCGGCTGCGGGCGTGCAGGTGGTGTCGGCCGAGGCGCTCAGCTTCGCCACGCGGCTCAAGGTCGCGGCCGACGTGAATGCGGTGCCGCCCGAAGGCATCGCCGGCGTCGGCGTGATGGCCGACGGCGTGGCGCTGCCCGGCACGGCGGCGGTCGGCATCGGCGCGCTGGCGGTGGGCAACGTCAAGTACCAAACGCAGCACCGAATGCTGGTGCGCATGCAGCAGGCCGAGAAGGCCGTCGTGCTCAGCTTCCCCGAAGCGTTTGCCGTGGCGCGCGAGTTTCTGGCTGAAAAGTCGGCCGCCAAATCCACCGACACGCCCGCTTGAGCCGCAGCGCGCGATGACCGTGCTCGCGGTGGCGGCTGTTTCCGCGCGCATGCTGGCCGAGGCGGCGCAGGGCGACGGCTTCGATGTCGTCTCGCTCGATCTGTTCGGTGACGCCGACACCCGGCGCGCCAGCTCGCAGTGGCTGCCGATCGGCCAGCCGGGCGATCTGCGCATCGACGCTGCGATGTTGCTGTCGGCCCTGGGCGGGTTGGCGCAGCGTGGTGATGTGAGCGGCTGGGTTGCAGGCAGCGGCTTCGAAGGCCAGCCCGATTTGCTGGCGCGCGGCGCGGCGCTGCTGCCGCTCGTCGGCACGCCCGCCGAAGCGGTGCGGCGGGTGCGCGACCCGACGGCGTTCTTCGATGGGCTCGACCGCCAAGGCATCCCGCACCCGCCGGTCCGGATGACGGCGCCCGTCGATGCAGCGGGATGGCTGGTGAAGGACGCGTGGGGCTGCGGCGGCTGGCACATCCGCCCCGCGATCTCCGGCGCAGCGGCACCCGCGCATCACTACTTCCAGCGCGAGGTGCCGGGCACGCCGATGTCGGCGACCTTCCTTGCGAACGGCGGCGATGCCTGCGTGCTCGGCTTCAATCAACTCATCGTGCGGCCCTTCGGCGCGCGGCCGTTCGTGTTCTGCGGCGCGGTCGGGCCGGTGCCGCTGCCGCCCGGTGTGGTGCCGCGCATCAGCGCCGCCGTGCTCGCGCTGGCGGCGGCGTTCTCGCTGCGCGGCCTGGGCAGCCTGGATTTCATGCTCGACGGCGCGGCGTTCAGCGTGCTCGAAGTCAACCCGCGTCCGCCTGCCAGCATGGCGCTTTACGGCGGCCACGGCGTTGTCGCAGCGCATCTGAGGGCCTGTCTGCACGGCGAGTTGCCGCTGGGCTCGAGTGTTAGGTTGGGCGGCGCTGTGCAAGGCACCGAGATCGTCTTCGCGCCGCGTCCGAGCACGCTCGACGCACCCGCTGCCCGGCGCCTTGCCGGGCTCGCCGGGTGCCATGATCTGCCCTTTGCTGCGATGCACTTCAACGTTGCCGACCCGGTGTGCAGCGTCAGCGCGCAGGGCGACACCGCAGCCCAGGTGTACGAGTCGCTGGCCCAACGCGTTGCGGCTGTCCATCAATTCCTGGAGACGCTCTGATGACCGACACCACCGCCGACACGACCATCCACGCCTCCCACGCCGCCCACGCCGCCCCGCCGCTGGCGACCGCGACGCTCAGCGTCAACACCCTCGCGCAGCCCCTCGTCGAGCGGCTGCTGGCGCAGGCCGAGGCGCTGCAAGTGCAGGTGCGCCGCGACACCAGCGGCGTGTGCATCGTTGATGCCGGCATCACCGCGACGGGCAGCGTCGAGGCCGGTTTGTTGATCGGCGAAATCTGCATGGGCGGCCTCGGGCAGGTGCGCCTGCGCCCCGGCGCAATGGAAGGCTGGCCGACCTGGATCGAAGTGCAAAGCGCGCAACCGGTATTGGCTTGCCTGGGCAGCCAATATGCCGGGTGGAGCCTGGCCGCGAGCAAGGAAGAAACCGGCGGGAAAAAGTTTTTCTCGCTCGGCTCGGGCCCGGCGCGGGCGCTGGCGGGCAAGGAAAAACTGTTTGCCGAGCTCGGCTATCGCGACCCGATCAGTGACGATGCAAATGCGGGTGCACAAGGGCATGCGAAGACCGGCGTGCTGGTCCTCGAAGTCGATCGCGCGCCGCCCAAAATCATCATCCACAAGCTGCTCCACGACTGCGCCTTGCCGCCCGCCGGGCTGACCTTGATCCTGACGCCCACCACCAGCCTGGCCGGCACCACCCAGGTGGTGGCGCGGGTGCTCGAAGTGGCGCTGCACAAGGCGCACGAACTCGGCTTCGCGCTCGCCAACATCGTCGCGGGCTCGGCCTGCGCGCCGCTTCCCGCGCCCAGCCCCGACGGCGTGCAGGCCATGGGCCGCACCAATGACGCGATCCTGTACGGCGGCCGCGTCCACCTCACGGTGCGCGGTGACGACGCGGCGGCGCGCGCGCTGGCGCAGCAACTGCCGTCGAAGAATTCGGGCGACTACGGCCGCTCCTTCGCCGACATCTTCAAAGCCGCCGAGTACGATTTCTACAAGATCGACGCGGCCCTGTTCGCCCCGGCCGAGGTCTGGGTCAGCAACCTCGACAGCGGCAACAC
>JAYVCL010000460.1:0-6964 GCA_043749975.1 Burkholderiales bacterium
CTCCACAGCGACCCATCGGTGCGGCATGCGGTTGGCCCGCAGCGCCTTGAGTGGAGGCAAACCCAATTGCAATGCGTGAAAGCCGAACACATCGGCCACGGCGAGATCCATCTGCTGCTGCTCCCACGCGAGCAGGTAGCGACCGGCAGGGGTCTGCATCCAATCGGTCAAACTTATAATCAATGGGATGCTTGACATGAATCTGCTCGCGCTGCCTGCCTTCAACGACAACTACATCCGGGTGCTTGACGATGGCCGCAACGCCACCGTCGTCGATCCGGGCGACAGCGCGCCGGTGATCGCCGCGTTGGCGGTGCAGCACCGCACGCAGACGGGCATTCTAGTAACGCACCACCACGCCGATCATGCCGGCGGCGACGTGCCCGGCGACGCGCGCGTGTGCTGTGCACATGAACACACTTTGGCCAATCGGGAGTTCGCGCGTGCGGTAGAACCCGACAACGCGTATCTCGGTGCCTGCACACACTGGTGCGAAATGCAACGCGCCAACAACCTGCCCACCTTGCCAAGCTCGATCGCGCAAGAGCGATCGATCAACCCCTTCCTGCGCTGTGGCGAACCCGCCGTGGTGCAGGCCGCACGCCTGCATGGCGCAGCCAACGCCGACGAGACCGAGGTTTTTTTCCGCGTTGTGACAATGGAAAAACGACTACCGATGAGCCTGCTCCGATCTTTGCAAATGCGCGCTTGCGCCGTCGCCGCGGTGCTTGCGCTGGCCGCCTGCGCCACGCCGACTCCACCCTCCCCTGCGCCGGCATCCCCGGCAGCGGCGGCGGCTGCGGCGCCTGCCGAGCCACCTGCCGCTGCGGCGGTGGCGGCAGCGGTGATCGCGGTGCCCGCAGCGTCGGCCGTGGCGTCCGCACCCGCACCCGCGGTCGACGAGCGAGTCGTCGTGGTGCCGGTAGACCCGCTGCGCCCCGAGGTTAGGGTCGACCTGGCCGACCAAGCCACCCGGATCGACCTCTGGGCCCGGGTTCGTCGGGGCTTCGCCGTTCCTGACTTGGACACCGATCTTGTGCGTGACCGAGAGCGCTGGTACACAACGCGTCCGGACTATGTACAGCGCATGACCGAGCGTGGCGGGCGTTACCTGTTCCACATCGTCGAAGAGGTCGAGCGGCGCGGCATGCCCACCGAACTGGCGCTGCTGCCCTTCATCGAAAGCGCATTCAACCCGCAGGCCATGTCATCGGCGAAGGCGTCGGGCATGTGGCAATTCATGCCGCTGACCGGACGCAGTTTTTCGCTCAAGCAAAACGTGTTTCGCGACGACCGGCGCGATGTGCTGGCCTCGACCCGCGCCGCGCTCGACTACCTGGGCAAACTGCACGCGAGGTTCGGCGATTGGCACCTGGCGCTGGCCGCCTACAACTGGGGCCAGGGCAGCGTGCAACGTGCGATCAAGCGCAACCAGGATGCGGGGCTGCCCACCGACTACCTCAGCCTGAACATGCCGGACGAGACGCGGTATTACGTGCCCAAGCTGCAGGCGGTGAAAAACATCATCGGGCGGCCCGAGGCCTTCGCGATCACGCTGCCAGCGCTGCGCAATCACCCGTATTTTCTGAGTGTGCCGATCGAGCGCGACATCGACGTGGACATCGCCACCCGGCTGGCCGGTGTGCCACTGGACGAGTTCAAGACCTTGAACCCGCAGATGAACAAGCCCGTGATCCTGGCCGCAGGCACGCCGCAAGTGCTTCTTCCGTATGACAACGCAAACCAGTTCGTGCGACGCCTGGCCGTGCACCGGGGCCCGCTGGCCAGTTGGACGGCCTGGGTCGCGCCCAAGACGCTGCGCCCTGCCGATGCCGCGCGGCAGGTGGGCATGAGTGAAGCCGGCTTGCGCGAGGTGAACCACATTCCGCCGCGCATGTTGGTGAAAGCCGGCTCGACCCTGCTGGTGCCGCGCAGTGCACAGCGCCACACCGACGTGTCGGAGCACATCGCCGACAACGCCACCATGTCGCTGTCGCCCGACCTTCCGCCGCTGCGCCGGGTGTCGCTCAAGGCAGGTCGACGCGACAGCGTGGCCAGCATCGCCAAGCGTTATCGCGTGCCCGCATCGCAGGTCGCGCAATGGAACCACATCGGGCCGGCAGCCAGTTTCAAGCCGGGTCAGACCGTGGTGGTCTATGTGGCCCTCAAGGCCACCCGCCACGCTGCTGCGCGATCTGCCAAAGCCGTGACCAAGACGAAGATCGCCAAGGCTTTAAAGCGCACGACGGTGGCGGGTGGCGCACCGGCCCGTGTGGCAGCGGACAAGCCGGCACGCAATCGCCGCCAGCTTTGATCGTCCCGCAACGTCGGGTCGGCCGCAGGCAATGACGTAAGCGATGACGCATGCCCTGACGCCTCAACGACGATCGCTGAGCGCGTGGGCAATGGTGCCCAGGTCCACGTACTCCAGTTCGCTGCCCACGGGCACGCCGCGCGCCAGCCGCGTCACACGAACACCGCGCGCCTTCAGCACCTCGGTCACCACATGCGCGGTCGCCTCGCCCTCGGCGGTGAAGTTGGTGGCGATGATCACTTCTTCGACCGCGCCGTCGGTGGCGCGGGTCATCAGCGGCTTCAGGCCAATGTCGTTCGCGCCCACGCCGTCCAGCGGACTCAGCCGGCCCATCAGCACAAAGTACAGCCCTCGGTAGCTGCCGGTTCGCTCCAGCGCGGCCTGGTCGGCCGGTGTTTCCACCACGCACAGCAAACGCGTGTCTCTCGACGTATCGAGGCAGGTATTGCAGACCTCGGCTTCGGTGAAGGTATGGCAGCGCTGGCAGTGCCCCACCCGGGTTGCCGCCGCCTGCAGCGCCAAGCCCAGTCGCTGAGCGCCGTCGCGGTCGTGCTGCATCAAATGAAACGCCATTCGCTGCGCCGATTTAACGCCCACGCCAGGCAGGCGGCGCAGCGACTCGATCAGCGCTTCGAGCAGAGGCTCGGTCATTCAGCGAACGCCGGCCCGCCGCCAGGCCGTGATGAGACGCGAAGAGACCCGCATGTTCTAGAAGGGAAACTTCATGCCGGGCGGCATCGGCATGCCGGCGGTCAGCTTGCCCATTTTTTCGGACGACACCTCTTCAGCTCGGCGCAAACCGTCGTTGAAGGCGGCGGCCATCAGGTCTTCGAGCATGTCCTTGTCGTCGGCCAGCAAGCTGGGGTCGATGGTCACGCGCTTGACATCGTGCTTGCAGCTCATGGTGATCTTCACCAGACCTGCGCCCGACTGGCCTTCGACTTCGATGCTGGCCAGTTCATCCTGTGCGCGCTTGAGGTTGTCTTGCATCGCCTGGGCCTGTTTCATCAAGCCGGCGAGTTGGCCTTTCATCATGGCAAGTTCTCCTGCAATTTCAGTGGGGTTTGACCGAACCGGGCACGATGCGCGCGGTCTTGTACTGTGCCATCAGCGAGCGCACCAGCGGGTCGTTGTGGATGATCCGTTCGGCTTCGACCTGACGCCGGTCGCGCTCGGCGTTGGCGCGCAGTGCGGGTGAGTCTTGTGCGGGGCCGGCGTCCACCTGCAGCCGCACCGCATGGCCCAGCACCTCGGCCAAGGCCGTCTGCAACTTTTCGCGGTGCACCGCCGCGCGCAGCGTTTCGCGGTCGACCCGCAGACGCCACAGGGCGGGCACGGCGTCGTCGCAAATCTCGACGCATTGCGACTGCATCGCCAGTTCGCGCACCAGCGCGCTGATGCTGCCGCGCGCGTTCATGTCGGCCACGGCGCGGGCCCAGTGGTCTCCGAGCACGCCGGGCACTGGATCTGTGCCCGGCTGTGCTGCCATCGCCACGGCGGGCGCTGCCGTTTGCAGGACCGGTGTCCGGGCAAGCACGGGTGTGTCGGTTGCTGTGTCGATCGGCGCGTCGACCCAGGGCGGCACCTCTTCGGCAGCCATCAGCACCCGTGGGGCTGGCACCGGGGCGATGGCGGAACGGGCGATCACAGTGGCTGCCGCCAACGCAGCCGCGCCTCGGGCCGCAGGTGCGCCAGCCGGCACGGTCCTGGCTTCGGGGCGGAACGCCAGCATGCGCAGCAACACCATCACCAAGCCGCTGTATTCGTCGGGTGCCAGCGTCAGTTCAGCGCGGCCATGCAAGGCCATGCTGTAGAACAACTGCGTCTCATCGGCAGCCAGTGCCGGTGCCAGCTTCAGCACGCCAGCGGTGTCCGCATCGGACGTGTCCAGCGCCGACGGCACGGCCTGCGCAATGGCCATCTGCTGCAACAGGGCCGCCATTTCCTCCAGCGTGCCCGAGGCCGACAAGCCCAGCGAGCGCAATGCGTCGGCCGTCGCGACCAGCGCCGCACCGTCGCCCGCCACCAGCGACTCGATCAGGCGCACCGCGTGGCTGCGGTCGACCGCGCCCAGCATCTGCCGCACGCCGGCTTCGAGCAGTGTGCCGCCGCCGAACGCGATCGCCTGGTCCGCCAGCGACAGCGCGTCGCGCATCGACCCGCGCGCCGCGCGCGACAGCAAACGCAAGGCGCCGGGCTCGGCTTCGATCTGCTCGTCGGCCATCACGTGTGCCAGATGCTCTTGCACCGTGGGCGGTGCCATCGGCCGCAGGTTGAACTGCAGGCAGCGCGACAGCACCGTGGGCGGCACTTTTTGCGGATCGGTGGTGGCCAGCACGAACTTGAGGTAGTCGGGCGGTTCTTCAAGCGTCTTCAGCATCGCGTTGAAGGCATGGTTCGTCAGCATGTGCACTTCGTCGATCATGTAGACCTTGAAGCGGCCCATCACCGGCTTGTACACAGCCTGGTCAAGCAACTGCGAAATCTCGTCGACGCCGCGGTTCGACGCCGCGTCGAGTTCGACGTAGTCGACGAAGCGGCCACTGTCGATGTCGCGACAGGCATCGCACACGCCGCAGGGTTGCGCGGTGATGCCGCCCTGCCCGTCGGCTCCGGTGCAATTCAGCGACTTGGCAAGAATGCGCGACACCGTGGTCTTGCCCACGCCCCGGGTGCCGGTGAACAGATAGGCGTGATGCAAACGACCCTGCGTCAGCGCGTTGCTCAGCGCTTGCACCACGTGCTCTTGGCCGACCAGTTCCTCGAAGCTGCGAGGGCGGTATTTACGGGCCAGAACGAGGTAACTCATGCGAGCGATTCTACGGGGGCCGCCGCGGCGCAAGCGCTGCCGGATAATCCGTTCCTTCCTGTTTCAACCTGCTCTGCAAATGACCACCCAGCCCCCTGCAGCGACTGCCTCTGCCCCTCATTCGGCGACGCTCAGCTACGAGCAGTCGGGCGTCGACTACGAGCTGATCGACCCGCTGAAAGTGGCCGCCCAACGCGCCGCCGCCGCCACGGGCGCACACCTGCTTCAGCATGGCTTTCATGAAGTGGCTGCCTCGCGCGGCGAGTCGGCTTATGTGGTGGATGTGGGCCCGTTCTACCTGGCCAGCATCGTCGAGTGCCTCGGCTCGAAGGCGCTGGTGGCCGACGAGATGCAACGCCTGACCGGCAAGAGCTACTACGCCAGCATCGCCCAAGACACCATCGCAATGGCCATCAACGACCTCATCACCGTGGGCGCGACACCGCTGGTGGTGCAGGCCTACTGGGCCGCCGGCGGATCGGACTGGTTCGGCGACGCGCAGCGTGCGCAGGCCCTGGTGGCAGGCTGGAAGCACGCCTGCGATGTGTGCGGCGTGGCCTGGGGCGGCGGCGAGACGCCGGCGCTGGCGGGCATCGTGGCTGAAGGCCGCATCGACCTCGCGGCATCGTGCACCGGCCTCATCAACCCCAAAAAACGGCTCTCGGTCGGCGACAAACTCGGCCCGGGCGACGCGATCGTGATGCTCGCCTCCAGCGGCATCCACGCCAACGGCCTGAGCCTGGCCCGAAAGCTGGTCGAGCGGCTGCCGCAGGGCTACCTCACGCCGATCAATGACCCCGACGAAGCGGGCTTGACTTACGGCGATGCGCTGCTGGCGCCCACCGTGCTGTATTCGCCCGTCACCGAGGCGCTGTACAAGGCCGGCATCATCCCGAACTACTGCGCCAACATCACCGGACACGGCTGGCGCAAGCTGCTGCGTCACCCTGCTGTGCACACGTACCGCATCCACAGCGTGCCCGCGGTGCCGCCGGTGCTGAAGTTCATTCAGCAGCATGCGCACCAAGACAACCACGAGGCCTACAGCACGCTCAACATGGGAGCGGGATTCGCGTTGTTCGTGAAAGCCGGGGATGCCGCGCGAACCGTCGCCGTTGCGCAAGCTCAGGGTGTCGACGCGCTCATCGCCGGCCATGTCGAAGTCGGGCCGAAGCGGCTGCTGATCGAGCCGTTGGGCATCGAGTTCAGCGCAGACGCATTGCAGTTGCGCTGAGAGCCCCGGCCGCAGCGACGCGACGACCTAGTCACCTACAATCGTCGGTGACGGGCCTCCCCGCATGGGAAAGCGGCCAACCGGGTCAGATGGGGAACCAAGCAGCCCTAACTGCAGACTCAGTGCCGGGGGTAAGGCTCGTCACCCCTCCCTTTTTTTTCCTTCTGTGAACACCGGACCTGCCTCAGCCTGCGATTGACACCGGCGGCGCTTCGCGACCAGTCGATTCAGCCGGGTTGATGCCGCCGGCTGCATCGTCTTCATTTTCAGGCCCTGCGGACTCGACCACGCGGCCGCCACGAAGCAGCGCCTGCTGACCGCTGGCCAGCGCGTCCTGAATATTGCGCACGGTGGCGTTCAGCACGCGTGCATAGCGCTGCGCCACCAGCGACAGCGCCTGCTCCAGGCGTGGCGGCGGCAACGTGCCGCTGGCGGCATCGACCGCCTCGTGGGCCGCGCTGGCCGTGGCGCGCAGGCGGTCTGCATCGCCATCGGGCGCACGCACCGGGCTCTTCTTCGGCAGGCGGCGAATCATGTGCAGCACGTCTTCGTCCAGACCCCAGTGGCGGGCCACTGCTGCGCCGACCTCCTCGCTGTTCACGCCCAG
>JAYVCL010000461.1:0-6269 GCA_043749975.1 Burkholderiales bacterium
AGCCCGACAGCGCCGAGCTGGCCCGCCTGCACCATCAGGCGCACGCCGATTGCTTCATTGCCAACTCGGTCAAGACCGAAGTCCGGTGCGAGCCCGTGATCGCCCCACCCTGATTCACCGACGCTGCAAAATCACCCGATGTACCTGCCTCCTCATTTTGAAGAATCCCGCCCCGAGGTGCTGCATGCGTTCATTCGCAAATACCCGCTCGGCTTGCTGGTCACACACGACGCGAGCGGCCTGCAGGCCGACCCGATCCCGTTCATGCTGGAGCCCGAGCGCGGACCGCATGGAACCCTGATCGCGCATGTCGCACGGGCCAACCCGCTGTGGCGCGAGTCGCGCACCGACATCGAATCGATGGTCGTGTTTCAAGGCCCGCAGGCCTACATCTCGCCGGCCTGGTACGCCACCAAGCAAGAGACCGGCAAGGTCGTGCCGACCTGGAACTACTGTGTGGTGCAAGCGCGTGGCCGGCTGCGCGTGATCGACGACCCGGCCTGGGTGCACCGCCTGGTGTCGCGCCTGACCGACCGCCACGAAGCCGCGCGGGCCGGGCTGCCGTCTGCGCCCTGGAAAGTCAGCGACGCCCCCGACGACTACATCGCCAGCATGCAGCGCGCCATCGTGGGCATCGAGATCGAACTGACGGCGCTGCAAGGCAAGTGGAAACTGAGCCAGAACCGCAGCGAGGCAGACCGTGCCGGTGTGGTCGCAGGGCTGGCGCAGCAGGGTGCAGACGAGGCGGGCGCGATGGTCGCCGCACCGGTGGCCGCACAAAGCACGTCGACTTGAAAGCGGTGCTGCGGCTCGCTGGCGCGCGCCGTTCTTTCTGCCTGCGCAGCACAAGCCGGATGCAAACCGCAGCGCCGAGTGGAATCGCGGCACTCTTCAACACGGGACGCTGCCCAAGGCGCGTTTCTGGTGGGTGGGCGATGCAGTTCGGTGGGGCAGCGGGTGATCAACACCTCCCTCGATCCGTCGACGGCGATCATCGAGGTCGGCGTGCACAAGGGGCTCGACACGCTCGATACCGTCCCGCACACGCTGCTCGAAATCGCGATCGGTGACCCCGCACAGGTTCACGTGGTCGACCTGGCGACGCATCCGCTGGTGGTGTTGCCGAGTGTGGTCAGTTCCCACGCGTGGAATTTGCTCATCGATGTGGCCCGCGCCGTGAACCTTTTCAAGCTGCTCGGCAGCGAGCACTTTGCGTTGGATCGGCGGTTGAATCCAACCTCGGCACCTCGAAAAGCGGGGCGCTGAACCCAGGTTCAGTTTTTACGGGCAGTTCCTGTCATACGCCGACCTCGCTGTCCGATCCGAGCGGCGTCTCGAGCCTCTCGGACCAAGCTCGCCGCGCTTGTCAGGTGGCGTTTGGATTGGGTACCAGCGGTGTCGCAACGGGTGCAGACACTGTGGCCAACACATGGCCATTGCCATCCATGACTGCGAGCGTCACGTCGTAGGTCTGCAGGATCAGCAGATAGCGCTCGGTCACTTGGCAGGTCACGGTTGAATTTGCGGTGATAGCCAAGGGGCACGACATCGGGAAGTCGAACACGGTGCCACCCCAGAACGGGCCGTGATAGGTCAGTCGCGCCTGCCAGTTGACGGCGCTGGACGTGCAGTTCTTGACCGAAAACCGGGTTCGGATATCGGCCACGTTGGGCCCGTAAGGCCCGTAGCCGGCCGTGTTGTTGAAGGAGGTGATCTGCGCGACGCAATTGCTCGGCGGCGTCACGGTGCCACCGCCACCACCACCACTGGCCAGCGCATGCTCGGTGGGAACCACTTGCAATGGGTTCGCGTCGGGGGCGTCACCGCCTCCGCAGGCGGACATCGACAGGACAACGGCGACCATGGCCGATGAAATCAAGAAGGCTCGCATGATGTTTTCACCTCGTCAAAAAGTTGGGATTTAAGCGGCTTCGCAGCCGAGCCAAAGAGCACCTGAAGTATAAATGTGCATTTCGCACATTTTATGGGGATTACCCTGGCGCAGCCGTCTTTCTTTTGCTGAGTTGTTGCGGTGGCAAGGTTTGATTTCTGCTCAGGGTCGGATGCGGTGTTCCCCGCCTCGACGAGCGGTCATTGAGATGCTCGGTGGCCACGCACGCAGCGACAAAACGCGCCCAACCGCTGACGCACATTCGAAGCAACTCGGGCCGCCGCGCGGCAGCGGTGTCGGCACTGGAAGTGGCGCGCTATCGAACCCAGCAACAGATCGCGCTAGACGTCCGCAGCGCGGGCCTCAAACAGCTCCACCGGATTGCCCGACGGGTCTTCGACCAGCACCTGGCGGCCGCCCGGTCCCTTGACGGGCTTGCTGCGAAAGCGCGCGCCAGCGGCTTCGAGTTGGCTCATCGTGTCGTCCAGGTTCGCCACCTCGATCACCAGCCGGTTCCAGCCGCCGGGCTGCGGCACCGAGCCGTCTTTCAGCTTCTTGGCCGCCGACGTGCCCGGGCCGCTGAGCCACAGCGACAGGCCTTTGCGTTTGACGATGGCAAACGGCGGCCCCCAACGGTCGGCCAGCTTGAAACCCAGCGCCCGATAGAACGGCAGTGAGGCATCGACATCATTGACGAGATAGCGAACGGTGGCGATGGGTTTTCTCCTGGAGCACCGGGTCTCGATTGTATGGATGCCCGGTCACCGGCACGCCAGCCCATCACCGGCACCCGAATGGATGGAGTTTGGCCAGGTGAGGGTGATCCGCAACGCCGCTGGCCCGGAACTGAGGCACATTTGACCCCTTCACAATTGGAAACAAACAATGAAAAAGCGTGCCCTTCTCGCTGTGGTCCTGGCCGTCGCGGCCTTCAATGCCGAAGCAATTTTTGCCCTCGATTCGCATCCCTTGGTGATTGACAACGTCACCTTCGATGGGTCTCGTTGGTCCTACGACTTCTCGATCTCCAATCCTGCGGGAACCTTCGGTATTGCACCGCCCATCTACAACTATTACGTGCCGTTCTTTGCCGACGCCGCGGTCGCGGGTCTCATCGCGCCCGCCGGCTGGACCGTGGAAATTCTGGCGCAAAACCGATTCAACCTGGCCGAGGCGGGCGTGCTGCATTGGGCCGCGACGACGTTTGATGCGTCGATTCAGCCCAACGAAATTCAAACCGGGTTTCGCTACAGCGCAGCGTACGGTCCGGCAAAGGCCCCGTTCGAGGTGGTCCTCAGCAACAACCAAAGCGTTTTCGGTGACCCGGCCATCCCCGGCTCGCCCGCGGCCCTGCGCGCCGGCCTGCCGATGATCAACTCGGTGCCCGAGCCGGGAACCTGGGCGCTCGCTGTCGTTGGCCTCATGGGCGTGGTGGCTGCGCGAAAGCGAAAGCCCGTCGTCGAGGCGCGTTCGACCTGAGGGTCAGAGCCACAAACTCGAAGCGCTCGCAGGGGGCTGCGTTCCGAAAAGCTGCACAGCCTCGGCGCACCCATGAAAAAGCCCGGTCATGCCGGGCTTTTTCATGGCTGCGCTGTCCGGTCAGAACGGAATGTCGTCGTCCATGTCTTCGAAGCCGGTGGACGACTTCGCAGCCGGCTTGCTCGCTGCCGGGCGGGATGCAGGTGCCGAGGGCGCATTGCTGCGAGGCTCGCCCCGGTCATCGCCACCGCCCTGGCTGGCCCGTTCGCCGCCACGACTGGCACCCCCCCCGGTGCCTTGCTCACCGCCCTGGCCTTCACGCCCGCCGAGCAACTGCATGTTGTCGGCGACGATTTCGGTGGTGTATTTGTCGACGCCTTCCTTGTCCTGCCATTTGCGGGTTTTCAGGCGGCCTTCGACGTACACCGGGCGGCCCTTTTTCAAGTACTCGCCGGCGATTTCGGCCAGCCGGTCATAGAAGACCACGCGGTGCCACTCGGTTTCTTCGACCTTGTCGCCTGAATCCTTGTTTTTCCAGCTTCGCGTGGTGGCCAGCGTGATGTTGCAAATGGCCGCGCCGTTGGGCGTGTAGCGCACCTCGGGGTCTTTGCCGAGGTTGCCGATGAGGATGACTTTGTTGATTGAGGCCATGACGGCTCCTGCAGGAACGAAAACGAAAAAACCGGTGGCTTGAATTATGCGGCCCCAGGCTCTCAGCCCGGCTTGCGCGAACGTGCTGCCTGCACCGCCTTGGCCGGGTTGACGAGGGTGCGCCGCCCATCGGCGCTCTTGTCGGCCGTGGCCACAATGATGTCGATCACCTGCGGCGGTGTCAGCTTCGGGTTGACGGCCAGCATCTTGCCGGCCAGGTTGGCCACCTGCGGCGACGCCATCGACGTGCCCGACAACGCCACCCGGTCGCCTCCCGGTAAATAGCTTTCGACCTGGTAGCCGTTGGCGTGCACCTTGACCGTCGGGCCGTAGCTGGTGAAGGACGCTTCGTCGCCGGCCCGGTCCACCGCGCCCACGGTCAGCAGGTTGGGCAGTTGGATGTCGGCGGGCGCGTCTTCGGCAAACGACGCGTTCTGGTTGCTGTTGCCGGCCGCCGTGACCCACAGCACTTGCGGTGCGCTGGCAAAGCCTTTGCTGAGTGCGTCGCGCATCAGGCTGAACAGCTCGCGGGCCAGCGCCTTGCGCTGATCGGGCGTCTTGCCGGTGTCGCATTTTTCCAGATCGTCTTCGATCGCGGTCACGCTGCCGCCCCAGCTCATGTTGACCACGCGCGCCTGGTGGCGTTTGAGGAAGGCAATTTGCGAGGTGATGGCGTGCGCGTCGTCTTCGGCCTGCTTGCGCGATGGGCAGGGGTCGGGCAGCAGCGTGTGGCCGAACTCCATGCGCGCGATCAACAGCCGCGCGTACGGGTTGCCGTCCATCGCGATGCCGGCCACGTGCGTGCCGTGCTCGTAGTTGCCAGCGAGGTTGATCTCTTCGATGGCCGGCTTGTATTCATCGGCTTTCAGCGTCGACAAAAACTGCTTCACCTCCGACGCCTGCGGGCTGTCGATGTTCGATTGCAGATCGGAGTAGCCCTTGGTGCGCGCGTTCATCTGCGGCAGCTTGGCTTGCAATGCTGGTGGCAGTGGTTGCAGCGCGGTGCGGGCAGGTTTGGCGTATTTGTCGAACGCGCTGAGCAGGGGCTTGCCGCGCGCATCGCGCAAGACCTGGCCCTTGAACAGAGCCGAATCGACGCCGCTGTCCCACACCGCCAGCGTCACCGGCGTATACGGCTGGCCGGCTGGCAAGCCGGCACTGCGCGCCGCCCAGATGTCGGGCTTGTCGACCTTGTTGGCCTGCAAATACGCGCCGTAGGTGTCGACCAGGGTTTGCTTCAGCGGCAGTCGAACCATCAATTGGTAGCGGGCGCCGACGATGCCGGGCGCCAGTTCGGAGCTGAGCGCGCCGGCCTTGTCGGCGATGGGCTGCAACACATCGCGCACGTTGCCCAGAATCAGCGCCTCGCCGACCAGTTCGGCCCGCGCCTTGGCCGACTTGATGTCGTTGGCGATCACCAGGTAGGGCATCGGCTTCAAGGCCTGCGCGATGCGCTGGCCGACATCGCGCAAATAAGGCTCGGAGGTGGTGTTGCCAGCCGCCCTGCGCGCCTCGATCACGGCCTGTGGCTGCATGCCGCTGAGCAGCTTGTCGGCGGGCTTTTCTTCCAGTGCGCGGATGGCCTCGATGCGCGCCAGCGCGGCGGCGTCCTTGCCTTCCAGAACATCGAGCTGCAGCAAGCTGCCCAGCATCTGGCGCTGCATCGCCTTGTCGGCGATGTCGTATTGGCCCAGCACCGACTCCAGGTCGCCGCGCAGCTTCATCGAAAACGGCCCGAACGCCGCTTCGTCGCGCACCAGGGTTTCCAGGCTGCCCTGGACCGGGTAACTGAAGCGCGGCACGTCGGCCGCTTTCTCGATGCGGGGTTTGGTTTGGGCTTGGACGGGTGGGCCGATGGGCAGCGAAAGGAACAACCAGAGAGCAGCCGAAAAAGCGAATGAAAGCGACAGCGAAAGTGTCCGTGCGATGGCTTGGTATAGCACTTGCAACTCCTTGATGACCGGGGGAAGTTTGAGCGACGGCGGCATCGTAGCGTGGCGCGCGTAAATGCGCGCGGGCGTCGACCACTCGGGCCGCTTCCAACGGCGTGCCGTTACGATGCCAGGCTTCGCTCCCGCCCACCATGCCTGCATCCACAGCCCCAATTTCTATCCTGCAAGAGGTCTTCGGCTACCCCGCATTTCGCGGTGCGCAGGCCGAGATCGTCGAGCACATGGTGGCCGACGGCGACGCGCTGGTGCTGATGCCCACCGGCGGCGGCAAGAGCCTGTGCTACCAGGTGCCGGCC
>JAYVCL010000462.1:0-3665 GCA_043749975.1 Burkholderiales bacterium
TTTTCGGGCGTGGCCGCCAACCAAGCCCGCGAAAAGGATGCCGCGGCTTGACGGCATCCACTCACCCCGATCGGGGTCCCCGGCAGGCAGTGACCGATGGTCTGAGCTTGGCGCTGAACCGCTCTGCGGCCCAGTTGGAATTGCCGATCTCGCCGACTCAGGCCGACAGCCTGCTCGCTTTCCTCGGCATGCTGCAACGCTGGAACGCGACCTACAACCTGACTTCAGTGCGTGATCCTGCGGCGATGCTGAACCAGCATTTGGCAGACTGTTTGGCGGTGATCGCGCCGCTGCGGCGGTATGTGGTGGAAGGCCGCGCCCAGCGTCTTCTCGATGTGGGCAGCGGGGGCGGCTTGCCGGGAGTGGTCATCGCCGTGATGTGCCCGAGGCTCAGCGTCGTTTGCGTGGACGCGGTCGGAAAAAAGGCGGCCTTTGTGCGTCAGGTGGCCGCGGAGCTGCGGCTGAACAACCTCCAGGGCGAGCACGCTCGGGTCGAGGCGTTCGATGCCTTGCCCTTCGATTTCGTGGCCTCGCGCGCATTTGCTTCGTTGGCCGACTTCACAAAGCTCACGCGAAGGCACCTCGCCCCCGGTGCGAGCTGGGTGGCCATGAAGGGCAAGTCTCCAGACGCTGAGGTGGCGGCGTTGCCGGCAGACGTGCGAGTGTTTCACGTGGAACAACTGGCCGTGCCGGGCTTGGATGCAGAGCGTTGCCTGGTCTGGATGAGGCCCAAACCGGCTGTGCAATCCCTCGCGTCAAATGCGTCAGATGCGTCAGATGCGTGAGGTGGAGACTGCTGTGCTCGGAATTTCAGATTTTCCCGCCTTCTGTGCGGCCATCCTCGTCTTCCTGGCCTTGCCAGGGCCCGGGACATTTGCTTTGCTCACCTCCACGGGCAAGGGCGGCTTGCGTGCCGGTGCCGCCGCAACCTTCGGGCTGATCGTGGGCGACCAGGTTCTGCTGTGGCTGGCTGTGGCCGGTGTGGCGGCCTTGTTGGCGACGCATCCACTGGCGTTCAAGCTGGTTCAGTATGGCGGGGCGGCCTACCTGGTGTGGATGGGCTTGCGGCTGCTGATGCCGCGCCAAGGCTCACGCTCGCCCGTGCACATCGAGCCGCGCCAGTACGCACGGCAGGCCTTTTTCATCACCTTGCTGAATCCCAAGGCCATCGTCTTCTACATGGCGTTCTTTCCGTTGTTCATCGACCCCGCTGCGCATCGGGGCAGCGTGACCTTCGCAGCGATGGCCGTGACGATTGCGCTGATCACCGCCGTCTACTGCCTCACGTTGTGTGCGTTTGCCCGCGCGGTTGGAGAGCAGTTGAAGGCGCACCGGACACTCACCCGCTGGCTCGAGCGCTTGGCCGGCGTCTTTTTGATCGGCTTCGGCCTGCGCTTGATTCGGCCTTGATTTCCTCCTTCTGAAAGTGACCATGGCCAGAATTTTTTGCGTTGCCAACCAGAAGGGCGGTGTCGGCAAGACCACCACCACGGTCAATCTGGCTGCCGGTTTGAGCCGGATCGGCCAGCGCGTGCTGGTGATCGACCTGGACCCGCAGGGCAATGCCACGATGGGCTCGGGCGTCGACAAGCGTGGTCTCGAACTCAGCGTTTACGACGTGCTGCTTGAGAGCGCTTCGATCGCCGAAGCCCGCCAGCGTGCCGAAAAAGCCGGCTACGACATCGTCGGCGCCAATCGAGAGTTGGCCGGTGCCGAGGTGGAGCTGGTCGACCTGGAGCGGCGCGACCAGCGCTTGAAACGTGCGCTTGCAGCGGTCGCCCCGGAATACGACTTCGTGCTCCTCGACTGCCCGCCCAGCCTGAGCATGCTGACCCTGAACGGCCTGTGCAGTGCGCATGGCGTGATCGTGCCGATGCAGTGCGAATACTTTGCGCTCGAAGGCCTGAGCGATCTGGTCAACACCATCAAGCAGGTGCACGCGAACATGAATCCGGAGCTGCAGATCATCGGCTTGCTGCGGGTCATGTTCGACCCTCGTATCACGTTGCAGCAGCAAGTCAGCGAGCAACTCAAGACGCACTTTGGCGACAAGGTGTTCAACACCGTCATTCCGCGCAACGTGCGGCTGGCCGAGGCGCCCAGCTACGGCCTGCCCGGGGTCGTGTTCGACCCGGCGTCGAAAGGGGCCCTGGCCTTCGTCGAATTTGCCAAGGAAATGGTTCAACGCGGCGGGCCGGTGTGAGCCTGCTCAACCAGGCTTTCGACCCCGTCTTGCTGTCACGCGTCGAAGACGCCGGCCTGAACGCCAGCGCGCCTCCGCAGCAGCGCTGGCTCGACGGCTGGTTGGTCCGCTTCTCGCCCGGCAAGGCCAAGCGCGCCCGCTGCATCAATGCGCTGGCGCTCGGTTGCATGCCGATGGCCGACAAGCTGGCCTTGTGCGCGGCCTTGTTCGCGGATGCCGGCTTGCCGCTCTATGTTCGCGTGACACCGTTTTCTCAACCCGCCGGACTCGACCAACAACTGGCCGCCTTGGGCATGCCGCGCATCGATGACACCCGGGTCATGCTGTGCCCGTCGCTGAAAGACATTGCCAAGCCCGTGCTGGCCGATGAATACCGCATCGAACCGGTGGCCCATGCGCCGTTCTCGCACATCGTCGGCGACTTGCGCGGCTCCACCTTGGCGCAATGTCAGGCGCATGCGCAACGGCTGGCGCTTTCGCCGGTGCCGTTTCAAGCTTTCGTGATGAAGAATGCCGAGGGAAGGGCGCTGGCCTGTGGTCAGTTTTCCATCGAAGCCGAGTTGGTTGGCCTCTATGACGTGTTCACCGATCCTGCCAGTCGAAGTCTAGGCTTAGCTAGGACGCTGTGTGAGCACATGCTTACATTGGCTCGAAGTCAATCGGCCAGCGTCGGTTACCTGCAAGTCGATGGCGATAATCACGCGGCCAGGCGCATCTATCAGCGCTTGGGTTTCCGCGACGCCTACGCGTATCACTATCGCCAACAGCCAGAAATCGACGGCTGAGACGGCCTTTACAGCCCCAGCCCTTCGTCCACGCCCAGGTGCACGTTCATCGCCTGCACCGCGGCACCGCTGGCCCCCTTGCCCAGGTTGTCGAGCCGCGCCATCAACATCACCTGGCTGTCGTTGGCGAACACGAACAAGTCGACCCGATTGGTGTCGTTGCAGGCCTGCACATCGAAGAACCCGGCGTCTAGCGTGGCCGCATCGCGCAGCGGCATCACGCGGATGAAGGTTTCGCCTGCGTAGTGCCGTTCCAGTGCCGCTTGGATGTGAGCAGCGGTCGCGCCGGCCTTCATCTGCGACAGATGCAAGGGCACACTCACCGACAAACCCTTGTAGAAGTTGCCGACAATGGGCTGGAACACCGGCTTCACCGTCAAGCCGGTGTGCGCCATCATCTCCGGAATGTGCTTGTGCGCCAGCGTCAGCGCATAGGGGCGCGGCGAATTCAAACGAGCGTCACTTCCGGCCTCGTACTGCTCGATCATCTTTTTGCCACCGCCCGAATAGCCGGTGATCGAGGTGGCTGCCGTCGGCAGACCGGCCGGCACCAGTCCCGCGTCCACAAGCGGGCGCAGCAGCAAGATGAACGCGCTGGCGTGGCAACCCGGATTGGCGATGCGCTTGCTCGCCCGGATGTGCTCGCGTTGATCGGCTGCCAGCTCGGGCAAGCCGAA
>JAYVCL010000463.1:0-3769 GCA_043749975.1 Burkholderiales bacterium
CGATGTCACCCTTCACGCCAGCCGCGCGTCGAATCGACGCTGCCACGTTGGGCTGGCCACTGAGCCAGGCCATCAGCCCATCGGCAGTAGCGTTGTCACTGGCCTGCAGCGCGCGCCGATAGGCTCGAAGGGTGGCTGAGAAGGCCGGTGCTACCTTGGTGACGCCAGCGAGCCTCGCCTCCATCAACGCCTCGGTCTTTGCGAGCAGCGTCGCCTCATCCGTTGGATCCAGGCTGGTGTCCTCCAGCACGTCGCGCTCCAGGGCGTAAAACCAGCCGTCAACGATGCCGCGAAAGGCGCCTTCGCCGCTGTCGGCCGTCGCAATGCGTTCCACCAAGCGCCGGTAAACAGTTTCCAGGCGATGCAGCGGCGTCTCGGTCTCCGAAATCTGCACCTCGCTGGTGGCCAGGCCCCGCGCCCGGGCCCGCTCCTGCAGCCAACGGCCGAAGAAGGTCTTGCCTGACCCGTACTCGCCGCGTATGGCCTTGAAGGCCCCACGGCCGGCCGCCACGGCGTCCAACTCTTCGTCGAGCGTTCCCTGCAGCCGGCCGTATCCCACAGCCAATGCATCGAGGCCTGCCTTAGGTACCGTGCCGCGCCGCAAGGCTTCGATCACCTCGGCTCTTCGTTGTGGGCTGATCATTTCGTAGCCCTCATCGCACCGTCACCCGAAACTGCCGAGCGAGCAGCTCCTTGTTCAGTTCCACGCTTCCTGCCGTCTCGTCGAGAACGAGCACCGCGGCCTGGTCAACATTGAGCACGCGCTTGGCGGCATTCACGAAGCCGCTGATGCGCATGGCGGGCATGCCCAAGCGCTGCGCGAGCGCCGCTTTGGACAGTTTCCCGCCTCGGGCTGCCAATGCGTCCAGAAGTGCCCGAACGTCCGCGTCGGCGGGCGCCACGCGCGCCGCAAGCGCCTTCTGCGCCATGTAGGCGGACGACGCCTGAACTGCGTCGATCCAATGCACGCCAGGCGTCGGTGATGCCACGGGCGCCGCCCCGCCGAACAGGTCAGGCTGCGGCATCGCCACAGGCTTCGGTTTCGGTGGCTTGCGAGAGAACGCCGGGGCCTCAGGGGCCAATGGCGGCGCAGCAGACTCCAACGGTGCCCACCAGTCCGGCTGCGGCGCTGCGGCCACCTGCCAACCCTTGAGTGGCATGTTGCGCGGCGTGAACACGCTCAAGGGCACCACGACTTCCTGTGCCGAGACGCCACCGTGATAGCCGTTCTTCTTGGCCCCGTGTCGAACACCTTCCGACCATGCACAAACCACTGCGCTTCCGGCCGCGGTCTTCACTCGGCCGCCGTCGAACAGCAGCTCACTCTCGTCCAGGGGGCCTGAAGGCAGCCGCCAGCGATCACCATCGCCTTGGCCACGCTGCACGGTGCCAGCGTCGATGACGTGACCATGGTCGGCAGTGATGATCACCACACGTCGCGCCCGGCGCGCTTCGCTCAGCAGGGGCCCGAGCAACCTCAGATCATCGATAGTCCATCGCACATGGATCTGGTTCGAGCCGCTCAGGTGGTCGTCCACCGCGTTGTAGACCACGGCCACCACATGCTGCTGCGTCGAGGCGATGGCGTCGCGGACCACGGATGACAAGCCCTCAGAGTCAGCGAGATCACCCTTGTGGAACGCGATCGGCGCGGTGCCTGCGCGTGACGCCGCCACGAGCGCTGCATGCGTTGAGAACGCCGACTTCTCCTGCGGGGCTGCACCCACAACAAGGCGGCCCGACAGCAGGCTGGTCCGGCTCACTTCAGTGATCGTCGGCAGCGCCGCAATGCCAACGGCAAGCGTCGGGGGTGGCCCGGCGACATGTTCGTCCCAGCCCAAGGCCTCCAAGTCCTCGCAAAGCTCGCGGAAGATGCTGTAGCTCAAACCATCCGCCACCAGCAACAGCACAGGCGCCTGCTGCGCCAGCGGGGCGACCAGCCGCTCGATGATCGCTTCAACCGGCATGCATGCAGCCTCGGCCCGCGGCTCACGGTTCCACACCTGCAGTGCCTGCGCGAACGACTGATTGAACACCTCAGCCTTCTTGCGTGCGGCGTCGCGCAGCGCAACGAACGCGGAAGAGAGGCCAGGCAGGTCGTCACCGCCGATCAGCTTGAATCGCGCCCAGTCAACGAATGCGCCTTCGCGTGCATACATCTGCGTGAGCTCTGCGAACCCCGGCACCGCTCGATTGGCGCGGCCTTTGCTCTCAGGCCGCTCTGCCACCATCCATCGGCATAGGCGAACCGCCATCTTCACGCGCAGCATCCGGGTACTTGCCGCGTCGGCATGGGCGTGGGTCGCGGCCGAATCAGCAGCGCGCTCGGCGGCCTGAAGCAGTGCAGCCGATGGATCGGCGATGAAGGCTTTCAGCGTATCGGCCAGCAAACCGAGCCGCTGCTCCAGGCCCAGCGGGAGTACATCGCTCAGGTGCGCGTGGGCATCCACATGCAACTCGCGCAGCAAAGCCTCGGCACGTTCGTTCACGGCGTGGCGCAAGGCCGGTGTCAAGGGCGTCAACGCGCTGGCGCTGAGAAGCTTCGCCGCGTCAGCGGCCCAAAGGCGCCCTTTGGCGATGCCGATTCGCTTGTCACCCATGAATCGTTCGAGGCGAATCGCAGCTGCCGCCAGTTCGTGAACACCTTCGCCCTGAAGCGACAACACAACGCCACAGACCAAGCCGAGCGGCACCGCATCCTGGGTGTTGCCTGCCGTGACGCAACGCATGACGAGCATGCCCACAGCGCCGGCTGATTCGCCCAGCCAAGTATCGATCTGCGTCTTGGCGGCCTCGGGCAAGTCGGCAAACAGCCCGGCCGAATCTGCGCCCAGCGACCAGTTCAACAACATCGCCGCGTCCGGCCTGGAGGCTTCCAAAGCCAGGCACCGGCCCAGGATGTGGCGCCAGGCCGTGTCCATGTCCAGAAAGCCGTTCGGCACGGGCGGATAGGCGCCCATGCTGGCGCGCTCCACCAGCAGTTGGGCCATCCACCGGAAGCGGCTCAGCCGCGCGTCAATCTCGCGTGCCTTGAAGAGCTGCTGGACCATGCCCCAGGCGTCGGGCTGAAACACCTGCGTGCGCGCCAGCCGGGCCACGACATCGCCGCCCAACTCGCGAGAGGCCAGCGGCGTCAGCAAGATGAGCCCCGGGGCCGCTTGCCCATCGTCCGAGTCATCCAGCGCAGACAGTGCTTCTCGGGCCATCAACGGACTTTCGCACCAACGCAGCTGGAACGGCCTGCCCGCCAACATGATGGCTTCGGGCCACTGTGCCTTGGCCTTGGCTTGGATGGCAATGACCCTGGCGTCACTCGCGCGGTCCAGCACCGCGAGCGCCTGTGCCTCAATCTGAGGCAGCGACAAGGGCCCGGCGGCAACGGTCACTTGCTGCTCCCCGGCTTCTCAAGCCGCCATGAGATCGAAAGCCGCAGTTCGGTGTCGCTGTCCAGCTTCGCATGCAGGTCATCCAGCAGGGCCAGCGCCTGCGTGCTTTCGAGGTCAGCCGCAGCGGACTCCTGCACGATCACCGGTGGCTTGGGTGCAACCCCACCCGGTGGGACCGGCGCCGGTCCGATCGGCGGCAGCGGTGGCGTCACCGGGCCTGCCGGCGCAGGCCCAGAAGAAGGCGGTGCCGGTGCTGCGGGAGGTGGCGGCGCAGCGGTCAGCAGCCGCACGGCCTTGCCTCGTTGGTCGTCAAGGACTGCCTTCAGGCCAATCGCATGCTCGTCGGCAGCCAAGGCCTCGCCAACCTTCGCCACGATCGCCCG
>JAYVCL010000464.1:0-3347 GCA_043749975.1 Burkholderiales bacterium
TCCCGTGCCGCAGCGATCGGATCGGGATTGCCGTTCGGACCTTGCGGGTTCACGTAGATCAAGCCCATCTGAACGGCGCCAAGAGGGTTTGCGAGCTGACGGTCGCCGCTGTAGCGCTCGTCGCCCATCCACTCGGCCTCAGGACCCCAGAAAATGTCTTCTTGTGGCTCCCAGAGGTCCTCGCGCCCACCGGCGAAACCGAAGGTCTTGAACCCCATCGAATCCATCGCGACGGTGCCGGTGAGAACAATCAGGTCGGCCCAGGAGATTTTGCGGCCGTATTTCTGCTTGATCGGCCAGAGCAAGCGGCGCGCCTTGTCGAGGTTGCCGTTGTCCGGCCAGCTATTGAGGGGCGCAAATCGCTGAGTGCCGAAGCCCGAGCCACCGCGACCATCCGCGATACGGTAGGTGCCAGCGCTGTGCCACGCCATACGGACGAAGAACGGCCCATAGTGGCCGTAGTCTGCGGGCCACCAGTCCTGCGAATCCGTCATCAAGGCATGCAGGTCTTTGACCACGGCATGCAGGTCGAGGCTCTTGAACTCCTCGGCGTAGTTGAACTCCTGGCCCATCGGATCGGACACGGGCGAGTTCTGGCTGAGAATTTTGAGGTTGAGCTGATTGGGCCACCAGTCGGCTGTCGTCCTGGCCCCGGCCACTGTGTGTTTGCGAACGTTGCCCACGACCGGGCACATTGTTTCGGTTGACAAGGTTCTCTCCTTTGGAGTGGTGAAATTCAGTAGGAGAGTGAGTCTAGAGTTTGGGCACCGATCGATCAACGAAATATTTCCAATGGGGTCGATAGTGCGGTCTGAGAGCCGACCCCTGCAACGGCGCAGGCACGCAGCAAACGCGGCATATCTGGCGGCTCGATTGGGATAAAGTCAGTGCTCGTTTTTTTATTCGCTTGGATCGGGGCGCAAGCATGGCAAAAAAAGTGGCACGCAGCGACGACGACACTCCACGCGCGCGCGGCTCGCACATCGCCGGCGACGAGCCCACCGCCGACCTGCTGACACAACGCCTGACGGTGCACGAGCAGACCGCCTGGATGCTGCGCAGCCTGCTCGAAGACTGAGCGACCAGGCCGTGGGCATGCGCATCGCCATCCTCACTTTCGACGGCTTCAGCGAGTTGGATGCGTTCATCGCGCTCGGCCTGCTGAACCGGCTCAGCGGCTGGAAAGCCGAGATCACCAGCCCGACAACGCACGTGACCTCGATGGGCGGCGTGACGGTGCAGGCGCAGCGGCCGCTGGCGTTCGCCAACGAGGCCGACGCGGTGATCTTCGGCAGCGGCATCTACAGCCGCGCCATTGCACAAAACAGCGCCCTGCTGGATCGGCTGCAACTCGACCCGCTGCGCCAGATCATCGGCGCGCAATGCTCGGGTGCGCTGCTGCTGGCGCGGCTGGGATTGCTGGCCGACATGCCGGCCTGCACCGACCTGGCCACCAAGCCCTGGCTGGTCGAAGCCGGCGTGCGCGTCGAAGACGCGGCATTCCATGCGCGCGGCCCCATCGCCACCGCCGGTGGCGGCCTGGCCGCGCAATACCTGGCAGCCTGGATGATGGCGCGCGGCGCGGGCTTCGAGGCTGCGGCGCAGGCGCTGCACCACGCGGCACCGGTGGGCGAGAAAGAGGCGTACGTGGCACGCCTGCTCGATGTGGTGCGCCCGTTCATCGCGCCCGACGCCGCTGCCGGGCCACGTAAGTAGTCGCGTACCACCCGGCGCGCTGGCTTCACCCCACACTTCTTAGCGGCTGGAAACTCGGGCTGCACAGGGTCGCGCGGCGCGCCGACATTCACCCCATCACCGGAGACAAGCGATGAGCGAACACGCCTACTACAACCAGGCCGGCCACGGCCCCTATGAAAGCCACAGCATCGGCGACCTGCCGCTCGAAGAAGGCGGCACCCTGCGCAACTGCACGCTGGCCTACAGCGTGCACGGCAAACTGAATGCGGCGCGCGACAACGCGGTGCTGATCCCGACCTGGTACACCGGCACCAGCAAGATCATGGAGCAGATCTATGTCGGCGAAGGGCATGCACTGGACCCGCGCAAGTACTGCATCGTGATCGTGAATCAGATCGGCAGCGGGCTTTCGAGTTCGCCGCACAACACGCCGGTGCCGTTCAACCAGGCGCGCTTTCCGAAGGTGCGCATCGGCGACGACGTTCGCGCGCAGCACCGGCTGCTGACCGACAAGCTGGGCATCGACAGCCTGGCGCTGGTGTTCGGTGCCTCGATGGGCGCGCAGCAAACCTACGAGTGGGCGGTG
This sequence comes from Burkholderiales bacterium, assembly GCA_043749975.1. Taxonomy (GTDB): domain Bacteria; phylum Pseudomonadota; class Gammaproteobacteria; order Burkholderiales; family Burkholderiaceae_C; genus JANYJJ01. The sequence continues at coordinate 2,285 of JAYVCL010000464.1, forward strand.
CGCTTTCCCGACATGGTCAAGCGCGCCGCGCCGCTGGCCGGCACCGCGAAGTGCCAGCCGCACACCGCGCTGATCGCCGGCGTGGTCGAAGACATCCTGACCAGCGACGCAGCGTTCAACGGCGGCTTCTATGCCGACTCGGCCGCCCTGCACCTGGCGATGCGCCGCCACGCGAAATACTTCGCGCTGATGGGCTGGTGCGACCTGTGGTTCAAGGCCGAGAGCTGGCGCGGCCTGGGCTTCTCGTCGCTGGAAGACTTTTTGACCGGCTTCATGGAAGCCTTCTTCTTGCCGATGGACCCGAACAACCTGCTGACGCAATTGTGGAAGTGGCAACACGGCGACGTGGCCCGCCACACCGGCGGCGACCTGGCCGCAGCGCTCGGGCGCATCAAGGCCAAGGTGACGGTGATGCCGATCGAGACCGACCAGTTGTTCCCGCCGTTCATGTGCGAAGAAGAAAGCCGCCTGATCCCGAACGCCCGCTACCGCGCCATCAAGAGCCAGGCCGGCCACCTGGCATTGTTTGCCGTCGAGCCGGGCTACATGCCGCAAATCGACGCTCACTTGAATGAACTGCTCGGCACTGCCGCTTGAAATAACAGCCCCAAGACCCCTGCGGTGTCGTCCCGCCCGGGGGAGCGCAGGGCGCCTGAGGCGCGGTGCGCAACGCACACCGATGTTGCCGCCTGGCGACGATTATTGCGTTCGGTTGGCACATCGATCTGGTGCCGAGGTGCCAGGCCCCCGTGCGGCCTCGATACTTCGGCAGTATTTGTCGGAGCGACATGGCAGTTTCCACCCGCATCACCTTGCGTCAATGGCTGACCGTGCCCTACGTGGCCCTGGTCACGGGCGTGGCGTTGTTGATCGGCGCGTTGTCGTATCAAACCGGCAGCCGGGCGGTGGACACCGTGGCCGACCACTTGCTGCTGGAGACCGTGGCCCGCATCGGCCAGGCCGTCGACCGCCATGTGGTGGGCTCGGGGGCCGCGCTGGAGGCGGCCTTCCCGCGCGGCATGCCGGCGCCGCCCAGCGTCGAGGCCGAGATGGCTGCGCTGCG
>JAYVCL010000465.1:0-2640 GCA_043749975.1 Burkholderiales bacterium
CAAATGGGCCGGGTGCCGGGCACGCTGTGGTTGCTGCTGGCGCTGGCGCTGTTGAGCGCGCTGCTCGAAGCGGTGGCCTGCACGCGGCGCGCCGTGCCGGTGGCGCAAAGCGCCGTCGCCGCGGGCAAGTCGCTGGCGTGGCCGGTGGCGGTCACGCTGCTCACGCTGTGGGCCGCGCCACTCAAGTTGCCGCTGCTGCTGCAAAGCCTGCTGAGCCTGGCCATCGTCACGCCGCTGGGCCCGCTGGTCTACCGATTGGCCTATGAAAAATTGGCCGACGCGAGCGTGCTGGTGCTGCTGATCGTCTCGGTCGGCGTGCACTTTGCGCTCACTGGGCTGGGCTTGGTGTTCTTCGGTGCCGAAGGCTTTCGCAACCCCAGCTTCTGGGAGGCACGCTTCAGCGCCGGGGCGCTCACCGTGTCGGGGCAAACGCTGATCATCTTCATGGCGTCGGTCGCCTTGATCGTGGCGCTGTTCCTGTTCTTCGAGCGCAGCTTGCGCGGCAAGGCGTTGCGCGCCACGGCGGTGAACCGGCTCGGCGCGCGGCTGATGGGCATTTCGACCACGGGTGCGGGACGACTGAGTTTCGCGCTGGCCGCGTACATCGGCGCGTTGTCGGGCCTGCTGATCGGCCCGACCACGACGATGTTCTACGATTCGGGCTTTTTGATCGGGCTGAAAGGCTTCGTCGCCGCCATCTTCGGCGGCTTGGCCAGCTACCCGGCAGCCGCACTCGGCGCAGTCTTCGTCGGCCTGCTGGAGAGCTTCGGCTCGTTCTGGGCCAGCGCGTTCAAGGAAGTGATCGTGTTCACCTTGATCCTTCCGGTCTTGCTGTGGAGAAGCTTCCAGCACGGCCATGCCGACGAAGAAGACTGACGCGATGAGAAGCTACTTTCTGATCGCCTTCGTCGCATCGCTGGCCCTGCTGCCGCAGTTGCCGGTGCCCGAGTTCTGGATCACGCAGGCCAATTACATCGGCCTGTACACGCTGGTCGTCATCGGCCTGGTGCTGCTCACCGGCGTGGCCGGGCTGACCTCGTTCGGGCAGGCGGCGTTCGTCGGCATGGGCGCGTACACGGCGGCTTACCTGACGCTCACGCACGGCGTGTCGCCGTGGCTCACGCTGTGGGCCGGGCTGGCGTTGACCGGCGTGGCCGCGCTGGTGCTGGGCTGGATCACGCTGCGCATGTCGGGCCACTACCTGCCGCTGGCCACCATCGCCTGGGGCTTGAGCCTGTACTACCTGCTGGGCAACATCGACGCGCTGGGCAAGTACGACGGGCTGCTGGGTGTGCCGGCGATCCGGTTTTTCAGCATCGAGCTCAACACGGGCCGCAGTTTTTTCTACTTGCTGTGGACCTTGGTGGTGCTGGCCGCGATGGCGGTGACCCACCTGCTCGACTCGCGCACCGGCCGCGCGCTGCGCGCCGTCAAGGGCGGCACCACCCTGGCCGAGGCGATGGGGGTCGACACCGTCCGCGTCAAGGTCACCGCCTTCGTGCTGGCCGCGCTGCTGGCCAGCGTGTCGGGCTGGTTGTTCGCGCACTTTCAACGCACGGTGAACCCGTCACCGTTCGGTTTGAAGATGGGCATCGAGTACCTGTTCATGGCGGTCATCGGCGGGGTCGGCCATGTGTGGGGCGCGCTGATGGGCGCGGGCGTGGTGAAGATTTTGGAAGACCAGTTGCAGGTGCTGCTGCCCAGGCTGCTGGGCAGCAGTGGCAACTTCGAGGTCATCGTCTTCGGTGTGCTGCTGGTGCTGGTGCTGCAATACGCGCGCGATGGGCTGTGGGCCTTCATCGAATCGCGCCTGCCGCAGGTGCCGCGCAAGGTCGACTGGCGCGACGCTTCGGCCCTGCCCGAACGCCCTCGCCCGCCGCACGGCGAGGTGGTGCTGGACGTGCGCGCGGTGCGCAAGGAGTTCGGCGGCCTGGTGGCGGTGAACGATGTGAGCTTTCAAGTGCGCGCCGGCGAAATCCTCGGTCTCATCGGGCCCAATGGCGCAGGCAAGTCGACCACCTTCAACCTGGTCACGGGAGTGCTGCCGGCCACGCGCGGCGAGGTGTGGTTTCGCGGCCAGCGCATCGAAGGCCTGCCTTCGCGCCAGATTGCCAAACGCGGTGTGGCGCGCACCTTTCAACACGTGAAAATGGTCGCCGGTATGACCGTGCTCGAGAACGTGGCTCTCGGCAGCCACCTGCGCGGACGCCAGGGCGTGGCGAAAAGCGCCATCGGCGCGATGCTGCGGCTGGATCGAACCGAAGAACGCCGCCTGCTGCGCGAGGCCGAGCGGCAACTGGTGCGCATCGGCATCGGCGAGCACATGCATGAGCACGCCGGCAACCTGGCGCTCGGCCCGCAACGCTTGATGGAAATCGCCCGCGCGCTGGCCGCCGACCCGGCGCTGCTGCTGCTGGACGAGCCCGCCGCCGGCCTGCGCTACCAGGAAAAGCAGGCCCTGATCGAGGTGCTGCGGCAGTTGCGCCGCGAGGGCCTGAGCATCCTGCTGGTCGAGCACGACATGGACCTGGTGATGGACATCACCGACCGCATCGTGGTGATGGAGTTCGGCACCCGGCTGATCGAGGGCACGCCAGCCGAAGTGCAGGCCAGCCCGGCGGTGCGGGCGGCATATCTGGG
>JAYVCL010000466.1:0-3179 GCA_043749975.1 Burkholderiales bacterium
TTCGGGCAAGCCACGCCCGCTTCTGGCGTGCCTGAATCACCCGGCACAGCAGGGCCCACCGACCCGTTGCTGGAGGCGCTGGGTTACGACCCGGTGAGCCTGGAAGCACTGGTCGCCCGCACCGGACGCTCGGCGGCAGACCTGAACGGCAGCTTGCTTGAGCTGGAACTCGACGGCCGCGTGGCCCGTTTGCCGGGGCAACTTTTCCAGCGCACGGCCCAGGGATGAGCCCACGCCCGCCGATCCGCCCAGCCACCCCTGCGGTATAGTGATCCCATGTTCGATGTGCTCGTGTACCTGTACGAAAACTACTGGCGACCCGACGCTTGTCCCGATCACGTCCAACTGAGGCGCAAGTTGTCTTCAGTCGGATTCGAGACGGACGAAATTCAGGAAGCCTTGTCTTGGCTGGACGGGCTGGCCGGCGCGGCCGAGTCGTACGTCGGCGAGCAAGGCGACCTCAGCATGCGCGTCTATTCGCCTGCCGAGCAAGAGCACCTCGGCGAAGCTTCCATCGGCTTCATCAGCTTCCTCGAGTCGGCCGGCGTGTTGCCGCCGCCGATGCGTGAAATGGTGATAGACCGAGCCAACGCGATTCCCGGCGGCCCGCTCGATCTGGAAGACCTGAAGATCATCGTGCTGATGGTGTTCTGGAGCCTGGGCGAAGAGCCCGACGCCCTGATCCTCGACGAGCTGTTCGTCGACGAAGAGGATCGCCTGATTCATTGAGCGCAGGAGGGCGGGCTGCGGCGGAGTGCCAGCCTCAGTTCAACAGCCGGCTCGGGTCCACATCCAGTTTGGCAAGCGCGCTTCGGGTGGCACGCACCGTCAAAGATTCGTCTTGCGCCGGCACCAGCAAGCCCGCCTGCAGGAAGGCAGCCAGGCGATGCTGCTGGAACAAGACGCCGCGCCCCTGCGGCGAGACGAACAGCGTCAACTGACGACGCAGCCCCTGCCAGGCCAGTTGAACCGCCTCGTTGCGGACTCGGTAGTCCAGCATGTACCAGCCGCCCACCTGGAGTTCGCGCGCCCAGGCGAGCATGGCGGGCGTGGGCATGGACCCGCCCGCGCCGACCACTTCGAGCTCTGAACTTTCATGGCCAGACAGGTCGAGCACCATCGATTCATCGATCTCGACGTCCAGCGCGTCGGGCAGCAGTTCTTCCAGGGTCTCAAGCCGCGCCATCAACTCTTCCAGCCGCTCGAGCGGAATGGCAGCGGCTTTGGCCGTGAATGCCGCAGCCAGCGAGTTGTTCAGGCCATGGATGTGCTCGTCTTGCTTTGCAACCGACATGCCCGCGTGGCCCATGCCGTCACGCAGGCTCTTGAGCAGCGGCGGCAAGCGGCGAATCACCTCGGCACGCTCGTCGCGCGAGACCTTGGCGCTGGCCGACCAGATCAGGTCGGCGGCAGCGCGCTTCATGGCCTTGGTTTCGTCGCTCTGGTTGCCGGTGTTGACGGCCGTCATGGCCAGCACGTCGGCCCAGACATGAAACAGGAACTCGCGCACGCCCTCCTGCACCGGCATCTCGTTCAGCATCTTGCGCAGCTCGATGGTGTACTGGATCGCCAAGGTCTCGCGGTGCTCGACTTGCTGGGCCAGCGAGACCCCTTTGCGCGACGCGTCGTTCTCGTTCTTGAAGTAGTGCTCGAGGAACTTCTCGAACTCGGTGAGCACGGTCTGAAACACGCGCCGGCCGGTGTCGGGGTAGGCCTCGACCACCTGCACCACGCGCTTGATTTCTTTCTCAAGCACATCACCGACGTTGCGAGTCTTGGCGTCGAAGCCCATCACGCAGGCGCCCATGCGGTCGATCAGGCGGCGCGCCGGGTGGTCGACGGTGGCAAAGAAGTCGGGCTCGCCGACCGCCACCCGAAGCACCGGCATCTGCAGCCGCGCAAACCAGACCCGGATCGCGGCGGGAATGCGCTCTTCGGTCAGGATGCTCTGGAACAACAAGGCCACGATCTCGATGGTGGCGCGTTCGGCCGGCGTGGTGGCAGCCTGCTTGAGTTGTTGCTTGCGCTGGTGCAACTCCTCGAGCAGGGCCGGCGTGCTGACAGCGCCCGCTGCCAGGGCCGCTCCGCCAGCACCGGTCAGGCGCCGGTTGATGCCCTGCTGCGCATCGGCAATGGCGGCCTGCAGTTTGGCCGAAGCCGGCCGGGCCTGCGCGGTGACGGCGAACTCGGGAAGCTGCCGGCCGATCAGTCGGTTGAGTCGCCCGAGCACCGCCTCGGCGTGGTCGGCACCGCGCGCCAGGCCGACCGAGCGCGACATCATCCGCGTTTCTTCAGCCACGTCGGCGCGCCCGCCGCCCGAACTCGTCACGCCGGAGTTGCCGAAGTCGGAACCCCTGCCCGAACTCCCAGCCGCGCCGCTTCCCGCGACGCCACCCACGCCGCCGAAATTCGAGGCGGAGTTTTGGGAGCGCCGGATGAACGGACGCAGATCGGTGTTCGGCAACACTCCTTGCTGGAGCAGCCGGCGGTTGGTCTCGTGGTAGGTCTCTTCGGCAAAGTGAGAGAACTCATGGTGAAGCACGCCCTGGAGCGTGCGCCACGCCTCATGGCCGAGCCCCGCTGATCGCCACGCCGTGGTGACGATGCGCGCCAGCACATGCGGGCGCAGCACGTCGTTGCTGTCCAGCTCGTCGCGGCCTTCGAGCACGGTCATGCGCGAGCGCAGGTCGGTGAATTCCCACGACGCGCGGTCCATCATCGCCAGCGCCAGACGCGAGCTGAGAATCTCGCTCTCGATGGTGTCGTTGTCGACCAGGGTCAGGCCGGGCTGGCGACCCGAGGGCGGCGGCAGGTCACCCGGGTGCGACGCCGACACCACGCCGGTGAGCAGCGCGCCTCGCAGCATCGTGGTGGCCCCTTGCAACCAGAACGCCGAGGTCTTGCCGAGGTCTTCGACCAGTTCGCGACGGCGCATCTGGACGCTGTTTTCGGCCACCTGGCTGAGCAGCAGCCGGGCGCCTTGGTCGACGGCCCGAACCACGCCTGGCAACCCGCTGAGCAAACTCTCGACGTAGGAGCGCCGGGCAAATGCCGCCTGAGCCATCGAATCGGCATGGGTCGCCATGGGGTCGTGGGTGCCGGAGTGCTGCTGTTGAATTGGCCTGGATAACTCTACACCACCGCCCCGGCGTTCGGGTCATCGGGATCGAGCTCGCGGG
>JAYVCL010000467.1:0-4839 GCA_043749975.1 Burkholderiales bacterium
CTTGGCCCATAGCTATGGCTATGAGCCGGCGAACCTGACAAAAACTGTCCTCGCTGGGGCCAATTTTCGCTTCGACGCCCCAAGCCCGACAGGCTCCTAGGCGGCGGGTGGGACGCCGCCGCGCAGGTGTCGCTGAACACGCGTCGCTGATCCCGCGCCGCTGAAGCCGCGTATCAAACCCGGCCCTGACCCCTCTGTCCGATGTCGTGCTCCCCTTGGCCATTGCCGCGCCGGCAATGCAGCGACCTCAGCTCCCGAGATGGTGCATCGCGGAGCGCCAAACAGATCCGAGTCGTCGACGGCGATTCAACTGGAGTCACATGAAACTGACCGTGGTGGGTGCCGGCTATGTCGGCCTGGTGACGGGGGCGTGTTTTGCCGAAATGGGCAACGACGTGCTGTGTGTCGATCTCGACCCCGCGAAGATCGACATGTTGAAGCGCGGCGAGTTGCCGATCCACGAGCCCGGCCTGAAAGAAATGGTGGCGCGCAACATCGCCGGCGAGCGGCTGCACTTCAGCACCGACCTGAAAGAAGGCGTGCGCTTCGGCACCATCCAGTTCATCGCCGTGGGCACGCCGCCCGATGAAGACGGTGCCGCCGACATGCAGCACGTGCTCGAAGCGGCGCGCAGCATCGGCCGCCACATGACCGATTACAAGCTGGTGGTCGACAAGAGCACCGTACCGGTGGGCACCGCCGACGCGGTGCACCAGGCGATTGCCCTGGCCCAGGCCGAGCGCGGTGTGAACGTGCCCTACAGCGTCGTCTCGAACCCCGAGTTCTTGAAAGAAGGCGCGGCGGTGGAAGACTTCATGCGCCCCGACCGCATCGTCGTCGGTGCCGACGACGAACGCGCTGTGCACCTGATGCACGCGCTGTACGCGCCGTTTCAGCGCGCCCGCGACAAGCTGGTCATCATGGACATCCGCTCGGCCGAACTGACCAAGTACGCAGCCAACGCGATGCTGGCCACGCGCATCAGCTTCATGAACGAGATGGCGCTGCTGGCCGAAAAGCTGGGTGCCGACATCGAGCAGGTGCGCCGCGGCATCGGCTCCGACCCGCGCATCGGGCACCAGTTTCTGTATGCCGGCTGCGGTTACGGCGGCTCGTGTTTTCCGAAAGACGTGAAGGCGTTGCTGCACAGCGCCAGCGCGGCCGGCGAGCCACTCGATTTGCTCAGCGCGGTGGAGCGCGGCAACGAGCGGCAAAAACTGGTGCTGGTGCGCAAGATCGTCGAGCGCTTCGGCGAAAACCTGCAAGGCCGGCGCTTCGCCTTGTGGGGCCTGGCCTTCAAGCCCGACACCGACGACATGCGCGAGGCACCCAGCCGCGTCATCGTGGCCGAACTGCTGAAGCGCGGCGCCCAGGTGACGGCGCACGATCCGGTGGCGATGGACGAGGCCCGCCGCGTCTTCGCGGGCGTGCAGCGGCTGGACTTCGCGGCCACGCCCACCGAGGCGCTCGAAGGTGCCGACGCGCTGGTGGTGGTGACCGAATGGAAAGCCTTCCGCTCACCTGACTTCGACCGCATGCGCGCCTTGCTGCGTCAGCCGGTGGTCTTCGATGGGCGCAACCTGTTCGACCCCGATCGGATGCAGGCACTGGGCTTCGAGTACTTCCCGATCGGGCGCCGCGCGGCAGCGCTGCCGGTCGAGGCCGTCGGTGTCGACGAGCGGCTCGCCGCGTGAGGCGCCCGCACCCGCAGGTGTGATGGCGAAGCGGGTTCTTCACCCCTGCCAGAGTCGCATCGGCGACAGGATCAAAGCGGTGCTGGCCGGGCTCACATGATGAAGCCGTCCTGGCAGGCCCCGGTGTGGCTGCCGCTGAGCGTGTAGGTGGCGATTTCGGGTACCGCGCCGAGCCTGACGCGATAGAAGTACTTGTTGCGCAAGCGCAGTTCGGTCCAGCGCTCGCGCGGCCAGCCCAGCAGCGTGCCCAGCAGCACCCGATTGGTGGCGCGGTGGCCGACGACGAGAATGCGCTGCCCCTGGTGCTGCTGCAGGATCGATTGCAGCGCGTGCCCGACACGCTGCGCGAACTCATCGAAACGCTCGCCGCCCGGCACCCGGAAGCCCCACACGTCGGCTTGCCACTGCGCCCACAGGGCCTGCGCCTCGGTGTCGCGTTCGTCGCGATGGCGCCCCTGCAACACGCCCAGGTGGATCTCATTGAGCGCACTCACCGAGACGATCGGCAATCGTTTCGCGCTCGCCGTGGGCTGCGCCGTGGCGCTCGTGCGTTGCAGTGCGCTGGCGTAGATCGCGTCCAGCGCTTCATCCTTCAGGCACTCGGCCAGGGCTTCGCTTTGCTGTTGTCCTTTGAGCGACAAGCCGACATCGAGCTGGCCCGTGATGCGGCTCTGGTTGTTCCATTCACTTTGGCCGTGCCGCGCCAGGTACAGCGTGGTGACTGAGCCATCGGCGGGCGTGTGCGGCGGGGGTGGTGTGTGCGGCGTGTGCATGGGTGTGTGTGGCTAGTGTGGTGGGCCATCATGCCGCGCGCGAAGACGATCTCTCTGCTGCGCGGTAGCCCCTTGGCACAGGCGCCGAGCGCAACGGCGACAATCAGCAACCCCCCGTTTGTCACCGCGACGGCGCACGCCACCAGCTTGCGCCGCTTCGCGTTTGACGTGCACTTCTCCGCGCCCACCACGCCGAGCCACCATGTTCGCCTTCTTCGAATCCCGCCTGCGCCCGACCGAACTGCCTCCCGGTGAGCCGCCCCCCGGCTTGCTGGCGTTCTACTGGCACTTCATCCGCCAGTCGCGCGGCCTGTATGCGGCGATGCTGCTGACCGGCCTGGCCGTGGCGCTGGTCGACACCTTGATCCCGGTCTTCATCGGCCGGCTGGTCACCTTGATGCAGTCCGCAGACCGCGCCGGCGCGTTTCACAGCGCCCTGCCCGGCCTGCTGGTGATGGGCGCGGCGGTGCTGTTCGGGCGGCCGCTGTCGCACCTGGCCGACAGCCTGTTGCGCAACAACGCAGTGGTGCCCAACGTCACCAGCCTGGTGCGCTGGCAGAGCCACTGGCACGTGGTGCGCCAGAGCTGGCCGTTTTTTCAGAACGACTTCGCCGGCCGCATCGCGAACCGGGTCATGCAGACCAGCAACTCGCTGCGCGAAAGCGTGGTCAGCGTGATTCGTGCGCTTTGGTACATCGTGATCTACGGCCTGTCGGCGCTGCTGCTGATGGCCCTGGCCGACTGGCGGCTGGCCGTTCCGACCGCCCTGTGGTTCGCCGGTTATGTGTTCTTCTTGCGCCATTTCGTGCCGCGCATGCGCGACCTGGCCAAGGCCAGTTCCGAGGTGCGCTCGCTGGTGATGGGCCGGGTGGTCGACAGCTACACCAACATCCTGACCGTCAAGCTGTTCGCCCGCGCGCGCGACGAAGACGAACACGTGCGCGAGGTGGTCGATGCGCACACCGCCGCCATCGCCGCGCACATGCGCTTGATCACGCGCTTCATGTCGACCCTGGTGTGCATGAACGCGCTGCTGCTGGTGGGCACCGCCGCCATCGGCATCAGCTTGTGGAGCCGCGGCCAGGTCAGTGCCGGGCTGGTCGCCACCGCGCTGCCGCTGGCCTGGCAAATCTCGAACGTGGCCGGCTGGGTGAGCTGGGAAGTGGCTGGCATCTTCGAGAACATCGGCACCGTGCAAGACGGCATGGAAACCATCGCGGTGCCGCACACGATGGTCGATGCGCCGGGTGCGCGCGAACTGGTGGTGCCGCGCGGCGAAATTCGCTTCGAGCAACTCACCTTCACCTATGGCCGCAGCGACGGCAAGCGCGTGCTCGACAAGCTGAGCCTGGTGATTCGCCCCGGCGAGCGCGTCGGCCTGGTCGGGCGATCGGGTGCGGGCAAGTCGACCCTGGTCAACCTGCTGCTGCGCTTTCACGATGTCGAGCAGGGCAGCATCCGCATCGACGGGCAGGACATCGGCCACGTGACGCAGGAAAGCCTGCGCGCCGCCATCGGCATGGTGACGCAGGACACCTCGCTGCTGCACCGCTCGATCGCCGGCAACATCGGCTACGGCCGGCCCGGTGCCACGCAGGCCGAGATCGAAGCCGCGGCGCGGCGCGCGCAGGCGCACGACTTCATCACCGACCTGCAAGACTGGAAGCAGCGCAGCGGCTACGACGCTCATGTGGGCGAACGCGGCGTGAAGCTCAGCGGCGGGCAGCGCCAGCGCATCGCCATCGCACGCGTGGTGTTGAAAAACGCGCCGATCCTGGTGCTGGATGAAGCCACTTCGGCGCTCGACAGCGAAGTCGAGCTGGCGATCCAGGATCAGTTGCTCGGGTTGATGGAGGGCAAGACCGTGATCGCGATTGCGCACCGGCTGTCGACCATCGCGCGCATGGACCGGCTGGTGGTGCTGGAGCAGGGCCGCATCGTCGAGCAGGGCTCGCACGACGATTTGCTGCGCCAGAACGGCCACTACGCGAAGCTGTGGCGGCACCAGTCGGGCGGCTTCCTGCCCCACGACACGTTGGCGGCTTGAAAGATCTTTGACCCGCGCGCGACTCACGCAGATGACTGCCTCTTGCACCGATGCCCACCCGATCCTCAGCGCTGCCGAAGTCTTCGCGCTGGAGCCCGCGCGCCAGCCGCACGCCGACCCCATCGGCGAGTTGCGCGCACGCATGCAGCGCAGCCGGCAGTGGAGCGAAGGCCAGACGGCCGGGCGGCGTTGGCCGGTTGCCTGCGTGTCGCTCGAGGTCACCCAGCGCTGCAACCTGGACTGCACGCTGTGCTACCTGAGCGAGTCGTCCGAGGCGGTGCGCGACCTGCCGCTGGAAGAGGTGTTTCGCCGCATCGACATGATC
>JAYVCL010000468.1:0-2672 GCA_043749975.1 Burkholderiales bacterium
GAACATTTGCAAGGACGTAAATCGGTTGAACGTCCAAAGATTTTGCGAATAACCGAGGTGCGTCTTTGCTTGTTTGGTTCCGGCTCGTCCGGCTTAGGAGTATCGCTTTTCAAGATTTATCGGCCATGGAATAATTCACGCGCGCTGACCGGCTAACAGGAATAGCCAGAGCACCAACACTTGTGAAGGAACCTCCCATGAAGACCGCCGCTGAATTTGATGCGCGCTCGCTGCTCTTCATTCCCGCCGATGCCGAGCGTTTCATTGCCAAAGCGGCGGATCGCGGAGCTGACGTGATCGTGCTTGATCTGGAAGACGGCGTTGCCCCCGCTTCCAGGCTGAAGGCGCGCGCCGCGCTGCGGAGCGCGGTGCAGCGATTGCACGAGGCCGGCGTCATGGTCTATGTGCGCGTGAACCACGAGGCCGCCCTGCTGGCAGACGATGTGGCGGCCAGCGTCGTCAGCGGCGCGGACGGCATCGTCATGCCCAAGGTTGAAGCGCCCGAGCAACTGGTTCAGCTCGCCAGCGACATGCACCGGGAAGAGCTGAAAGCCGGGCGGGCTGCGAACAGCATGGGGCTGGTGGTGCTGATCGAAACACCGCAGGGTGTTTGCCGCGCGCCTGAAATCGCCCGCGCTTCATCGCGCATCGTTTGCATGGGTTTTGGCGCGGAAGATTTTTCAACCGCGATGGGCATTGACCCCCTGGTAGAGGGCATGAGCTACCCGGCCCAGGCGGTTGTCATTGCAGCGGTCGCTGCCGGTGTGCACCCCATCGGTCTGCCCGGCTCGATTGGTGACTTCACCGATCTCGACGCGTTTCGCGCCTTGGCAGTCCACGCCAGGCTGATTGGCGTGCGCGGCTCCGCCTGCATCCACCCGGCGCAGGTGAGGGTGCTGAACGAAGTGTTCGGCGGCACCGACGAGGAGGCCTTCGCGGCAACCCGCCTGCTGGCCGCTTTCGACGCCGGCGTGGCCGAAGGCAAGGGGGCCATCGCGCTGGACGGCCGCATGATCGATGAGCCCATCGCCAAGCGCGCACGGCTGCTGCTCAAGCGCCGCCATGCGCGCATTGCGCGCAGCGGCGGCCAGAACGCTGCTTTGTCAGGCGCTTCCCATGAGCGCTAGCACCTCCCTGCCGCTGTCCGGCATCCGGGTGCTGGATCTGTCCCGCCTCATGGCCGGCAACATGCTTACCTTGCAGCTGGCTGATTTCGGCGCCGACGTGATCAAGGTTGAGAGCCCGCAAGGCGACACACTGCGGGACTGGAAGAATGACGGCAAGTCGATCTGGTGGAAGGTCTACGCGCGCAACAAGCGGAGCATTTGCCTCGACCTGAAACTGCAGGCCGACCGGGACAATCTGCTGGCGCTGCTGCCCGACGCCGACGTGCTGGTGGAAAGCTTCAAGGCGGGCGGGCTGGAAGCCTTCGGACTCGGACCCGAGGTATTGCACAAAATCAATCCAAAGCTGGTGGTGCTGCGCATTTCCGGCTGGGGACAAACCGGCCCGTATGCGAGTCGTCCCGGCTTCGGCACGCTGGTCGAAGCTTTCTCCGGCTTCGCTGCAAAGAACGGATTTCCCGACAAGCCGCCGGTGCTGCCGAATCTTGGACTTGCGGACATGATCGCCGGCTTGTCGGGTGCGTTCGCGACATTGGCCGCCGTGCGTGAAGTCGAAGTCAATGGCGGATTGGGGCAAGTGATCGATCTGTCGCTGCTGGAGCCCATGCTGGGCATTCTCGGCCCTGACGCCGCCATCTACCAGCAGACCGGGCAGTTGCCCAGGCGCATGGGCAACCGCGCGGAAATCGCGGCGCCGCGTAACGCCTATCTTTGCAGCGACGACAAATGGATGGTGATGTCCGGGTCAACGCAGCGCATGGCCGAACGCATCATGCGGGCCATCGGAGCGCCCGAGCTGGTCACGGATGAGCGATTCGCGACCAACTCGGCGCGGCTAGCCAATGTCGATGAACTTGACCGGCGTATCGGTGATTTTGTGAAACAGCGGACGCTTGAAGTGAATCTGGCGCATTTTGGCGCGCTTGAATGTACCGTCGGACCCGTCTTGACCGTCGATCAGTTGATGCAAGACCCCCACATCCAGCAGCGCCAGGCCCTGGTGAACGTTGCGGACGCGGAACTTGGTCACCTCCCCATGCATAGCGTTTTTCCACGGCTGTCGCGCACGCCTGGCCGTATCCGTACGCCGGCTCCGCGCCTGGGTGAGCACCAGGACTTGGTCGAAGCCAAACAAACCATCAAACAGGACGCATGAAATGATTTTATTTTCACCACGCCGGCGCCAGATAGCCGCAGCGCTTTCACTGCTGCCCGTATTGGCATCGTTCAACGCCGCTGCCCAGACCGCGCTGCCCAAGGTCATCACGCTGGTCGTTCCGCAAGCGGCCGGCGGCTCGAATGACGTTTTCGGGCGTGCCGTCGCGGTGCGGCTGCCGAAGTTTATCGAGGCGTCGGTAGTGGTCGAGAACCGGCCCGGCGCCGGCGGGAATGTCGGATCCGCCTATGTCGCCAAATCGGCGCCCAGGGACGGCAGCGTCTGGCTGGTCACGGTGGGCAGCACCCAGACCATCAATCCCGTGCTCTACAGCAAGCCGGGGTTTGACCCCATCGCCGATTTTGAGCCGGTAGCCGGCATCGCCACGGTGC
>JAYVCL010000469.1:0-9094 GCA_043749975.1 Burkholderiales bacterium
CTGACATCCATTGCAAAGACCGATCGCGCGCCGGCACCGGTGGAACTCACGAGCACGGTTTTCCAACTCGGGACAGCGACGCCCGTGGCGATGTAGGCATCGCCGATTTGAGGCGGCCCGTCCACCGTGAAGCGGTGGCTGTAGCCGGGGTCGGACAGCAGCTTCAACTTCAGCTCGGTGCCAGTCAGCGAGCGCGGCACGCTGAACACCGAATTGGGTACGAACGCAAAACGCTCCACGCCGTCGATTCGGTTGAACGCGTGCAGCATGCCGTCGTTGGCACCGGCAAAAATCGTGTCGCGCATGTTGTCCAGCGCGCTGTTTCCAGCCAAACGATAGGCAGCGTAGGAGTCTTGCCCCGCCGAGCCGGCCGGCAGCTTTTGATAACCTGCCCCGAAGCTGGGCCCCTTGACAGGCGAGCCGTTGACGATGTCACCCAGCACGCCGCCCTTGACGGTGATGCCCGTGTTGCCGGTGACCGAATAGCGCGACCGGTCGCGGAACGCGCCGCCCTGGGCCAGTTCATTCGCTGCGCTACCGCGCAGATAGTCGAGCAGGGTGGCGTCATCGGACAAGTTGCTTTTCTGCGTGGTCGTCAGGCCGGTGCCGACCGTCCAGGTGAACAAGCTTCCGGCTTTGGTGATCGGATTCCACGAGTAAATATTGCGATCAGCCGGTGCCGGCATTTTGTTGGACGCCTCCCAAACCGCGTCGCTTGGGGCCGCGCTGACCACACCCGATGCCGACTGGCTGAACGCGTACAGGCGTCCGTACCACTGGTCGGGGGTGAAGGTGGCCTGGTACACCTGATTGGCGGCCGAAAGCTGCCTTGAGCTGGTCGCGATGTTGGCCGAGCTGCCAGGGTTGTTGGTCGCCTCGGCAAGTGCCGCCGACAAGCCCCTTTTCAGTGCCCTCGGGTCGGCGGCGAAGAAGTAATCACCCCGGCCGTTCATCGCGGCATGGATCAGGTCGTCGCCTTTGTTGTTGTCATTCGCAGCACCGTTCGGTTCGGTCCATGTCAGTGCCGTCTTGTTCGCGATGAGTGAAGTGCGAACCGCTTTGCTAGAAAGATCCACATCGGCACCGCCCGTGGTCTTCACCCCGCCCGAGCCGCTGATTCCCAGCCCGACCGTGAAGGTGGTCAAGTGCTGCCAGAAAGCAGGGTCGGTTGTCGACGGAAACACATCGTTACTCAAGTCGGGCCGAAGGTCTGTTTTCCAGTAGTACGCCGCCACGTCAGCGAGCGTGTTGGAGTGCACTGCGCCGCCGTCCAGGAACGGTTTGATGGTGAATCGGCCCACGAGCGCATCGGTATTGTCAAAACCTGTGTCGGAAAACGCATACGTTTTGCCCTTGCCGGTGGCCGGCGTGAAGCCTGAAAAACTGTCGTTGTTGGCATTGGCTGGGGCTGTCGCTTCCCCCGACCCGTCGTTCCAATAGCCGTCGGTGGCGACAATATGAAACGCCTTCCGGCAGGTGTATTCCTTGCCGACAGCGTTGCTGTTGGGAAACTCTGCCCACGGATTGCCGACGTTGCTGCGCTGGAAATATTTGCCCACGTCGTCAGCCGCTCTTCGCAGCGGCGTACCGGATGGATCGCCAGGAATGGAATACAGATCGGTGTAGAAACTTGTCCGCTGCGCCGCGTCGAATTTGGCGACGCCTTGGCGCACCGTGCCTGGGCTGTTGATCGTGCCGAACCCGACTCTCAGGTTGTCCAACTGTTTCGCAAAGGCGCCTGCAACGCCACCCTTGGCCATCAACATGCGGCTTCGGTAGTACTGAAGCCAATTCGCGAAGTTCTGCAGTTCCTCGGCGTAGCTGCATCCACCGACCCCAAATGCTCCGGTGCAATCATTGCGACCCTTGTCCCGGGCATAGGTCGTCTGGGTAGGTTTGATCTCGACCTTGGTAAATTGAGCCGGGTTCGTCAGACTCGGGCTGGCCTCAGCCAGGTCCAATGCACCCGTGTAGACGTAGTAAGTCGCAGGCCAAAAATTCTTCGATTCGTCGTCTAAGTTACCGACTCCACCCGAAAGGTTGACCCGAGTTCGAACGTCGATTTGCCGGCTTGTGTCTAAGGGATTGGTGCCGTGGATATTGACGGCCGCAGGATTGGCATTCACTTGCAGAAGCTTGTCGTTGGCGGCAGTCGGCCATGGCGAGTAGGTGATCTTCTGATCGTAGTAAAGCGGGTTGCCCGCTGGCGAACGCAGGTAGACCGCGACCTTGCTTCTGCCCGGATTGGTGGGGTTCACTTGCCGGTAGTAGTCGGTGTGCAAGTAGCCCGAGCCGGCTCCCCACATGCCGGGAAACCGTGCGCCGAAACCTGCAAGCGCGGCGCTTGCGTCGTCGGTTGGCATGTCAACCTTGTCAGCAATGAAATCCGGAATCGCATCCGACAACATCGACAGCGAATCGTCCAGCGTGAACATCACGTTCGCGTCCGGCGGGGTGATGTAGAGGCCGGGCAACTGCGACACCACCGCGTAGGCTGGGCCCACAGTGTGCAACAGCATCGTGCCCGCCACCGCCATTGCGCCCAGGCGTTTGGTTTGACGGCGCTTCGCTTGGGTGTTCATCTTCATTTGCGTTGTCATTTTGTTTCCTGCTGTCGGCGCAGTGGCTGGCCGTGATTGATCGGCGTGCTGCTCATGGGACGTAGGTCGCTTGCAGGATGACCTCGGTCAGCGACGAGCCGCCCAGGGCCCGGCCGGTGATCCGGTAATTTCCGCTGCCCGCAACGAGAGCCTCGTACATGCAACGTGGCTGGCTGGACAGCTTGGCATCTGTCAGGTCGACCGCGACCGCGACCGAGTTCGCATTGCCCCAGTTGGCCGCCACTTCCCAGTTGGGCGTTGCATTGAATGCCGCTGGCGTCAGGGGCGTGCCGGTGTAGGTCGACGACTGCAACACGGCGATGCAGCTTTGCACCGCCGCCTCGGCTGCCTGGAACGCCTTGTCGCGATCTCTGGCGTTGCCCGCCATTTTCTCGTCCATCGTCGAGGTGCGAACGGTGGAAACGATCACCAGCGTGACCAACACCAGCATCACCAGCGTGATGATCAAGGTCACGCCGCGTTGCCCGCGCTGGCGCTTTCGATGGCAGTTGTGAAGTTGTTTCATGAAGGGTCACCCGCGTTCAAAACTACTAGATCCGGTTGCGCACGGCCACGGTGGTGGTGAACACGCGGCGGTCGTATTTGGGGCCGGTGGTCGGGTAGGTGACGGCCACGCCATTCACCGAAGAGGCCGCTGCGGCCACGGAAACATCGGCCTCCACGGGAATGGTTGAGCGAATCACCAGGCCCATGCGCACCGCCACCACGAGGGACCAGTCGGTCACAGCATCGGCGGTCACATAGTTCGCAACGATGCCATTGGGAGTCGCCGCCAGCTCGACGCCATACTTGACCTGCAAGTTTTCCACGCCCTCGATCAACTCCTGCTCCTGGCCCTGCGCGACCGTGCCCGAGGCGTCTTTGCGATCACCGTCGAAGATCCGCCGGTACAAGGACGTGGTGGTGCCGCTAGACGACTTCTTGACGTAGTAGATGATGGTTTGCATAGGGAACACTTCTGTTCCCGCGGTCACGTATTGAGGGTCGCTGAGCATGCTGGACGACAGCGTCAGCGTCGATGCAGCCGGTGCCACGCCCGCCGTGATCGCGCTCACCTGAAACACTCGGGCCTGGGTGCAACTGGCGATCAGGCCGTGGCTGCCAGCACAAAAGCCCGACACCTTCGCCGTGGTGCCGTCGTTGCACTTGTCGGCGCTGCCCGCAATCGTCTCGATGGTGAATGCCGTTTGGCCCGCAGCGACGTTGGCATTCGCCGACAGGCGCACCGGCCGTCCTGAAGCCGTGCGGATCACCAGCACATCGCTGCCGGGGGTCAGCCCATTGCCGGTGCCGGCGATGGTCGCGACCGAAATGGTGTTGGACGTGCCCCCTGCGGTGTTGGTGGTCCAGTTGCCGGCTGCGGTGACGTCAGCGGGTGCACTTGAGCCCAACGTGTAGGCACCGGCCGTTGCGTTGGTGTACTCATAACCTTCGACGCCGACCGCGTAGTTGCTTGCGAGGGTGGTGGTCGACAACGCGCTATTGAAGCCGGGCGCCGTCAACGGCAGCCCGGTGTAGCACCCCATGTGCCCGACCATGCGGGCGTCGTCGCGCAGGTACTCGAAAGCGATTCGCACGCTTTGCTGGATCGAGCCGAGTTGTTGCTGGCGCGAAAAGGCCGTGCGGCTGGAGAAGTAAACCGAGCCCATGGCAATCGTGAGCAACAGGCCCAGCGCCATCGCGACCATCAATTCGATCAATGAAAAGCCATGCGCATTGACATGGCGCGTTAGCGTGCGTGCGGAAGGTGTGGTCATGTGCTTGCTCACCGTCGCCAAGGTCTACAGGCCGCTGACCGTCACGAATGGGGTGGGCAGCACGCTGCGTTCTTTCCATTGAATAGTGACTGTGGCGACACCGGTGCCAGCGTTGACATCGACCTTGGCCTGCCCTGTCGGCAGCAGACTTTCAACCTGGCTTTTCCATTCGAACAAATCTTTCTGGGCCACGGTCACGCCAGAATAGGTGCTGGCCGCGTTGCCGATATCGGTGTTCCAGGTTCCTGCCTTGGCATTGGTGCGATCGGCGCGCATGCGGTCCATGATGTCGTCGCTCAGCGCAGCCGCTTGCGACCGATACAGCGAGATCTGACCAAAACCCAGCGCCTTGTTCTGTAGCCCCACCAGGCCCAGCATGCCGAACGCGAAGATCAGCAGCGAGACCAGCAGCTCGATCATGGTGGCGCCATGCTGGCCTTGCCTGCGGCGGCTTGTTTGCTTGTTGTGCTGCATCATCATCAATCCTTCAAGGGCACTCAAGGGCAGGTTTGGCTGGTGCTGTCCAGCGAGATCTTGCCAACCACATTGACTTGCACGATTCGGCCTTTGACCGAAGCGATTGCGGAATCGCATACCTTGAAAAACGCCGCCGTGGTGGGCTTGATCGCGCCGCGCGAAGTGAACACCAGGTGCATGCGATCGGTGTCGGTCGCCGTGGTGTAGGTGAAAGGCGCTGGCGCTGCACTGCGCGTCACCCGCCTGATCGTGACCGTGCCGTTCAACGCACTGGCTTCGCGCAGGATCTTGCCGTCGGCGTCATCGGTACCGCTCGACGCGGCACCGTTGCTGTCAGCGTCGGGGAACACCGTCCAGCCTTTCGAATAGTTGTAGTTGTCGCTGTCGCTGGCACGCAGGCTCACCGGCTGCACACGCCTGACCGCCTCGCTGCGCGCCAGGTTCAGCGCGCCCATGAACTCGTTGGTCTGCGAAGACATGCGCGTCGAGGCCAGCAGGCTGCTGAACGACGGAGCCGCCAGCGACAGCAAAATAGCCAGCACCGCCAAGGTGACCATCAGCTCGACCAAGGTCAGGCCACGACTGTTGCGCAACGCAGCCTTCACACGCGGCAGATGGGCGCACCGCAGCCGCTGCGCGCAGTGCATGGGTTCGAGCCCAGGTGTCGTTTGCATAAATCGTTTGCGGTGAGGCGAGCCATCGAAGCGAAGGCCCGTTTGGACCGATGGCTGCGATTCTGTCTTCCGCCGATGGCGGCGTGCGGCATGCCGCGACGGGCGGTCGCCAGCGAAAGACGAGCGGCATGTCGATCTGACGCCGGCCGACCACACAGTGAACGCAGCGTGACAAACCGCACGCGACGGCCAACCGTCAGTCGTACACCACCGTCGCCCACCCACCCTGCGCGTTATGCCGCCAGCATTCAAGCGCCGCGTCACTGGGATAAAAACGCGCCGATTCGCCCAGGTCCAGTTCACCACTGGCGTGTTCGCGTTGCAGCAGCAGGCGCACGCTCAGGCCCTGCGGCAAGTCGCCATGTTCAGTGGCGATGCGGCGCGCCGGGTAGTGGCTCAACACCTCGGCCACCGGCGGCACGCTGCCGTTGACTTCGACGCGCAGGTACTTGCCGAAGCGGCACCGCGCAGCGGGCAGATCCCACACGGCTTGCACCGTCAGGCGCAGCCCGCCGGAGAAGCGGTCGGGCTGCACCTTGCCTTGCACGATGACCAGTTCGTCGTCCTTGAGCAGGTCCTTGTTGGCGTTGAGCAGATCTTCGTTCGCCACCGCTTCGATCGGCTCGCTCTTGTCGTCGAGCTTGAAGATCGCAACCCGCCCGCGCTGGCCGTTGACGACGCGCAGATCGCTGACGATGCCGGCCAGCAATTGGAGTTCACGGCTGTCCAGCACATCGGCATTGCTGCGCTTGGCGAACTGGCGCACCTCGGCCGCGCTCTGGTCGAACATGTGGCCCGACAAATAGAAGCCCAGCGCCGCCTTTTCGAACAAGAGGCGCTCGCGAATGCTCCACGGCGCGGCCGCCACCAGTTCGGGCTCTTGCGTGGATGCGGCGTGTGAATCACCGAAGTCGAACAGCCCGCCCTGATCGGCGTGGGCGGCCTGGCTGTCTGCGTAGTCGAAGGCCAGAGCGATGCTGGCGACGAGGGACGCACGCTCGACCTTGAATCCGTCGAATGCACCGGCCTTGATCAGCGCTTCGACGCTGCGTTTGTTGAGGCGCGTGCGATCGACGCGAGCACAAAAATCGAACAGGCTGCTGAATGGCCCACCCGCCTCGCGCGCTGCCACGATGGCCTCGATGGCGCTCTGCCCGGTGCCTTTGATGGCACCGAGTCCGAAGCGCACCGCCTGCTTCGAGATCGGTTCGAAACGGTAGCCACCGGTGTTCACGTTGGGCGGCTCGAAGGCGAGGCCCAGCGCCACCGCGTCGTCGTGAAAGATCTTCTGCTTGTCGGTGTCGTCCAGCGCCACGCTCATGTTGGCGGCGGTGAATTCGGCCAGGTAGTGCACCTTCAACCAGGCCGTGTGATAGGCCAACAGCGCATACGCGGCGGCGTGCGATTTGTTGAATCCATAGCCGGCGAACTTCTCCATCAGGTCGAAGATTTCGTTCGCCTTCAGCTCGTCGATGCCCTTCTTCGCCGCGCCTTCGGCAAAGATGGCGCGGTGGGTCATCATTTCTTCGAGCTTCTTCTTGCCCATCGCGCGGCGCAGCAAATCGGCACCGCCGAGTGAATAGCCGCCCAGCAGTTGGGCGACCTGCATCACCTGTTCCTGATACACCATGATCCCGTAGGTCTCTTGCAGCACCTCGCCCATCAGCGGGTGCGGATATTCCACCGGCTCGCGGCCATGCTTGCGCGCGCAAAAGCTGGGGATCAGGTCCATCGGGCCGGGTCGGTACAGCGCCACCAGTGCGATCACGTCTTCGAACACGCTGGGCTTGGCGTCGCGCAGCATGCGCTGCATGCCCGAGCTTTCAAGCTGAAACACGGCGACTGTTTTGCCTTCGCTCATCAGGCGGTAGGCCGCCGGGTCGTCGAGGGGAATGTTCTCAAACGCGAAGCTCGCCTGATCGGCGTGACGCGCTTTGATGAAGTCCTTGGTCAGCTCCAGAATCGTCAAGGTGGCCAGACCCAGAAAGTCGAACTTGACCAGGCCGATGGCTTCCACGTCGTCTTTGTCGAACTGGCTCACCGCGCTGTCGCTGCCGGGCTGCATGTACAGCGGGCAAAAGTCGGTGATCTTGCCCGGCGCAATCAGCACGCCGCCGGCATGCATGCCGATGTTGCGCGTCACGCCTTCCAGCCGCATCGCCAAGGTGAGCAGTTCGGCCACCTCGACTTCATTGCGTTCGCGCTCGTCGATCTCGGGCGACTCCTTGCGCGCATAGATCAGGCCCGAGTCGGGTTGTTCGGGGGGTTCTGGAAAGCGCGCCAGCGTCACGCTCTTGCCCGGCGGTGCCGGCACCAGCTTGGCGATGCTGTCGACATGGCCGTAGCCCATGCCCAGCACGCGGCCCACATCGCGCAGCGCGGCCTTGGCAGCCATGGTGCCGAAGGTCACGATCTGGCTCACCGCGTTGCGACCGTACTTCTGCTTCACGTAGTCGATCACACGGTCGCGGTTGGCCTGGCAAAAGTCGATGTCGAAGTCGGGCATCGACACCCGGTCCGGGTTCAAGAAGCGCTCGAACAGCAGGTTGTAGCGCAGCGGGTCGAGGCCGGTGATGTTGAGCGAAAACGCCACCAGAGAACCGGCACCCGAGCCGCGCCCCGGCCCCACCGGGCAGCCGTTGGTTTGCGCCCAGTGAATGAAGTCGGCCACGATCAAAAAATAGCCCGGGAAACCCATCTTCAGGATGGTGTTGATCTCGAACTCCAGCCGTTCGACATAGCGCGCGCGCTCGCCTTCGCGTCGATCCGCGTCGGGGTAAAGCTGCACCAGCCGCGCCTTCAGGCCTTCGTGCGAGGCATGGCGAAAGTAGGCTTCGGGCGACAGGCGTTCCCCGTTGACTTCCGGAATCGGGAAGTCGGGCAATTGCGGCTTGCCCAGGGTGAGCTTGAGGTTGCAGCGCTTGGCGATTTCGACCGTGTTGGCCATGGCGCTGGGGATGTCGGCAAACAGCGCCTGCATCTGCGCCTGGGTCTTGAAATACTGCTCAGCCGAGAAGCGTTTGACGCGGCGCGGATTGCTCAGCGTTTCACCGTCGGCCACGCACACGCGGGCCTCGTGGGCTTCGAAGTCTTCAGGCGTCGAGAACTGCACCGGGTGGGTCGCCACCACCGGCAACTTCAACTCGGCGGCCAACGGCACGGCCAGGCGCACATGCGCTTCATTGCCCGGCAAGCCGGCCCGCTG
The DNA here is from genome assembly GCA_043749975.1 of Burkholderiales bacterium. Classification (GTDB taxonomy): domain Bacteria; phylum Pseudomonadota; class Gammaproteobacteria; order Burkholderiales; family Burkholderiaceae_C; genus JANYJJ01. The sequence continues at coordinate 8,735 of JAYVCL010000469.1, forward strand.
CAGCTCGATGTAGAAGCGGTTCGGAAAAAGCCGGCTCAAGCGCAGCGCAGCGTCGCGTGCACGCTGCGTGTCGCGCGCCATCAAGGCCTGTCCCACCGCCCCTTGTTCCGCACCGCCGAGGGCGATCAGCCCCGCACCCAGCGTGCCCAGCCAGTCCCACTTCAACCAGGCCTGCGCTTTTTGCGCGTTGGTCAGCCAGCCGCGCGAAAGCAACTCGCACAGGTTCAGGTAACCCTGCGCGTCTTGCACCAGCAGCAGCAGGCGGCTCGGTTGCTTGTCCGAGCCTTCGGGCTCGATCCACACATCGGCACCGATCAAGGGCTTGATGCCCGCCTGCCGCGCCGCGCTGTAGAACTTGAC
>JAYVCL010000470.1:0-7225 GCA_043749975.1 Burkholderiales bacterium
CCGCCTTGCCCGCACACGCGCTGGCTGAAACCCGCCGCGCCTTCAACGCCGCCGACCACATGCCACTGGCAGAAGCGCTGAACATGGAAGCCCAGGTGCAGCGACGACTCGGCATGAACCACGACTACCTGGAAGGCGTGGCTGCGTTCTTCGAGAAGCGGCCCGCAGTTTTTACCGACCGCTGAGCAGCACGCCATGTCGCAGCCGCAAGCCGTTGCCGAAGCCACGCGCGATCGCATGTTCGATGGCGACGCCGCCGCCGGACTGCTGGGCATGCAAGTCACCGCCATCGCGCCAGGCACAGCCAGCGTCACGATGCCGGTACGTGCCGGGCTGTTGAACGGTTTCGGCATCTGTCAGGGCGGGCTCATCGCCACGCTGGCCGACACCGCGTTTGCCTATGCCTGCAACTCGTTCGGCGAGGTCACGGTGGCGTCGGGTTTCGACATCGAGCTGCTCGCGCCGGGCCGTGAAGGCGATCTGCTGACGGCCCATGCGGTGATGGTGTCGCAGGCCAGCCGCACAGGGGTGTACGACGTGGACGTGCGCAACCAGAACGGCGAACGCATCGCGGTCTTTCGCGGTCGGTCTTGTCGGCTGAATCGCCCGCCGCCAGCGCCGACGCGGGTCTGAGAGGCTGAGCCATGGCCCGCCCGCGTTCGGCCGCCTTCGAGATCCACCGCGAGACCATCGTGCGCACTGCGGCGCGGCTGTTCGCGCAAGCCGGCTACCCCGGCACGACGATGAACGACATCGCCGGCGAGTGCGGCATCTCCAAGCCCTTGCTGTATCACTACGTGAGCGACAAGTACCAACTGCTGCTTGAAATCTGCGACTCGCACGTGACGCGGCTCGAAGGCCTGGTGGCCGAGATCGACGCGCAGGCGTTGCCGCCCGAGCAGCGGCTGCGCCTGTTGATCGCGCGCTTTGTCGAGGAATACGCCGAAGCCCGCCACGACCACGGCGTGCTGACGCAAGACGTGAAGTTCCTGACCGACACCGACCGGGCACGGGTGCTGAAAAAAGAACGGCAGGTGGTCGATGCCTTTGCCCGCAACATCGCCGCCGCGCGCCCCGAGCTGAAACGCGCTGCGCTGCACAAGCCGCTGACCATGCTGCTGTTCGGCATGATGAACTGGATGTTCACCTGGCTGCGGCCACACGGCGCGCTGAGCCATCAGCAAATGGCCCCGGTGGTGGCGGACCTTTTTTTGGGCGGGCTGGCAGCGGTGCGTGCGCCTGTCGTTCTCCGCGCTCGAGCGCGTCCTTCACTCACCCCTGCTTCAGGAGCAACGTCATGAAACACCGCATCCGACTGCTCGCCATGGCCGTGTTGGCGTTGGCGGGAACCGCACAGGCCGACATCAACGTGGGCGTCACGGTATCGGCCACCGGGCCCGCCGCGTCGCTGGGCATCCCCGAGAAAAACACCATCGCCCTGATGCCGAAGACGATTGCCGGGCAGAAGGTGAACTACATCGTGCTCGACGACGCGTCGGACACCACGGCGGCGGTCAGCAACACGCGCAAGCTGATCACTGAAAACAAGGTCGACCTCATTTTGGGCTCCACCACCACGCCCAACTCGCTGGCCATGATCGACGTGGTGGCCGAGGCGCAGACACCGATGATCTCGATGGCCGCTTCGGCGCGCATCGTCGAGCCGCAAGACGCGAAGCGCCGCTGGGTCTTCAAGACACCGCAGAACGACATCATGATGTCGCTGGCCATCGTGCAGCACATGGTCAACGCTGGCGTGAAGACCGCAGGCTTCATCGGTTTCGCCGATGCTTACGGCGAAGGCTGGTTCCAGGAGTTCAGCAAGATCGCTGCCGTCAGGGGCGTGCAGGTGGTGGCCAGCGAACGCTATGCGCGGGCCGACACGTCGGTGACAGGCCAGGTGCTCAAGCTGATGGCCGCCAAGCCGGACGCGATTTTGATCGCTGCCTCGGGCACACCCGCCGCATTGCCTCAAAAAACCCTCAAGGAACGCGGCTACGCGGGCAAGTATTACCAGACGCACGGTGTGGCCAACAACGACTTCTTGCGCGTCGGCGGCACCGACGTCAACGGCACCATCCTTCCGTCTGGCCCGGTGCTGGTGGCCGAGCAGTTGCCGGTGGGCCACCCGGTGAAGAAGTCGGCGTTGGCCTATGTGGCGGCCTACGAAGGCGCGTATGGCAAGGGTTCGGTGTCGACCTTCGGCGGGCACGCCTGGGACGCCGGACTGTTGATGAGCGCCGCCGTGCCGGTGGCGTTGAAGAAGGCGCAACCCGGCACGCCCGAGTTTCGCGCCGCCTTGCGCGACGCGCTGGAAGGCGTCAAGGAATTGGCGGGCGCGCACGGCATCTTCAACATGTCGGCCACCGACCATCTGGGCATGGACCAGCGAGCGCGCGTGATGGTGAAGATCGAAAACGGAGCCTGGAAATACCAACCTTGAAGCCGCCAGCGCGCTAGCGCGCCAGCTTGGGCGCTGGCCCGCAGGCCCGTTTTATGATTCGCGCCCATGCAGAAATTCGACGCGGTGATCATCGGCGCGGGTGCCGCCGGTCTTCACTGTGCAGGCATCGCGGGGCAACTCGGCCTGAATGTGCTGTTGGTCGATCACGCCGACAAAGTGGCCGAGAAGATCCGCATCTCGGGCGGCGGGCGTTGCAACTTCACCAACCGCGACACCACGCCCGCCAACTTCCTGTCAGCCAACCCGCATTTCTGCCGCTCGGCGCTGGCCCGCTACACACCACAAGACTTCATCGCACTGGTGCAAGGCAACCGCATTGCCTTCCACGAAAAGCACAAGGGCCAGTTGTTCTGCGACGAGTCCAGCGACGACATCATTCAGATGCTGCTCGCGGAATGCCGGCTCGGCGGCGTCACGCACTGGCAGCCCTGCACGGTGGGCGAAGTGCGGCACGGCGAAGGCGGCTTCGAGCTGGCCACCGCACGTGGGCCAATCAAGGCGAGCCGCGTGGTGGTGGCCAGCGGCGGATTGTCGATACCGAAGCTGGGCGCGACCGATTTCGGCTACAGGCTGGCGCGCCAGTTCGGCCATCGTGTCGTCGAGACGCGGCCGGCCCTGGTGCCGCTCACCTTCGACGCCGCCGTCTGGGAGCCGTTTGTGCCGCTCGCCGGCCTGTCGCTCGAAGCCTTGGTGCAAACCGGCCAGGGCACGGCACGGGGTGAGTTCCTGGACGATCTGCTGTTCACCCACCGGGGCATGAGCGGCCCGGCGATTTTGCAGATTTCAAGCTTCTGGCGGCCCGGCACAACGCTCCAACTCGACTTGGCACCCGGGCAAGACGTGGCCGCGCTGTTGACGCAGGCCAAGAAGACATCGCGCCGCAAGCTCGCCAACGAGTTGGTCGACATCCTGCCGCGCCGCCTCGCCGAGACATGGCTCGGCACCCGATCGAGTTGGGCCGACCGACCGCTGGCCGAGCTGCGCGACCGCGATCTGCAGCAGTTGGCCGGCGGCTTGCAGCAGTGGCAACTGACGCCGAGCGGCACCGAGGGTTACCGCAAGGCCGAGGTGACCTCGGGTGGGGTGGACACACGCGAGCTGAGTTCGTCGAGCTTCGAGAGCCAGCGCGTCGGCGGGTTGTATTTCATCGGCGAGGTGGTCGACGTGACCGGCTGGCTCGGCGGCTACAACTTCCAGTGGGCCTGGGCCAGCGCGACGGCGTGCGCGCGGGCCATGGCGGCGAACGGCCTGCAGCGTGCAGGCGCGTAGTCGCTGGCAGTTGGATGCGGTCGCAGCGGGCTATAATCGCGCTCTTTGCTGGCAAACCCGCGCTGCGATCAGAACACGCCAAAACGCATCAGTCGGTCGGAACTCCGGACCCTTCTTCCCACTGATCTTCTGACACCGAGCGCCCCATTTCAGGATTTAACCGTTACATGACTACGATTCGCGTCAAAGAAAACGAGCCGTTCGACGTTGCACTCCGCCGCTTCAAGCGCACCATCGAGAAGCTCGGCCTGCTGACCGATCTGCGTGCCCGTGAGTTCTACGAAAAGCCCACCGCCGAGCGCAAGCGCAAAAAGGCAGCGGCAGTGAAGCGCCACTTCAAGCGCGTTCGCAGCATGCAGTTGCCGAAAAAGCTGTTCTGAGTTTGTGCAGCGCGCCCTTGGCGCTAACGCCCACGAAGCCCAGGAAGCCCGCGCCACGCTGCGGGCTTTTTTCATTCTCAATCGTCTTTTCACGAGATCGCCATGAGCCTGAAAGACCAGATCACCGAAGACATGAAGACCGCCATGCGGGCCAAGGACGCGGTTCGTCTGCTGACCATTCGCGGCTTGCTGGCGGCCTGCAAGCAGCGCGAGGTCGATGAACGCATCGTGCTCGACGACGCAGCGGTGATCGCCATCGTCGACAAGCTGGTCAAACAGCGCAAAGACTCGATCACGCAGTTCACAGCCGGCAACCGGCCCGATCTGGTCGACAAAGAAGCTGCCGAGTTGACGCTGCTGGAAGCCTACTTGCCGCAGCGCCTGAATGCCGAACAGATCGCTGCCGAAGTGGCGGGCATCGTGGCCGAACTGGGCGCCAGTGGCCCCGCCGACATGGGCAAGGTCATGGCCGCAGTCAAGACGCGCCTAGCTGGCAAGGCCGACATGAGTCTGGTGTCGGCCGCGGTCAAGCAGGCACTCAGCCGCTGACCGGAACCGGCTCGCAGAAGGCAATCGCATGTCGACCATCCCACCGATTCAGCCGATTGCCGACGACGTGTGCGTGGCCGGCCAGCTCGATCCTGACGCCATGTCATGGGCCGCCCAAAAGGGCTTTCGCAGCGTCGTCAACAACCGGCCCGACCACGAAGGCGGTGCCGGCCAACCGACCAGCGCGGTGATCGAGGCTGCTGCTCATGCGGCCGGCCTGGTCTATGTCTATTTGCCAGTCGCCCCGTCGGTTCAGACGCCGCAAGAGATCGCCAGTTTCGCGCAGTTGCTGCACAGTCTGCCCAGACCCATCCTGATGTTTTGCCGCTCGGGTGCGCGCTCGGGCAAGCTGTACCGCGCGGCCACCGGCGGCTGACTCAGCGCTTCACGCCCGTGCCTCCACGGCGGGGGCCATCAGAGCAAACACCCACAGTCCCGCGCTCTCGCGAAACCTAGAATTCGCCGCAGTCCCGAATGGCATGGCGCTGATTCGTCTGCCCTGCCCGACGAGCCCACGACCTTCAGGAGTGTCCCGTGACCGCACTGCTTTCCCTGTCCCGCCTGATCGACAGGCTCAACACGCTGGTGGGGCGCTGGGTGGCCTGGCTGGTGCTGGCGGCGGTGCTCATCAGCGCAGCCAACGCCATCGTTCGCAAGGCCTTCAACACCAGTTCGAACGCGTTCCTCGAAATCCAGTGGTACTTGTTCGCGGCCGTTTTTTTGCTGGCAGCGGGCTACACGATGCTGCGCCAAGAGCACGTCAAGATCGACGTGATCTCGGGCCGCTTCTCCAAGCGCACCCAGGTCAAGATCGACATCTTCGGCATCTGCGTGTTCTTGCTGCCGTTCGTCGTGGTGGTCATTAACCTGAGCCTGCCGCTGGTGCTGCGGGCCTACACCATGCACGAGATGTCGTCCAACGCCGGCGGGCTGGTGCGCTGGCCGGTGTTCGCGATGCTGCCGCTGGGTTTCTTTTTGCTCGGCCTGCAAGGCATCTCGGAACTGATCAAACGGGTCGCTTACCTGCAGGGCCGTGTGCCCGACCCGACCCAAAAACCGCACGGTAAAACGCCCGAAGAAGAGCTGGCCGAGTTCTTGTTGCAAAAAGAAGTGGCGGCGCGTGAAGCCGTGGCTGCAGCCGCCCTGGCGGGGGTGAAGAAATGATCGAGTTCCTGACCGCCTACATGGCGCCGATCATGTTCGGCAGCTTGATCGTGTTCTTGCTGCTGGGCTACTCGGTGGCGTTTTCGCTCGGCGCTTGCGGCCTGTTCTTCGGCTTCATCGGCATCGAGTTGGGAATGCTGCCGGCGTCGTTGATGCAAGCCTTGCCGTTGCGCATCTTCGGCATCATGCAGAACGACACGCTGCTGGCGATTCCGTTCTTCACCTTCATGGGCCTGATCCTGGAACGCTCGGGCATGGCCGAGGATTTGCTCGACACCATCGGCCAGCTCTTCGGCCCGATTCGCGGCGGCCTGGCTTACGCCGTGATCCTGGTCGGTGCCATGCTGGCGGCCACCACCGGCGTGGTCGCCGCGTCGGTGATCTCGATGGGCCTGATCTCGCTGCCCATCATGCTGCGCTACGGCTACGACCGCCGCGTGGCCAGCGGCACCATCGCGGCATCGGGCACGCTGGCGCAAATCATTCCGCCTTCGCTGGTGCTGATCATCCTGGCCGACCAGCTCGGGCGAAGCGTCGGCGACCTCTACAAAGGTGCCTTCATCCCCGGCTTCGTGCTGACGGGCCTCTACCTCGGCTACATCCTGCTCACCAGCGTGATTCGCCCTGCGTGGGTGCCGGCGCTGCCGTCCGAAGCACGCACTATTCGCGAAGCCGACGGCACGCCGGGCTTGCGCTCGCTCGGAGTGCTCGCGCTGTTGTCGGTCGGCATCGCCTTGGCGTTTGCGAAGAGCCGGCCCGACGCGACCCCGCTCGATGAACTCATCGTGGTGTCGATGTGCGTTGGCGTGGGCACGGCCTTCTTGCTGTCGGTCGTCAACAAGACGCTCAAACTGGGCTTGCTGTCGCACATGGCCGAGCGCGTGACCTTCGTGCTGATCCCGCCGCTGGGGCTGATCTTCCTTGTGCTCGGCACGATCTTCCTCGGCATCGCAACGCCGACCGAAGGCGGCGCGATGGGTGCCGTGGGTGCCTTGACGATGGCGCTGGCGCGACGTCGAATCGACCTGCGCCTGCTGCGCCAGGCGATGGACAGCACGATGAAGCTGTCGTGCTTCGTGCTCTTCATCCTGATCGGCTCGACTTCGTTCAGCCTGTCGTTCCAGGCCGTCGACGGTGCCAAGTGGGTCGAGCACCTGCTGACCAGTTTGCCAGGCGGTCAGCTCGGTTTCCTGATCGTGGTCAACGTGCTGATTTTTTTCCTGGCGTTCTTCCTCGACTTCTTCGAGCTGTCGTTCATCATCATTCCCCTGATCGCGCCGGTGGCCGACAAACTGGGCATCGACCTGGTGTGGTTCGGCGTGCTGTTGGCGGTGAACATGCAGACCTCGTTCATGCACCCGCCATTCGGCTTTGCGCTGTTCTACCTGCGCAGCGTGGC
>JAYVCL010000471.1:0-4630 GCA_043749975.1 Burkholderiales bacterium
GCACCGTCTGGCCATGCGCGCCGATGGCCACCACGGCTTCGGCACCGACCTGGGCCTGTTGCAGCAAATCGCCGACGACGCCGGCGCAGGTCCGTGCCAACGCATTGCCGGCGAGCGCGCTGCGGTGCAGTTCGTTTTGGCCGGGCGTGTTGAGCGCGAGCAGTTCGTGCTTCAGGGCCGGGGCGAATTCACGGTGCGTGTGCGCCCGAATGCGCATCGGCACTTGGTCGATTCCAGCGAACGCCACCAGCACGCCATCGACGCCGTCCAGCGAGGTACCGGACATCAGGCCGATGTAGTGACTGTGCATGGCTGAATTGTGCCTCTCGGTCCCTGAGTCTGAAAAAGAAGAAGCCCGCAAAGCGGGCCTGGTTTCAGCGCGGTGTGCCGCTGGCGCGGCGGGTGGTCACTCCGCGTCGCTGCCCGACGAACCCATCGATGCTGCTGCTCCGAGCTGAGTCTTCGCGGCCGCAGCGATCTGTGCGAACTGCGCCTTTGCCGCAGGGGCAAGCGCCATCGTCTCGGAAGATTTGGCGATCACCAGCGGATCTTGCTGCATGCCGCTCAGCTTGAACTCAAAATGCAGATGCGGCCCCGTGGCCCAGCCAGTGGCACCCACGGCACCCACCTGAGCACCCTGCTCGACGTGCTGCCCCTGGCGTACGTCGATGCGGCTGAGGTGCGCATACAAGGTCGAACGCTCGTGGCTGTGCCTGATCTCCACGACATTGCCGTAGCCGTTTTGCCGGCCCGCAAAGTCCACCACGCCGTCGCCCACGCTGCGCACGGCTGTACCGCTCGGGGCACCGTAGTCGACGCCCTTGTGTTGCTTCCAGGTCTGCAAGATCGGGTGCATGCGCGTGGCGAAGCCCGAGGTCACGCGTGAAAACTCCATCGGGCTGGCCAGGAACGAGCGCTGTTTGCTCTGCCCGCTCAGGTCGAAGTAGCCGCCCTTGGCACCGGCCGTGCCGTTGAACCACAGCGCCGAATACGACTTGCCGTTGTTGATGAACTCGGCGGCGAGCACGCGGCCCGACGACTGGTTCCAGGTGATGGGCTCGCCATCGGCAGTCAGCGCCTCGAAGATCACGCTGAACCTGTCGCCGCGACGCAGCTCTCGGTGAAAGTCGATGTCGGTGGCGAATATCTCGGCCATCTGCGTGGCAACCGGGTCGGGAATGCGCGCGTCGTCGGTGGCCGCGAACAGTGTGTTGCGGATGGTGCCGCTGCCGAGTCGAATCTGCGCGGCCAGCGCGGCCGTCTCGACGCGGGTCACAAATCCGCCGTCCAGCTTCGAAACACGAAGCCGCGTGAAGTGAGTGCCGAACTGCTCGCTGGCTTCGGCCGGATAGCGTGCCACCAGTTCTTCCAGCTTGCCCGAGGTGCCGGTGCTGACTTGCACCATCTTGCCGGCGCGGCCGCTGAACAATTTGCGAGCCACGGGATCGGCCCGCAAGAAGGCGGCGGCTGCAGGGTCGCTGACGTTGAGCCGGCGCAACAAGCTGTCGGCCGTGTCACTGCTGCGCGTCAGCCCGTTGCGGAAGAGTGCCAATTCGTGTTCGGCCAAGGCGTCGAGCTGTGACTCGATGCCGGTGGGGCTGACGGTTTGCATCACCAACCGCTTCGGCAGGTCGGATGCGTCCGGCGCCAGCGGTGCCAGACCGAAGGCCGTGGCTGCGAAACCGACCAGCGACACGACCACGACGGTGGTCAGGCTGCGGCTGTGACGGGAGACAAATTGCCCGCTGTGCTGAGCGGCTTTTGCCAGGATGCTGTCAAGTGATTCCAACGAACTCAATTTTTTGTGGAGCGTGGGCGCTCGGTCTGCAAGCCTGCGTCGGCTTTGGCGCGCGCGGGCTCTGGTTTTGTAGATGACTGTGAGGCGTCGCCTAAACTGCGGCACGCTTGACAATCCTTGCCGGGGGCGGGCTCGACGTGGCAGCTCTCCCGGGTACAACCGAGCAGCAGTATACCGAGCCGGCTTGCCCTCAATCCCCGAAAAAACACCGGGAATTCAACCCCGTTTCGTGCCTCCGTTTCGCCATGACCCAGCCCCTGCAAATCACCCCGCCTACGCCTGCCGGTGCCGCTGTCCGCATCAGCGATGGTGTGCTTCATTCGATGGCGGTTTCCAAGCGCGGTTGTGACGAACTGTTACCTGAAGCCGACTGGCTGGCCAAGCTGGCACGATCCGAGGCCACCGGCGTGCCACTGCGGATCAAGTTCGGACTCGACCCGACCGCGCCCGACCTGCATCTGGGCCACACGGTGGTGCTGAACAAGATGCGTCAGCTTCAGGATCTCGGACACCAGGTGATCTACCTGATCGGCGACTTCACGTCGATGATCGGCGACCCGTCGGGTCGCAACACGACGCGCCCGCCGCTCACCCGCGAGCAGATCGCCGCCAACGCGCAAACCTACTTCGCGCAGGCCAGCCTGGTGCTCGACCCGGCCCGGACCGAGATTCGCTACAACTCCGAGTGGAGCGACCCGCTGGGCGCGCGTGGAATGATCCAGCTCGCCAGCCGCTACACCGTGGCCCGCATGATGGAGCGCAACGACTTTCACGACCGCTTCAAGGCCGGCACGCCCATCAGCGTGCACGAGTTTTTGTACCCGCTGATGCAGGGCTACGACTCGGTGGCGCTTCGGTCCGACCTCGAACTCGGCGGCACCGATCAAAAGTTCAACCTGCTGGTGGGCCGTTCGCTGCAAAGCGAGTACGGCCAAGAGCCGCAATGCATCCTGACCATGCCGCTGCTCGAAGGCCTGGACGGTGTCGAGAAGATGTCGAAAAGCAAGGGCAACACGATCGCGCTGACCGAGCCGCCGAACGACATGTTCGCCAAGCTGCTGTCGATCAGCGACACGCTGATGTGGCGTTACTTCGACCTGCTCAGCTTTCGTGCCGAGGCCGAGATCGCACGGTTCAAAGCCGACATCGCAGCGGGCCGCAATCCGAAAGAGGTGAAGGTGCTGCTGGCCAAGGAAATCACCGGCCGTTTCCACAGCGCGGCGCTGGCCGACGCAGCCGAAGTCGACTTCGACCATCGCGCGCGCGGCGGCGTGCCGGATGAAATCAACGCGGTGTCGCTGATCGGTGCACCGATGGGCATCGGCAATGTGCTCAAGCAAGCGAAGCTTGCCGCCTCGACCGGTGAAGCACTGCGGTTGGTCGACGGCCATGGGGTTCGTGTCGACGGCTCGGTGGTCGCAGACCGGGGGCTGAAGCTGGCGGCAGGAACCTATGTGGTGCAGGTGGGCAAGCGAAAGTTTTCGCGTGTCACGCTGGCCTAAATGCAAGGGCAGGGGCAAGGGCAGGCCATGATCGACAGCAAGCGTCTTGAAAACCGGTTTGTCGCGGGCTTGCGCAGCTTCGTGCTGGCCCTGCTGACATTCATGTCTCTGGGTCCGTGCCATGCTGCGCCGCCGCCCGCCGAGCAAGTGCTGATCGACCGGCTGATCGACGGCCTGGTGAACCAGAAAGACGCGAAGTTTTTGCGCAACGGAACCGCGTACAGCGGCGCGGATGCGGCGCGATTCCTGCGCGGCAAGTTCGACAGCATGGGCGCGAAGGTGATCACCGCCGGCCAATTCATCGAGCAGATCGACACCCGCTCCAGCAGCACCGGAGTGCCGTACACGATTCGCTTTGCCGACGGGCGCCAAATGCCCGCAGGGCAGTTTCTGAAGCAAGAACTTCCGCGCCTGGACGCCGCCAAGTGAGTCCCTTCGCGCCAAACCGCCGAGGGTCGGGCATGACCCTGCATTCGCGCCTGTCGGTTCAAGCCTTCTTGAGGCTGTCGGTGGTGGCTGCGCTGGTCACCATTGCGTTGAAGACAGCCGCCTGGTGGCTCACCGGCTCGGTGGGCCTCTTGTCGGACGCGATGGAGTCGTTCGTCAACCTGGCGGCGGCCGTGTTCGCCTTGGCGATGGTGACCATCGCGCAGGCCCCTGCCGATGACGACCACCCCTACGGTCACAACAAGGCCGAGTACTTCTCCAGTGGCTTCGAAGGCTTGCTGATCCTTGGCGCGGCGCTGGCCATCATCTGGGCCGCGGTGCACCGCTGGCACTCGCCGAAACCACTCGAAGGGCTGGGCTTGGGCGTGGCGTTGTCGGTGCTCAGCACGCTCATCAACTACGTGCTGGCCCGCGCCATGATGCAGGCCGCCCGCGCCCATGAATCGGTCGCGCTCGAAGCCGACTCGCGCCACCTGATGACCGACGTGTGGACCTCGGTCGGGGTGGCCGGGGGCATCTTGCTGGTGCCGTTGACGGGTTGGCTGTGGCTGGACCCGCTGCTGGCGATTCTGGTGGCGCTGAACATCCTGCGCGAAGCAGGCAAGCTGATGCGTGGCTCCATCGACGGTTTGATGGACCGGGCCCTGTCGGACGACGAACGCACCCGCATCGACGCGGCGCTGACGCGGCTCGCCAGCGGTGAGGTGCACTTCGACCACCTGCGCACGCGCCGCGCCGCCGGCGCCAAGTTCTGCCAGTTGCACATGCACGTGCCCGGCAACTGGACGCTGGGTCGCGCTGCGGCGCTGCGCGACCAGGCCGAACGCTGCCTGATCGACGCGGTGCACAACCTGCGCGTCACGATCGAGCTGTTGCCCACCGG
>JAYVCL010000472.1:0-3094 GCA_043749975.1 Burkholderiales bacterium
GCCATAGCTATGGGCCAAGAAGCTGGCGAAAAATGGACCGCTGCGGTCAATTTGCAGCCGACGCTCCCCAAGCCCGACAGGCTCCTGGGCTCAAGCGGGGGTCAAAACCTGATGCCCGACGTGGGCGGCGCTTCTGCAGGTGCCGGTGCCTCACGGGCCGGCGGCACGGCGGCGCGCGGCGGCGCGGCGGGGCGGCTGGCTTCGCGGCGCTCGGTCAACGGCGTGGCGCCAGGGAACTGATAGTTCGCTGGCAGGCGCGATTCTTTCGGGTAACCCGCTGCGTCGAGGTAGCTGTTCCAGAGTTCTTGCGACATGCCGCGCACGGCCTGTGCCCCGATGGTCAGGGCCGGAGAGTCGCGCCCGCCCGTGACGCGTTGCAGTGCCTCGACGTCTTCCGGGGTCGACACCTGTCGCTCGTTGAACGGGATGCCGCGCTGGCGCAACAGCTCGCGGCCGCTGTCGCACGGCACGCAAGACGCGGTGACAAACAGCGTCACCGGATAACGCGCTACGGCCTGGCGCAACTCCAGCGGCAAAGCCACCTCAGACTGCGCCGTTCCTGTCGCAAGCGACGAGACTTTGCCCGCAACCGCGGCGCTGGGCGGCACATCGGTGTAGGTCACCTTGCCGTCCGGGCCGACCACCTTGTAGAGCGCGTGGCTGGCACCGCTCGCCATCAGCACAGCGCCGAGTGCCACACCACGCAACAAGCCACTCGCCGACCCCGGCATCAGCGCACTTGCCAAAAGCGTCAGTCTGTTGCCCATGCGAGCCCCCTCGGTTCGGTCAGCGTGGAAGTTATCGGCACGGCACCAGGCGGTTCAAGCCATGCCCTGGTGGCGCAGCAGGGCGTCGATGCGAGGCTCGCGGCCGCGAAACGCCTTGAAGCTGTCCATCGCGCTGCGGCTGCCGCCTGCCTCCAGCACGGCCTCGCGGTAGCGCCTGCCGGTGTGCACATTCAAAACGCCGCTGCCTTCGCTGGCTGATTCTTCGAACGCGGCCCAGGCATCGGCCGACAGCACCTCGGCCCACTTGTAGCTGTAGTAGCCGGCCGAGTAGCCACCGGCGAAGATGTGCGAGAAGCTGTGCTGAAAGCGATTGAACGCGGGCGGCAGCAGCACCGCCACTTCGCGACGCACCTCGTCGACCAGGGCCTGGATGTCGGCTTCGCTGCCCGGCTCGGCGTGCAGCCGCATGTCGAACAGCGCCAACTCGACTTGGCGCAAAGTCTGCAAACCGCTCTGAAAGTTCTTGGCCGCCAGCATGCGGTCGAACAGCTCGCGCGGAAGCGGCTCCCCGGTGCTCACATGGGCGGTCAAGCGGCGTACCACGTCCCATTCCCAGCAAAAGTTTTCCATGAACTGGCTGGGCAGTTCCACGGCGTCCCACTCGACACCCGAAATGCCCGACACGCCGATGTCGTTCACCTGGGTCAGCATGTGGTGCAAGCCGTGGCCGAACTCGTGGAACAGCGTGGTCACGTCGTCGTGTGTGAGCAAGGCGGGCTGCCGCAGTCCATCGACCTCGAGCGGCGGCGCGAAGTTGCACACCAGGTGTGCCACCGGGGTTTGCACCTTGCCTTCGGGCCGCGCCCAGCGCCCGCGCACATCGTCCATCCAGGCACCCGGGCGCTTTCCGCTGCGGGCGTAGGGGTCGAGGTAGAACTGCCCGACCAGCGCACCCGCGCGTTCGATGCGGAAGAAGCGCACGCTGGGATGCCATACCGGGGCCGAATCGGGTTGGATGCTCACCTCGAACAGCGTTTCGATGATGCGGAACAAACCTTCGAGCACTTTGGCCTCGGTGAAGTACTGCTTCACGTCCTGGTCGCTGAAGGCGTAGCGGGCTTCCTTGAGCTTTTCGCTCGCGAAGCTCATGTCCCAGGCCTGCAGGTCAGGCAGGCCCAGTTCGTCGCGTGCGAAGGCACGCACCTCGGCCAGATCGCGCTCGGCGTAGGGGCGCGCACGTCGCCCCAGGTCGCGCAGAAACTCCATCACCTGTGCCGCGGATTCGGCCATCTTCGTCACCATCGACACGTCGGCGTAGCTGGCGTAGCCGAGCAGCCGGGCTTCTTCATGGCGCAGGGTCATCAGCTCGCGCATGAGGGCGGAGTTGTCGTGCTGCGGCTCGCCCGAGCCGCTAGCCCGCGTTGCGTAGGCGGAGTAGATTGTCTCGCGCAGGCTGCGGTTCTCGGCGTACTGCAGCACCGGGTGGTAGCTGGGAAAGTGCAGCGTGATCTTGTGGCCTTCCTTGCCATCGGCCTGTGCCGCCTGGCGCGCTGCCTGCCTGGCGTCGGCCGGCACACCGGCCAACTCGGCCTCGGAAGCAAAGTACGCGAAGCCGTCGGTTGCGTCGAGCACGTGCTCCGAGAACTGCTGCGCCAATTCGGCTTGCGTTTCCTGGAGCTGCATGAAGCGCTGTTTGTCGGCCCCGTGCAACTCGGCACCCGACAACACGAAGTCACGCATGGCATTCGACAACGCCTTGCGCCGGGGCGCGCTCAAGCCGGCCGCAGACGGCGCGTTGGCGATGGCCTTGTACTTGGCGTAGATGCGCTCGTCGCTGCCGTGCCGGGTGTACAGCTCGGTGACCTTGGGCAGTGCCGCGTTGTAGGCAGCTCGCAGGTCGGGCGTGTCGGCCACCGAGCTGAGGTGGCCGACGGCTCCCCACGCCAGCTTGAGCTTTTCGCCGGCCACGTCGAGCACCGCCGACATGGCGTCGTACTCCGCAGGCACGCCGGGCCCCACGGCCAGCTCCAGAGAGGCGTCGACTTCGGCCAGCAACGCGTCGATGGCGGGGGCGACGTGCTCCGGGCGGATGGCACCGAAGTCGGGCAGGCCACTGTCTTGCAGCAAAGGGTTGGTCATGTTTTGGATGCTCGTTCAGCGGACTCGATGGTGTTCAACAGCAGCATGGTGATTGTCATCGGCCCGACACCTCCCGGAACCGGCGTGATGGCCGATGCCACCTCGGCCACCGCGGCAAAATCGACATCCCCGCACAGCTTGCCCGCATCATCGCGGTTGATGCCCACGTCGATCACGATGGCCCCGGGTTTGACCATGTCGGCAGTGAGCATGTTGCGCCGCCCGAC
>JAYVCL010000473.1:0-5487 GCA_043749975.1 Burkholderiales bacterium
CAGCAGGCCGGCCAGGTTGTCGTACTCCAGCGCGTCGGCTTGCAGCACGGTGCCGCCGCGCGTGACCGTCACCGGCAGGTGCGAGCGCACCTGCTCGATACTCAGAAAGGCATGCAAGAACTCGCCCCTGAACTCGATTGCGTCTTCTCCCGCGATGGCTTCGCGCGTGACATGCGCGCCGCCGAGCAACTGCACTTCGGTGGCGTCGGCGTTGCCGAGCGCACGGCGTGCGGTGGCCAGCGTCACACGGCCGTTGGGTGCGATGGATTTCACGCGCACGTTGTCGACTTCGAGCGTGTCGGTGTCGGGGTAGTGGCGCATCTCGTCGCCTTCGAGTTGCGCGCGCAGCGGCCCTTCGGGCGTGAAGCGCTGCACCGTGAACCGCGTCATGGCGTAGTCGGGCTCGTGGCGCGCCGGCATGTCCGGCATCGCGCCATCGGGCAGCGGGGTGTTCTTCGCCAGCCACCAGGTGCCCAGCGCCAGCAAGGCCATTAGCAGCAGCGGCAGGTAGGCGGACACCAGCTCGGCCCCAGCCTCGTGCCAGGGCCGCTTCTGGCCCCGCTCGGCCGGCGGCGGCGCGGCGGGCAAGACCCGCGCAGGCAGGCCGGTCATGTCGGTCATGCGCTGCCGTGGTCCAGCGTGGTGAGGTGGCCTTGCAGCAACGACGCGTAGCAGCCAGCAGCGGCCAGCAGCAGGTCACAGCATTCGCGCGCAGCGCCGTGGCCGCCCCGTGCGCTGGTGGTGAAGTGGGCCGCGGCTTTCACCTCGGGGTGCGCATTGGCCGGTGCGCAAGCGAAGGCGGCACGCGTCATCAGCGGCAGGTCGGGCCAGTCGTCGCCCATCACGGCCATGGCGGGCCAGTCGAGTTGCAGTGCGGTCATCACGCCGGCGGCGGCGGCCAGCTTGTCGTGCGCGCCGTAGACGGCATGCGCGATGCCGAGATCGGCAACGCGGCGGCGCACTGCCGGCGAGTCGCGCCCGGTGATCACGACCGGCGCGATGCCGCCCTGCGCCAGCAGCTTCAGGCCGTGGCCGTCGAGGGTGTTGAAGGCCTTGAACTCTTCGCCGCGTTCGCTGAGGTAGATGCGCCCGTCGGTCAGCACACCGTCGACGTCGAAGATCGCGGCCCGGATGCCCTTGGCCTGCAGCAACAGTTCGGCGGCGAAGCTGACGGCCGGTGGCCGCGGACGCGGCACGCGCATCGCCATCAAATGACCTTGGCCCGCATCAGGTCGTTGAAGTTCAGCGCGCCCACCAGCACGCCGGCGGCGTCCACCACCAGCACGCTGGTGATGCGGTGCTGCTCCATCAGATCGGCCGCGTCCACCGCCAGCGCGTCTTCGCGCACCACGCGCGGATTCGGGTGCATCACCTGGGCGGCGGTCAGCGCGCGCAGGTCGAGCCCTTGTTCGACCAGGCGGCGCAGGTCGCCGTCGGTGAAGATGCCCAGCACGCGGCCCTGCGCGTCGGCCACGGCGGTGGCGCCGAGCCCCTTGTCGGTCATCACGCGCATGGTGTCGATGAAGGGCAGCTCGGGCCGCACGCGCGGCACGGCGTCGCCGCTGCGCATCACGTCGCGCACATGGGTCAGCAGTTTGCGGCCCAGGCTGCCGCCGGGGTGCGAGCGGGCGAAGTCTTCTGCGCGAAAACCGCGCGCATCGAGCAGGGCCACGGCCAACGCGTCGCCCAGCGCCATCTGCGCCGTGGTGCTGGCGGTCGGGGCCAGGTTGAGCGGGCAGGCTTCCTGGTCGACCGCACTGCTCAGCGTGATGTCGGCGTGTTGCGCCAGCGCCGAGTCCGGCTTGCCGGTCATCGCCACCAGGGTGACCCCGTCGCGCTTGAGGGCCGGCAGGATCGCGGCCCGCTCGTCGCTCTCGCCCGAGTTCGAAATCGCCAGCACCACGTCGCCGCGGGTCACCATGCCGAGGTCGCCGTGGCTGGCCTCGCCCGGGTGCACGAACATCGCCGGCGTGCCGGTAGACGCCAGCGTGGCAGCGATCTTGCGGCCCACGTGGCCGCTCTTGCCCATGCCCATCACCACCACCCGGCCGCTGCCGTCGAGCATGGCCTGCACCGCATTCGCAAAGCCGGCGCCCTGGCGATCCTTCAGGCCCAACAGGGCTTGCGCTTCGATGTCGAAGGTGTCGCGCGCCAACTGCAGCGCGCGAGCGGCGTCGAAAGCGGGGCGAGGCGGCGACGGGATGTTCAAGGCGTCCATTACGATGGTGTGAAGGCGACGCGCCATTTTAGGCACGCCCCCGGCACCCGCGAACCGATGGCATCCACCCTCGAACTGGTCTTGCTCTACCTCGTCGCGGCCGTGGCGGGCGTGGTGGTGTGCCGATCGCTGAAACTGCCGCCGATGCTGGGCTACCTGGCCGTGGGCGTGCTGATCGGACCGAACGCGCTGGCACTGGCGAAGGACTCGGCCAGCGTGCGCTACCTGGCCGAATTCGGCGTGGTGTTCCTGATGTTCGTGATCGGGCTCGAATTCAACCTGCCCCGGCTGCGCAGCATGCGCCACCTGGTGTTTGGACTCGGGCTGAGCCAGGTCGCGCTGACCATCCTGTGCGCCGTGGCGGGCAATGCCGTGCTCGGCTGGGTCTTCGCGCTGGCGGGCCGCTCGTGGGGGCTCGACTGGCACAGCGCGGTGGCATTGGGTGGTGCGCTGGCCATGAGCAGCACCGCGGTGGTCGTCAAACTGATGGCCGAACGGCTGGAACTGGAAAGCGAACATGGCCGCCGCGTGATGGGCGTGCTGCTGTTTCAAGACCTGGCCGTGGTGCCCTTGCTGGTGCTGATACCGGCGCTGGGCTCGGCCCCCGAACGCATGGCCACGGCACTGGGGCTGGCCGGTTTGAAGGCGGCGCTGCTGCTGACCCTGCTGCTGGTCGGCGGCCAGCGGGTGATGCGCTGGTGGCTGACGATCGTGGCGCGGCGCAAGAGCGAAGAGCTGTTCGTGCTCAACCTGCTGCTGGTCACCCTCGGCCTGGCCTACCTGACCGAAGCCGCCGGCCTGTCGCTGGCGCTGGGTGCCTTCGTGGCCGGCATGCTGATCGCCGAGACCGAATACAAGCACCAGGTCGAAACCGACATCCGGCCTTTTCACGACGTGCTGCTGGGGCTGTTTTTCATCACCATCGGCATGAAGCTGGACGCCGATGCCGTGTGGCGGCAGTGGCCGCTGGTGCTGCTGATGACGGTGCTGCCGGTGCTGTTCAAGTTTGCGCTCGTCACGGCGCTGGCCAAGTGGTTCGGCGCCGCCACTGGCGTGGCCCTTCGCACCGGGCTATATCTGGCGCAGGCGGGCGAGTTCGGCTTCGTGCTGCTGACCCTGGCGATGCAGCAAAAACTGCTGCCCGCCTCGCTGCAAAGCCCGGTGCTGGCCAGCATGGTGCTGAGCATGCTGGCGACGCCGTTTCTCGTGCTCTACAGCAACCGCATCGTGATGCGCCTGAGTTCAAGCGACTGGATGATGCAGTCGGTGGCGATGACGAAAATTGCCAAGCGCTCGATCAACGCGCAGGCCCACGTCATCATCGCCGGCTATGGCCGCAGCGGCCAGAACCTGGCCCGGCTGCTGGAAGGCGAGCGCATTCAGTACATGGCGCTCGACCTCGACCCGGACCGCGTGCGCCAGGCCACGGCCGCCGGCCAGAGCGTGGTGTTCGGCGACGCGGCACGGCTGCAAAGCCTGATGGCCGCCGGTCTGGCGCGCGCCAGTGCGGTGGTGGTTAGCTACCACGACACCGCGTCGGCGCTGAAGATCTTGCAGTTGGTGCGCGAGCATGCGCCGCAGGTGCCGGTGATCGTGCGCACGCTGGACGACAGCGACCTCGAACGGCTGCGCGCGGCGGGTGCCACCGAGGTGGTGCCCGAAGCCATCGAGGGTTCATTGATGCTGGCCAGCCACGCGCTGGCGCTGGTGGGGGTGCCGATGCGGCGCGTGATCCGCGTCGTGCAAGACCAGCGCGACGCACGCTACGGCCTGCTGCGCGGCTATTTTCACGGGGCCGACGACGACACGGCCGACGAGCTTCAGCACGCGCGATTGCTCAGTGTCAGCCTGCCCCCGGCCTGCGCCTGCCTGGGCAAAAAGCTGGGCGACCTGGCCCTGCATGCGGTGGGCGCCACGGTGGTGTCGCTGCGCCGCGCCGCGGGCGGCGTCAACAAGCCCGACGACGCCCTCTTGCTCGCCGCAGGCGACACGCTGGTGCTGTCCGGCTTGCCCGAGGCCCTGGCGCTGGCCGAGGCCAGGCTGCTGGGGCGCGGCTAACGCCCGATCGAACCGCCGCGTCAGCGCAGGTCGTTTCGCAGCCGCAGCACAACGCTGAACTCAGGCGACTTCCACGATCAACTGAAGGGCACCTGCTTGAGCAGGTTGGCGCGCATGCGCATCGCCATCACCCCACCGGCCGCGCGCAGCAACTCCAGCGCCAGGCCCGGCGAGCGTTGCGACATTTCGTCCAGCCGCGACCCGCGCAGAGCCCACACCACGCAGGGCGTCATCGCCTCGACGTTGGCCATGCGCGGCCCGTCGCCGAACAAGCCGGGCTCGCCCACCGCGGACCCCGGCCGCAGGATGGCGATGCGATGGCTTCCCGGCGGGCCGCCAGTAACGAACACTTGCAGCGAGCCCTGGCTCAGGAAGTACAGGGTGCGGTCGGTGTCGCCCTGCTTGATGAGCAGATCGCCGGCGCGAATGTCGTGCCGGGTCAGGTACGGTGCCACCGCCTTCCATTGCTCGGGTGTGAGCCGGGCGCGAAAGGCGTCTTCGGCATTCAGCGTCTGTATCGCCTGCACCAGGTCGTCGAGTTGCATCGTTTCTCCGAGGCGGTGTGGGTGTGCGCCTTGACCGCAGCGGCAGCACCCGATGCAATTGATTATCGGCTGCGGCTTGCGGGGCCACAACCGTGAAGCGGGGCCCACCGCGCCGCCGGTCAGCGGGCAGCGTCCGTTCGTCTGCTGCCTGAGGCGGGCGCTGGCCCGGGCCCGCAAGCTCACTTGCCGATGCAGAACCGGCTGAAAATTTCACCCAGCAAATCGTCGGCGGTGAATTCGCCGGTGATGTCGCCCAGTGCGTGCTGAGCCAGCCGCAGGTCTTCGGCAAGCAGCTCGAGCGCGGGCATGGCGGGGGCCAGTTGCGCTGCCGCGCTGGCCAGGTGCGCCCGGGTGCGGTGCAGCGCCTGAACATGGCGTGTGCGGGCGATGAAAACCCCCTCGGGGCTGGCGTGCCAGCCGGCGCGCTCCAACAGGCTGCGGCGCAAGGCCTGCAAGCCCGCGCCGGTTGTGGCCGAGATAGCGAGCCCGCCGACCGCCGGTGCTGCCCCGGGGGACGGCATCGCATCGACTTTGTTGAACACATGCAACAGGCGCTCACCCCTGAGCAAGGCCGGCGGCAGGCGGCGCGCGATGTCGGCGTCGGCCGCATCGTGCTCCGGCTGGCCCAGCCGCGTGAGGTCGTGCAGAAACAGCAGCGCATCGGCA
>JAYVCL010000474.1:0-4470 GCA_043749975.1 Burkholderiales bacterium
CCCAGCAAGGCAAGGCCGCGCAGGCGCTAACCGCCGCTTTCACGTCGTCCTTCGTCGGCGCCTTGTTCGCGGTGCTGCTGATCACGTTTTTGGCGCCATTGCTGGCTCGCTTCGCGCTCAAGTTCGGCCCGCCTGAATTCTTCGCGGTGCAGTTGCTCACCTTCTGCAGCTTCGTCGGCATGAGCAAGGAGCCGGTGCCCAAAACACTGGCTTCGATGATGCTCGGCTTCGCGCTGGCGGCGGTCGGCATGGACACCGTGACCGGCCAGTTGCGCATGACCTACGGCATGCCGGTGCTGCTGAAAGGCTTCGACTTCCTGATCGCGGTGATCGGCCTGTTCGGCATCGGCGAAATCTTGCTGACGATGGAAGAAGGCCTGGCGTTCAAAGGCAAGAGCGCGAAGATCAACTTCAAGGTGGTGGTGCAAACCTGGGCCGAACTGCTGCGCTACTGGAGAACGTTTTTGCGCTCGGTGGCCGTGGGCTGCTGGATGGGCATCACGCCGGGCGGTGCCACGCCGGCGTCGTTCATGAGCTACGGCATTGCGCGGCGCATGTCGAAAGACCCGCAGTCTTTCGGCAAAGGCAACATCGAAGGCGTGGTCGCGCCTGAAACCGCCGCGCATGCGGCTGGCACCGCCGCGCTGCTGCCGATGCTGACGCTGGGCATCCCGGGCTCACCCACCGCAGCGGTGCTGCTGGGCGGCCTGTTGATCTGGGGCTTGCAGCCGGGTCCGATGCTGTTCGTCGAGCACAAGGAATTCGTCTGGGGCCTGATCGCCTCGATGTACCTCGGCAACATCGTCGGGCTGATCGTGGTGCTGACCACGGTGCCGTTCTGGGCCGCGATGTTGCGCATTCCGTTTTCGGTCATCGCGCCCATCATCATCGTCATCTGCGCCATCGGCGCCTACACCGTGCACAGCGCGATGTTCGACGTCTGGATGATGCTGGTCTTCGGTGGGGCCGGCTACCTGTTCAAGAAGCTCAAGTACCCGCTCGCGCCGCTGGTGCTGGCCCTGGTGCTGGGCGACATGGCCGAGGCCAGCTTCCGCCAGTCGATGCTGCTGTCGCAGGGTGCGCTGTCGATCTTCTGGTCGAACCCGCTGGTGGGCAGCATCGCCGGCCTGGCCATCGTGCTGTTGCTGTGGCCGCTGCTCGGTGCCATGCTGGCGCGGTACCGATGGCTCAAGTCACGAGGGATCTCCGGAGTCGCCCCATGAAGATCGCGATCGTCGGTGCCGGCGGGGAAGCATGAAGATCGCGATCGTCGGTGCCGGCGCGATCGGCGGCTATCTGGGTGCGAAGCTGGCGCTGGCGGGTGAAGACGTCACCTTCATCGCGCGCAACAAGAACCTCGCGGCCATCAACGCGAACGGTTTTCGCTTGCGGCTCGAAGACGGCAGCGAGCAACGTGCGGCCAAGGTGCGCGCGGTGCAGAACATGGCGGATGCCGGCGTGCAAGACGCCGTGCTGCTGACCTTGAAGGCGCACCAGGTGCGTGACGTGCTGCCCGGCTTGCGCGCGCTGTTCGGCCCCCACACCATGGTCGTCAGCATGCTCAACGGCGTGCCGTGGTGGTACTTCCACAAGCT
The DNA here is from genome assembly GCA_043749975.1 of Burkholderiales bacterium. Classification (GTDB taxonomy): domain Bacteria; phylum Pseudomonadota; class Gammaproteobacteria; order Burkholderiales; family Burkholderiaceae_C; genus JANYJJ01. The sequence goes on from JAYVCL010000474.1 coordinate 1,596, forward strand.
GGCCGGGCCGTACGAAGGCCGCCAGCTCGACAGCGTCGACCCGGGCGGCGTGATCGCCTCGCACATCGAGCCCGAGCGCGTGATCGGCAGCGTGGTCTACCCGGCGGCCGAACTGGTCGAGCCCGGCGTGGTGCGCGTCATCGAAGGCAACCGCTTTACCCTGGGCGAGCCCAACGGCACGCGCAGCCCGCGCGTCGAGGCACTGTCGCAGGCCATGATGCGCGCCGGCTTCAAGTCGCCGGTTTCCAAAGACATTCGGGCCGAGATCTGGGTCAAGCTGTGGGGCAACCTGAGCTTCAACCCGATCAGCGCGTTGACCCATGCCACGCTGCAAGACATCTGCCGGCACCCGCCGTCGCGCGAGCTGGCGGCGAAGATGATGCGCGAAGGTCAAGCCGTGGCCGAGGCGCTGGGCGTCATCTTCAAGATCACGCTCGACCAGCGCATGGCCGGTGCCGAAGCGGTGGGTGCGCACAAGACCTCGATGCTGCAAGACGTGGAGCACGGCCGCGCGCTGGAACTCGACGCGCTGGTCGGCAGCGTGATCGAGCTGGGCCGCATCACCGGCACGCCGACACCGACCATCGACGCGATTTACGCGGCAGCCAGTTTGCTGTCGACGACGCTGCTTGAGGCGCGTGGGCGGCTGGCGGTGCAGCCGCTGGCGTGAGGGCGAAAGCCGCAGCACGATTCGCTGCAACAACGCAAGCGCACTTACACGCACTGACCATCGCTCACCGCCAGCGACCGCAGCCCTCGCTACGATCGACGGCATGACAAAACACATCAAACAGACACTGATCTCGACCCGGGCGTGCCGGCCTTTGTTGGCGGGCCTGACGACGGCACTTCTCGCTGCCGGTTGCGGTGGTGGAGGAAGCGACGTGCCCGGTGCCCCGACCGGCCAAGCCACCGACGTGGCCGCGATGCCGGACGCGGTGGCCTTGGAAGTGGCGCCGGGCAGCGAACTCATCCACGCTGAGGCGCTGCGCTTCAGGAGACCTTCCCCGACGCCCGTGCCTGCCCCGGCACCCGTGCCCTCTGCGCAAGCCACCGCCGCCACCTGCGGCCTGCCCAATTTTCAGGCGAGCGCCCTGGCACGCATCAACCAATACCGAGCCACCGGAGCGAGTTGCCGCACGCGAGGCCAGTTCGCGCCCGCGCCGCCCGTCGTGGTGAACAGCAACCTCCTGCAGGCCGCAACCGGTCACTCGCAGGACATGGCGACCCGGAACTACTTTTCGCACACCAGCCCGGACGGCCGCACGATGGCCGACCGCATCAACGCGACCGGCTATGTCTGGAGCACCATCGGTGAGAACATTGCAGCCGGTTACCCGACCGTGAACGCCGTGATCGACGGCTGGATGGCCAGCGACGGTCACTGCGCGAATCTGATGAATCCGAACTTCAAGGATGCGGCACTGGCCTGCGTCGCATCGTCGACCAGCACCTACCGGACTTACTGGACGCTGGACCTGGGCAAACAGCGCTGAGGCGCACCGCAGCCGCTGCGGCTACGCCGAGGCTCTGCCCCGTCGGTGTGTTCTTCAGTCCGTTGAACGTCCTCGAGCGGACGCGGGTTGCCAGGAGATGAAGCCGGTCGCCCGGTGAGGCGCCGATGTGCTCGCCTCCAGGCGCTTCAGGCCGCAGCCGATGCTTGCGCTTTGAGGATCGATCTGTGTCGCTCCCGACTTCCCCCCCATCGCCGGCAAGCCGACGATCGATGCGATCTTTGCGGAGGAACGGGTCGCGTCAGCGCGCGCGTGCGAGGACAGCGAATTCTTACGCAGCCTTCGCTTGGTGCAATGCAACGCCTGCAATCACCAACCCGATGCCGATGATTTCCAGCGACGTGGGAACCTGATTCAGCACGATGAAGCCGATCAGCGTCGCAGTCGCAGGCAGGAGCGACAGCAACAGCGCGAAGCTGGCGCGCGGTAGCCTCGCCATCGCAAGTTGATCGGCGACGTACGGGATCACAGATGAGGCGATGCCGACGGCAATCGCCGCCAGCAGCAGCGACGCGCTAGCGAAGGCTGGCATGGCGTCGCGTACGCCCACGGGCAGTGCCACCAGCATGGCGATGATCATCGCCGCGCCCAAGCGGTCGATACCGTCCGCGCCACCATCCTTGGCGATGCGGTGCCCGAGCATCAGGTAGAGCAAGAACAGCGCGCAGTTGGCAAACGCGAAGGCATAACCGGCGGGCTCTCCTTCCAGCCGCACGTCGGTCAGCACGTACACGCCAAAGACGGCGAGTCCCAAGGCCAGCAGGTTGCGGCCGGTCCGTAACCCGAATGCCGCGAGCCCGATGGGGCCCAGGAATTCAATCGCCCCAACCGTGCTCAGCGGCAGGCGGGCGATGGCGAGATAAAACAGCACATTCATGGCCGCGAGGACCAAACCGAGGCCGACCACGGTCCAGCGGTCGTTGGCGCAGAGTTGCAGCCAGTAGCGCCATGGCCGCCTCCACAGCGCGAACACAATTGCGGCGGTGGCGATTCGCAACCAATCTACGCCGAGCGGCTCGACGTGAACGAATAGCAGCACCGCGAACGATGGGCCCAGATAGTGGAACATGGCGCTGACGACGAAGAAGGCATGCGGCGGGATGCGGTTGGTTCGTCGTATAAATTGCACGAACCCGTCGCACTTTGCTTGTGTGTCGGCTTCAGTTTCCACTCTCGGAGTGTGGCGGCTTCGAGCGTTGAAAACCATGCCGACCCGAACGTGCATGCTCGATAAGAGCTTCGTTTTTAAGGTGAATGTGCAAATCAGTAGTGTCCGGTTAATTTGAAGTCAGCCAGCCGCAAAGCCAATGCTGGAGTGGGTTTCGAGCGATTCATGGGTGTCCACGATTTGAATTTCTGGC
>JAYVCL010000475.1:0-6092 GCA_043749975.1 Burkholderiales bacterium
CCGGTTGATGAGGGAACCTGCGGCGCGGGCCGCCTTGACGGCGACGTTGAGCATGGGGTGCAGCGCTTGCGACATGGGGCAACCTGAAGGAGTGAGAACCGGCTTGACAGAGGGAAAGAGCGAAGCACCGCGAGGGTGCCGATAATCATGATTTTACCCGCCGCCAGATGCCCGAATCACCCACTCCGCCGAACCGCCTGGCCGCTCGCGTTGCCGACTCCACTCGCTTCATCTTGCTGGGCACCAGCCACCCCGGCAACGTGGGTTCAACGGCGCGCGCGATGAAGGTGATGGGCTTTTCCGACCTGGTGCTGGTGGCGCCGCGTTACCCGAACGTGCAGCGCAAGGCGGACGCCATTTCGCTGGCCAGCGGCGCGCTGGACATTCTCGACAACGCACGTGTGGTGGACACCCTGAGCGAGGCACTGGACGGCATCACCTTCGCCTGCGCCACCGCGATGACGCCGCGCGATTTCGGGCCGCCCACGCACGCGCCGCGGGCGCTGTTCGACAGCTTGAGCGCGACGGCGCACCGCGTCGCTTTCGTGTTCGGCAGCGAGCGCTTCGGCATGAGCAACGAAGACGTGTACCGCTGCCACGCCTGCATCAGCATTCCGACCGACCCGGACTACGGCTCGCTCAACCTGGCGCAGGCGGTCCAATTGCTGGCCTACGACTGGCGGCAGGCGCTGGGTGGCTTCAATGTGGCGGCGCGCACGGCAGACCCGACCCTGGCCGACGGCTTGGCTGTGCAGGGCCTGTTGGACCACTGGCAGGACGCGCTGCAGCGCATCGGCTTTCTCGACCCGCAGGCACCGCGCAAGCTGATGCCCAGGTTGAACCAGTTGTTCAACCGCAGCGCATTGACGCTGGAAGAAGTGCAGATCTTGCGCGGCGTGGCGCGCGCGATGATCGTCGCGGCGAACGCTGACGAGCTGCCTGTGCCGACGGGCCAAGGCCACGACACCGACGTGGCCTGAACAGTGGCCGGCTCGGCCGTGCTGCCCGGTCGACGGGCTATCAATTCAAAGCGGCGCGAAAACCGTGTCGTCGCCGCTGTCGGGGAAGACGCAGCACAAGCCCCGATGCGCGGCGCAGGCCGCAGCGATAGGCTGTGCGGCTGAGACCGTCGATGGAGACGCGAACAATGAGATGGCTGTGCCGTGGTGTGGGGTTACTTGTGCTGCTGCTGGTGTTGCTTGCCGTGGCGCTGTGGGTCTACAGCCGCCAGGCGCTGCCGCAGACCGAAGGTGTGATTCGACTGGCGGGCCTGAACGATGAGATCCGCATCGAGCGCGATGTGCAAGGCATTCCCACCATCAAGGCCGCGTCGGCCAGCGACGCCATGTTCGGGCTCGGCTTCGTGCACGCGCAAGACCGTTTGTGGCAACTTGAAACGCACCGTCGCATCGGCTCGGGCCGTCTGGCCGAAGCCTTCGGCGAAGCAGCGCTTGAAACCGACAGGTTCCTGCGCGCCCTGGGCGTCAAGCGGGCGGCCACCGCGCAGTGGGCGCGGGCCAGCCCGCAGGCACGGGCGGCGGTCACGGCCTATACCGCAGGCATCAACGCCTTCATTCAAAGCGCCATGCAGGCGCGCCCACCCGAGTTCCTGGTGCTGGGCCTGCAGCCCGAACCCTGGACCCCGCAAGACAGCATGGCCTGGGCCATCATGATGGCCTGGGACCTGGGCGGCAACTGGGGCACCGAACTGCTGCGCATGCGGCTGGCGCTGAAGCTGCCGGTGGCCCGCATCAACGAGCTGCTGCCGCCTTACCCCGGCGACAAGCCTCTGATCGACACCGACTACGCCGCGCTGTACCGGCAACTGAATGTGGACGGGCGGCTGGGCCAGCAGGCGCTTCGGTTTGCGCCCGAGTCTGGAGTGGAGGGCATCGGTTCCAACGACTGGGTGCTGCACGGGTCACACACCGACACCGGCATGCCGCTGCTCGCGAATGACCCGCACCTCAAACTCAGCGCGCCCGCGCTGTGGTACTTCGCACGGCTGGAGGCACCCGGCCTGAAGGTGGCCGGAGCGACCATGCCGGCGTTGCCGTTCGTGGTGCTGGGACAAAACGAAGACATCGCCTGGGGCTTCACCAACACCGGACCCGACGTGCAGGATGTGTACCTGGAACGTCTGCGCCCCGATGCACCCGACCAGTACCAGACGCCCGGTGGCTGGGCCCGCTTCGAGACGTTCAACGAGGTCATCAAGGTCAAGGGCCAGGCCGACCAGAGGGTCACGCTTCGCACCACCCGCCACGGCCCGGTGCTCTCGGATGCCGGCAACGCCTACGAAGGGCTGATCGGGCCCAAGACCAAGCCGACCTATGCCTTGGCCCTGCGCTGGACGGCGCTGGACCCCGACCCGAGCACGCTGGACGCCGGCCTGGCCTTCAGCCAAGCGACCTCGGTGGCCGAGTTCATCACCGCATCGGCGGGTTACGTGGCACCGATGCAGAACATGGTGGTGGCCGACCGCGCCGGGCACATCGGCATGGTGTCAGCCGGCCGGGTGCCGCTGCGCAAACCCGAAAACGACTTGAAGGGCCAGGTGCCGTCGCCGGGCTGGGATGCGCGCTACGACTGGGACGGCTTCGTGGACGCAGCGCAAACCCCGCGCGAAACCGACCCCGAGCGCGGCTGGATCGCCAGCGCCAACCAGCGCATCCACGCGCTGGACTACCCGCACTACATCACCAACGAATGGGCCGTGCCGTACCGCATGCAGCGCATCGAACAACTGCTGAATGCCAAGCCCAAGCACAGCCTGGACAGCCTGCGCGAGATGCAGTCCGATGTGTTGTCGCTGGCGACCCGGCGCTTGCTGCCGTTTGCGTTGAAGGCGAAGTCGACACACCCGCTGGCCGCCAGCGCGCAGGCGCAACTGGTCGCCTTCGACGGCACCATGGCCGCCGACCAGGCCGCGCCATTGATCTTCACGGCCTGGGTGCGCCACCTGACCCAAGCCGTGTTTGCCGACGAGTTGGGGCCCGCGCTGTGGGAGCGCACCGTGGGCGGTCGCAGCTACCGCGATGCACTGGAAGGCGTGCTTGAGCGCGACGACGCGTGGTGGTGCGACGACAAGACCACGCCTGCGGTTGAAACCTGCGCACAGCAAATCGACATTGCGTTCACCCGAGCGCTGGACGAGTTGCAGGCCGCCCACGGCAGCGACGTGTCGAAGTGGCAATGGGGCGCAGCGCATGTCGCCCGCTCCGAGCACCGGCCGTTCAGCAAGGTGAAGCCGCTGGCCAGGTGGTTCGAGTTGCGCACGCCGGTGGGCGGCGACACCTACACCGTCAACGTGTCGCGCGTGGGTTTGAAACCCGACAGCAGCACGGGCGAGTTGTACCTGGACGAACACGGCCCCAGCTTGCGCGCGCTGTACGACCTGGGCGATCGGTCGAAGTCGCGCTTCATGCATTCGAGCGGCCAATCCGGCATTCCGTTCTCGCCGCTGTACCGCAGCTTCGTCGAGCCCTGGGCCAAGGTGGAATACGTGCCGGTGTGGGGCGGCGCAGCGCAAACCATCTTGGTGCTGACGCCGCAGAAGTGAGTCGGCCGGCTGCTTCAGCCTGAACGCGGCGCCCTCAGACGTTGCGCCCAGCAGGCCGCTCTGATTTAGGTCAAGCAACAACCGTGGCCGGGTCTCCCGGCTGCTGGGTTGGCGCCCCCTCGGGGGGCAGGAGCGAGAGCGACGTGGGGGCTACCTTCAACAACATCTTTCGCTGCGCCGTGTACTTCCACCACGGGGCTGCGGGTGCACCGCCCATGAAATCGGTGGCGGCCATGAAGGTGTCGAGCACGCAGGGGTCGTGGCGCTTGTGGGTGACCGCACACAGGCGCTGGTACAGCATGAAGGCGTCTTTGCCGCGCAATTGCGCGGGTTCCTGAATCCCGATCAGTCGCAGGTCGGCAGCCAAGGCAGGGCCGATGTTGGGAAGCTGTTCGAGGGTGCGGCAGTCAGCACAAACAATCGCCTTTCTCGCGTTCGTTGAATTGCTCATGGGTGCGTCGACATCTCGTAGAGGACATCAGGGCTGCGCTCCAGATTTGTACTGCCGTCGGTGAACTGAATGGCAGAAAAGCCATTGCGCTCATAGAAACGGCGCGCGCCGGAGTTTTGTTGGAACGTGTACAGCCGGATGGGAAGTGGCAATCTTGCGACAGCATGCGCGAGAAGCGTTGAGCCAATGCCCAAGCCCACGTGGGAGGGATGCAGAAAGAGCTGCGTGACCCAGCTCATGCCGTCGACCCGCTTCACCGCCAGAACCCCAACCACGCTGCTTTGCGCAACGGCGACCGTCACCGCTTCGGAAGGAAGCAAAACGTCGCGTACCCAATCGCGCACCTCCTCGTCGGAGTACGGGCCCGGAGCGAACGCCAAAAAAGCCTTGTGCGAGGCGAGCAAGACCTCGGCAATCGGCTCTGAATCAGCCGCGCTGGCTTTGCGGAGGGAGACGTTCAAGGCGCACACGCTCACATCAGCATGTTGTTGCGGATCAGCCCCACCGCCAGCCCCTCGATCTCGAAGTCGACATCGCCGAACGGCACCACGATGGTCTTGAAATCGGGGTTTTCCGGGATCAGTTCGATGCTGTTGCGGGTGCGCTTGAAGCGCTTGACAGTCACATCGTCGCCAAGCCGCGCCACCACGATCTGGCCGTTCTTGGCTTCCTTCGATTTTTGTACTGCCAGCAGGTCGCCGTCGATGATGCCGACATCGCGCATGCTCATGCCGCGCACCTTCAGCAGGTAGTCGGGCCGGCGCGCGAACAGGCTGGCTTCCATCAGATAGGTTTGATCGATGTGTTCTTGCGCCAGGATCGGGCTGCCCGCCGCCACGCGGCCCACCAGCGGCAGTGCGAGTTGCGCCAGACTGGGCAAGGGCAGGCTGTACTGCTTGCCGCGCATGAGGTTGAGCGCACGCAATGTGTCAGACTTCAAACGGATACCGCGAGAAGTACCACCCACCAGTTCGATCACGCCTTTTCGGGCCAGTGCCTGCAAGTGTTCTTCAGCGGCATTGGCCGATTTGAAGCCGAGTTCGGTGGCGATCTCGGCACGCGTGGGCGGGGCGCCGGTGCGCTCGATGGCGCTCTGTACCAAATCGAGAATCTGCTGCTGGCGGTCGGTGAGTTTGGGAGCTTCGATCACGGGGGTCCTCGGTGGGTTCGGTGTGGCGACCGCACGACTCAACCTTGTTGTGCCGGCGACTGAGCATTTATCCAGTACCTGTAGTTTCATCCAGCTTCGAGAAAAATGCAAAGCAAAACTGTCGTCATCCTCGGCACTGGCGGCACCATCGCCGGCACCTCATCCGATGCATCGGACAACCTGGGCTACACCGCAGCGCAGTTGGGCGTGGCCGATCTGGTGCGTGCCGCGCCGGCATTGGCGGCGCTGCCAATCGAAACCGAGCAGGTCGCGCAGATCGACAGCAAGGACATGGGCTTTGCGGTGTGGCGCGTGCTGGCACAACGCTGCGCGCACCATCTGGCGCGGGCGGAAGTCGCCGGGGTCGTCATCACGCATGGCACCGACACGCTGGAAGAAACGGCCTACTTTTTGCACCGGGTTCTCAACCCGTCAAAGCCGGTGGTGTTGACTGCCGCCATGCGACCCGCCACCTCGCTTCAGGCGGATGGCCCGCAGAACCTGCTCGATGCGGTGCGGCTCGCGCAGGTGGCAGGCGCGCGCGGCGTGATGGCGGTGCTCGCCGGCACGGTGCATGGCGCACGCGAGGTGCGCAAGGTGCATCCGTATCGGCTGGATGCGTTCAGTTCGGGCGACAGCGGGCCGCTGGCGCGCATCGAAGAAGGCAGCGTGCGCCGCTTGCGTGCCTGGCCGCCAGATGAGCCCGGGTTCTCGCCAGCCCTGTTGCCCGCCGACGTCGCCGACTGGCCGCAGGTTCACATCGTGACCAGCCATGCCGGAGCTGGCGGCGTTGTCGTGTCGGCCTTGTGTGCATCAGGGGCGAGCGGCTTGGTGGTGGCTGCCACCGGCAACGGCTCGGTGCACCAAGACTTGGAAGCCGCGCTGCTCGCCGCGCAAGCCGCTGGTGTGCAGGTGCTGCGCAGCACCCG
>JAYVCL010000476.1:0-6423 GCA_043749975.1 Burkholderiales bacterium
GTCAAGGAACGCATCCTTGAGTACCTTGCGGTGCAGCAGCGTGTCGACAAGGTCAAGGCGCCTATCTTGTGCCTGGTTGGTCCCCCGGGCGTGGGCAAGACTTCGCTGGGCCAGAGCGTAGCGCGCGCCACCGGTCGCAAGTTCGTTCGCATGGCCCTGGGCGGCGTGCGTGACGAGGCCGAGATCCGCGGGCACCGTCGCACCTACATCGGCTCGATGCCTGGCAAGGTGCTGCAAAGCCTGAGCAAGATCGGTACACGCAACCCACTGTTTCTGCTCGATGAGATCGACAAGTTGGGCATGGACTTTCGGGGCGACCCGTCGAGCGCGCTGCTGGAAGTGCTGGACCCGGAGCAGAACCACACGTTCAGCGATCACTATGTCGAAGTCGATTTCGACCTGAGCGACACGATGTTCATCGCGACCTCGAACTCGATGAACATTCCTCCGGCTTTGCTCGACCGCATGGAAGTGATTCGTTTGTCAGGTTACACAGAGGACGAGAAGCTCAACATCGCTCAGCGCTATTTGTTGCCCAAGCAGGCCAAGAACAACGGCGTGCAGGACGCCGAAGTCGAAGTCACCGAATCGGCGCTGCGCGGCATCATCCGCTACTACACCCGCGAGGCCGGCGTGCGTTCACTGGAACGCGAGATTTCCAAAATCTGCCGCAAGGTCGTCAAGGGCGTACAGCTCAAGCAGTACACCGAAAAAGTGGTCGTCACCGAAGAAAACCTGAACGACTTTCTGGGCGTGCGCAAGTACAACTACGGCCAGGCCGAAAAGCAAAATCAGGTCGGGCAAGTGGTCGGTCTGGCATGGACCGAAGTGGGTGGTGACCTGCTCACGATCGAGTCGGCCATGATGCCGGGCAAGGGCGTCATCATTCGCACGGGTTCGCTGGGCGACGTGATGAAGGAGTCGGTGGAAGCGGCTCGCTCGGTGGTTCGCAGCCGCGCGCGCCGCTTGGGCATCAAGGACGAACTGTTCGAGAAACGTGACATTCACATTCACGTGCCCGATGGTGCGACGCCCAAAGACGGCCCCAGCGCCGGCGCCGCGATGACGACAGCGTTCGTTTCAGCCATGACGGGCATTCCGGTGCGGGCTGATGTGGCGATGACGGGTGAGATCACCTTGCGCGGTGAAGTCACCGGCATCGGCGGTCTGAAAGAAAAGCTGCTGGCCGCGCACCGAGGCGGTATCAAGACGGTGATCATTCCGGAAGAGAACGCGAAGGATTTGCAGGACATTCCCGAGAATGTGAAGAACCATTTGGAGATCATCCCGGTCAAGTGGATCGACCGTGTGCTCGAGATCGCCCTGGAGCGCATGCCGGAAGCGCTGCCGGATGAAGAGCCCGCGAAAGTCGAGGTCAAGGCCGACGTTGTAGCGCCAGTCGCGGCAGTGGTCACCGACCTGTTGACGCATTGACAGCGAGTGCCGATTTCCCTGACTGCAGACGATGCGCCAGCCTTGCAATAGGCGCGGTGTTCAATCTATAATCAGGGCTTCGTTGGTGTTCAAGCTGTACGAGAATTGCGGGAGTAGCTCAGTTGGTAGAGCGCAACCTTGCCAAGGTTGAGGTCGAGAGTTCGAGACTCTTCTCCCGCTCCAAATTACATGAAAAGGGAAGCCCAGGCTTCCCTTTTTTGTCAAAATGAGTGCACTTGCGAAGAGCAACTTGGCATTCAGTGGCGCGATAGCAAAGCGGTTATGCCCCGGATTGCAAATCCGGTCAGCCCGGTTCGACTCCGGGTCGCGCCTCCAAAAAATCAGGGCCTCGCCGCAGCGCAAAGCCTTTGTTTTTGGTCCTCTGCTGATCGCATTGCGCGCAATGGTTTGCGTCGCGTGCTGAATAATCCATCCGTTCGCCCGGGTGGTGAAGCTGGTAGACACAGCGGACTTAAAATCCGCCGCTTCTCGAAAGAGGGCGTACGGGTTCGATCCCCGTCCCGGGCACCATAGAGCCGCTCAGTCGAAGCCGCGTCGCAGCTACGTCGTGCACACCGAACACCTGTTCCAGTGATTTGACTTCGGGCAGCACGTAGACCAACGCAGGGTGGCCGGCGAAAGCGGGCTGTATGAAGGTGTCGAAAAAGGCGACAGGCACATTGATGCACCCGTACGAAATGCGGTTGTCGTCGGGGGTTGGCGTTGCCAGCCGCTCCAGGCGGCGCTCTTTCGGGTTGGTGGCGCGAACGCGGTGCATCGAAACGGCAGCGTCGTAGTCGACCCATACCACCTCTTCGCCGCCCGCGTTGCGACCGCTCTCGGCCAAGAAGCGCCCGGCAGGGGTCGTCCTCTCCTCGGGCCTCACTTCGGCCACAGGACGCGAGCCAATGCCCGGCACCGAGTCATCGCCTTGCGCTCCGCCCAACAGCACGGGGGTCGAGGCCAGCAGGCGCGCCCGGGCATCGAACACGTAAATCCTGGCGTCTTTCTTGTCGACGATCACAAACTCAGCGGTTGCGTTGTCGCGCGAAGCCGCCACCCAATCAGCCAGCAGGCGTGCGTCGGCCGAGACAACTTGGTTGCCATAGGCGGCGTGGGCCAGAGCGATCGGCGCTGGCGAACGCACGGCACCGCATCCCACCGTGATCGGTAGCGTCATCACCAGAACGGCACAAGCCGCGAACAAGTTGCGGTGCGTCCTCTGGCGCATGCCGGATGTCTGAACAACCGCTTTGCGATCCGACACTCGATCCCCCTTCCAAACGCTGGTCATCACCGCGCTTGAGTAAAAAATGAAGAATGCCGCCGCCAGGACGAACCTGTACCGACGGCAAGCTACGCGCGATGAGATTGTTTGCCCGTCAATTGCGGTCGGCTTTGGGTGCGCGCTCGGTGCGCATCGTGCCGGCGTCGTTGGACGAACTTCCCGTTGCACGGGTAGAGCGGCTGTTGGACGTTGCTGCGGCGTCCTTATTCATGGTGCCAGTGGTGCCGCTTGTGCTGTCGGTACTGATGTTGCCGGTGTTGGTGGAGTTGGTGGGGGTGCTGGCACTGTCGGTCGAGCCGCTATTGGTCGCACTGGTGCCGGCCGTGCCGCTGACGGCGGGGCTGGGCAGGGGTTGCAGCGTCGGGTCGGTGGGCAGAGACGGAACGACTATCGTCGGCTGGGCCTGCGTTGGCGGGATGGTGGTCGTGCCGGGCGCGTTGCCGGTGGCGGTTTGCGCGCTGGCAAAGCCGATCACGCCTGCGGTCGCGGCGACCACAACTGCGGATGTGAGGATTTTCGATGCGTTCATATGTTTAGCTCCTTAAACCAGTGGGTGTTGAGACGTATGCCGGCCCGGCCGGTCCATGCACACAGAGTAGGCGAGCACAAGCTCGATTAAAGTCGGTAAGCGGCGGCGCTGTGTGTAGGAAATGGCCGCAAATTTCCGCATTTTGAAACCGAATGTCAATGCTGAACTGCAGTTTCGCGCAGTGCCTCGCGCCTGGGTTCAGAGGTCGCCTTCAGTCCGGCGTGATCGGCCTGAAGTGACCCGATCGCTCCACCAAATGGACCATCTGGCCTGCCGCGTGAATGGTCAGCGGGTGCGGGGTGAAGCCTGGTCTTGGCGAGATGTAAGAGGCCATGTCGCAGGCCCGTGCACGTTGGTCACCCGACAACTCCGCCAACAAGGCAATGACCAGGTTTTCGAGCGCGATCACGCGAATGCGAAGCTGCACCAGTTCGGCATCCGTCAACTTGGGCACCGCATCTCCCTCGTTGCCGTTGCCACTGTCCCAACGCGACATCGATTTTTGCCGTTGTCGAGTCGGGTCCGGTGGGTCAGGCGCTGTGTGTTGTGGGCTTGCTTCATCGCGCTGTTCCAGATTTTATGGCGCAGCCGCGAACTGGACGCCAGTACTGCCGAGCACACAGACCCAAACGCGCTGGTCATGCCATTGGATTGGAGTGTTGCCCTGACCCTGAACGAGACTTGAATCTACTCGGGTCAGAACGCAGCCGTCTGTGCGGCAGCGCACCGAGCTCAGGAGCTTCGGGCGGTTCGCAGCCTCGAGCGCCAAGTCAGTTGCTGGCACCTGTGTGCGCTAACGCACAAACTGCCCGCGGCCGAATGCGTATCCTTGAAAGTGTTTTCCTTGTTGACTATATTTGTAGGAGCTGCGCAAACGCGCTGCCACGGCGGGCGTCGATGCCAGTCCGCCCCGGAGTGTCATGACCGCCGCCGACGACGCCAAAAAGAACCACTTGCTCGCTGCTTTGCCCGACGCAGAGTGGGAACGGTGGCTGCCTGCGCTCGAAGCGGTCGACATGCCGCTGGGCGAGGTTTTGTACGAAGCGGGCTCCACCCTCAGCCATGTGTACTTTCCGACCTCGGCCATCGTCTCTTTGCTGTACGTGATGGAAAACGGCGCTTCGGCCGAAATCGCGGTTGTCGGCTTCGAGGGAATCGTCGGCATTTCGCTGTTCATGGGGGGCGAATCCACGCCCAGCCGTGCCGTGGTGCAAAGCGCCGGCCAGGGCTATCGGTTGCCGGCCCAAACTATCAAAGACGAATTCAACCGCGCGCCGGTGCTGCATTTGCTGTTGCGGTACACGCAGGCCTTGATCACCCAGATGTCGCAGACGGCGGTGTGCAATCGCCATCATTCCTTGGATCAGCAACTGTGCCGCTGGCTGCTGCTGAGCCTCGACCGTTTGCAAGGCAATGAGTTGGTGATGACTCAAGAACTGATCGCCAACATGCTCGGTGTGCGCCGTGAGGGCGTGACCGAGGGCGCGCTCCAGCTTCAGGCTGCCGGCCTGATCCGATATTCGCGCGGCCGCATCGCCGTGCTGGATCGCCCGGGTCTGGAAAAACGAACCTGCGAGTGCTACGCGGTGGTCAAAAAAGAATACGACCGACTGCTGCCGGACATGCTGGCTGAATAGATTCGCGATGCGACTGCTCTGCAGTGCCCCGGTTTCATACGCGAGCACACGCTCTGTGCGACAGCGCACAGACGCTTGAATCACGCAGTTTCATCATTGATTCACGCTACGGAGATGCAGCACAGGGCACTCGGTCTGGCTTGTTTGCAGCCGCGCGCACACTTTGCATACATGTTTCCTGAAGTAACGTGCCCCCCTCATTCAGGGGGGATGTGTACGCTATTTAACATTGCCAACTCGTTCACAGAAGTATTCTGCGGTGTTCGTAAATTCAAGATGCGAAAGGCGCTTGAACACGAACTTTTGTCGACCCTCTCGAAGCGATCGCTGGTTGCTACTTGGTGATCGTTGGGTGCGACGTTGTTTCACCACCCGTCCGGACAACGGACCAACCCCCGAGGAGCTCAACCATGACATTGAAAGTACGCTTGTCTCACAACCCGACTTTGCGGCGCACTGCCGTGGGTATCGCGATGGTCGCGGCCTGCGCCAGTGCTTCAGCCGCATTGGCGCCGTTCACATTTAATCCGGGCGCATCTGCGTTGACCGGTGCCTCGTTCACCGGCGACAACATCGTGATTTCGGATTACTCGAAGGTCACGAACGATAAGGCGGGCAATTTCACCGAAACCGGCTTCCTGGCGGTCAGCGCGATTCAGCTCGCAGGTGTGACGTTCACGCCGACTGGCCTGAACAGCACCTACGGTATGTACATCCAGTTCGACGGCAAGGGCACCACCACAGTCGGAGATCCTTTGTTGGTTCCGACACTGGGTAAATTCACTGAGCTTTCCTACACCTTGTTCGGCTACAACGGCACCGCCAGCTTCGGGTTCAGCGGAAACACACCCACAGAAACAGCATCGGGTGAAGTGGCGCTGGCCTCCGGCACGCTGGTTTCCGGCAGTGTAGTTAGCGTTCCGACCGGTGACGGCTTGACGTTCACGCCGTCGGCCGCTGCCAAGCTGAACTTCGTTGTGACCCCTGGGCAAGAAAAGTTCTTCGCTTCGCCTAGCCCGTTCTACAACATGGCTTTTGCGGCGTTCACGAACACGACGACTCAGGTCGAAGCGTTCGATGGCGGGTTCCGCATCCGTCAGGGTGGCGGCGCGCTCAACTTTGCTTCGGCCGTTCCTGAACCCGAAAGTTATGCATTGATGTTGGCCGGTCTGGCTGCAGTGGGCTTCGTCTCCAGGCGTCTGCGCACCTGAGAACCATTCGGCAATCCGCGTCGCCGGCCGCAGAGAAATCCGCGGCCGTTTCTTCGTGTCGGTGGCGTCTTGTCCGCACAGGGTGAGCGCCACCATTCGCAAATAGCGCTCGCGGCCAAGATGCTGCAAATCGCGCCCACACACAAACGATGATCGGGAAAAAGACATGGCACTGCATTTCAACAAGTTGGCACTCGTCGGTGCTTTGAGCGCATCTTTGCTGGCCGCTTGCGGGGGCGGCGGGGGCGGCTACACGGCCCCAACAACGCCACCCCCTGTCGAGTCGACCTCCTCATTTGCGTTGAGCAATGGTTACAAGGCGCG
>JAYVCL010000477.1:0-3479 GCA_043749975.1 Burkholderiales bacterium
GCCCGGGTTGTTGGTGATTCGCCAAGTGGGTGACGAATGGGTGCACTGTGTTTGAAACCACCGACCTTTAGAATCACCGCAGGATCCAAGACACCGTTCCGTGAGGAGTAAGAGTTGGACAGGCTGCACTTGATCAACGTCTTCGTCGCGGTCGTGGACACCCAGGGCTTCGCGGGGGCGGCGCGCAAGCTGAGTCTGTCGCCGCCGGCGGTCACGCGGGCGATCAACGAGCTTGAGACGCACCTCGGCGTGCGCCTGTTGACCCGCACCACGCGGTTCGTCAAGGTCACGGAAGCCGGGGCACGGTATGCGGAAGACTGTCGGGTGATCCTCGCACAATTGCACGAGGCCGACGAGTCGGTGACTGGAGGGAACGCCACGCCGCGAGGTCGCCTCACGATCACGGCACCGGTGGGTTTCGGAGCGATGTACGTGGCACCCGTCGTCGCCGAGTACCTCACGCGCCACCCCGAAGTCACGGCTTCATGCTGGTTCATGGACCGTGTAGTCAACATGCTCGAGGAAGGCGTTGACGTGGGAGTCAGGATCGGCGAGCTGCCCGACTCGTCGATGCAGGCGGTCAGCGTGGGTCGCATGCGCCTGTTGATCTGCGCCACACCGGCGTATCTCGAAGCCCATGGCGAGCCGCAGTCGCCCGAGGACCTCGACCGGCACGTCATCATCGCCGCCGGCGGGGCCACCTCCATTTCGGAGTGGCGCGTATCGAGCGGGGGCAAACCCAGTGTCGTCAAGCTGCATCCGCGATTGATCGCGACCACGAGCGAGACGGCGATCGCCGCCGCCTTGACCGGCTTTGGCCTGACCAATGTGCTCGCCTACAAGGTGGCCGAACACTTGCGCGCGGGCCGGCTGAAGACCGTTCTCAGCGACTACGAGCCTCCGGCGCTCCCGGTCCACGTGCTGCACCGCGAAGGACGGCATGCGTCGCAGAAGGCGCGCGCGTTCATCGACCTGGCGGTCGAACGTCTTCGTCCCCAGTTGGCTTTGCTCTGACGCAAGTTGTCTCTGCCGCCGGCCCGCGGCGCTCTCCGGCGTGGAATGCTCTGTTGCGCGCGCCGAGCATTCCCCGCGCACCGCTGCCGATGCAAAGTGGGTGCTCCAGCGTCAGATGCTGGGCCCACCCCATTGGACAGACTGCACCTCATCAACGTCTTCGTCGCCGTGTGCGACACCAACGGCTTCGCCAGCGGCGCGCGCAAGCTGGGCATCTCGCCGCCGGCCGTCACGCGGGCGATTAATGAATTGGAGGCCCACCTGGGCGTTCGGCTGCTGACCCGCAGCACGCGCGTCGTGCGCGTCACCGAGGCCGGTGCGCGCTACGCCGACGACTGCCGCCTCATCCTGGCCCAACTCGCCGAGGCCGACGAGTCCGTGACCGGCACGCAAATCACGCCGCGCGGGCATCTCACCATCACCGCGCCGGTGATGTTCGGTGCCAAGTTCGTCGCGCCGATCGTCACCGAGTACCTGCAGCGCCACCCGGAGGTGGTCGCATCGTGTTGGTTCCTGGATCGGGTGGTCAACATGCTCGAAGAGGGCGCCGATGTCGGTATCCGCATCGGCGACCTGCCGGATTCGTCGATGCGCGCAGCCGCTGTGGGCAGCGTGCGCCGCGTCATCTGCGCCGCCCCCAGCTACCTGGACCAGCATGGCGTTCCGCAGGCACCTGGCGATTTGCAGGCCCACATCATCGTTTCAGCCAGTGCCGTGACTCCCACTTCGGAGTGGCGACTTTCCGACAACGGTGAAGCACGCGACGTCAAACTGGTGCCGCGCATGACGACCACCAGCAACGACACTGCGCTGACCGCGGCGCTGGGTGGCTTCGGCATCACGCGCTTGTTGTCCTATCAGGTGGCCGAGTTTGTGCGCGATGGCAGGCTCAAGGTGGTGCTTGGCGAGTTCGAACCC
Source organism: Burkholderiales bacterium (assembly GCA_043749975.1). Taxonomy (GTDB): domain Bacteria; phylum Pseudomonadota; class Gammaproteobacteria; order Burkholderiales; family Burkholderiaceae_C; genus JANYJJ01. The sequence continues at coordinate 1,933 of JAYVCL010000477.1, forward strand.
CCGGCCCTGCCGGTGCACGTCGTGCATCGCGAAGCGCAGCATGCGTCGAAGAAGGCGCGCGCTTTCATCGATCTGGTGGTGGAGCGCCTGCGTGCGAATCCCGCGCTGAACTGAGTCGGCACTCGCCGTCGAGGGCTGCCACGTCCGAACGCTTCGTTGCGGTCAGGGCGGGACACGGGGCCACTGCGTCTGGACCGCAGCCCTGGCACCAGCACGCCTGTCATCAATGCCAGGTGAAGTGCGCGCATAGTTCCACCGCGCGACACCAGTCCTGCGCTTCAGCCGCAGATCAACCGACGCCGCCATCGTGGACGGGAGTGCGGCAGTGTCAACGCAAAATCTTGATCGTCGGTTGTACTTGCGGTTTGGCGCCGGCAGCTGCGCTATCGCCATGCTGCCAGCTTCATCGGTCTGGGCGCGGGGGGCAGCACGGCAGCGCGGCCCATGGTGTGGCGGGCGTCGATACGATGTATTCGATGGTCTACGCCACGATGAAGCTCGGTTTCTTCGCGGCCGAAGGCCTCGACGTCGAGCACATCAATTCGCAAAGCGGCCCGCGCTCCAAGCAGATGCTGGCGGCAGGACAAGTGCTGATCGCAACGAGCGGCATCAACGACTCGGTGGCACTCAGCCTCGCAGGCAAGCCGTCCACCGTGGTGTTCAGCCTGGACCGGCGCGTGCCGCTGGCGAACATCCTGGTCCACAAGGACAACCTGGGCCCGGGAAGACTTCAGACCGTGGCCGACCTCGCCGGCAAGACGATTGCGGTCACCCAACCGCAGTCGACGACCTGGCTGATGGCGATCTACCTCGCCGATCGCTTCGGCATCAAGGACAAGGTCACGGTTCGGGGGCTCGGCGACAGCATGACCATGCTCGGCGCGGTCAAGTCCAAGCAGGTCGACGCCACGATCGCGACGATATCGATGATCGACGCGGCCGTGCAGGAAGGCTGGGGCACGCCGCTGTTCGACGTGACCGATGAGGGGACCTGGAACCAGGTCTTCGGCGGTGATGTACCGGGCCTGGGCTGTTATGTCTTGTCGGAATCGATCGACAATCGCGGCCCGGCGATTCAGGCCTTCGTCAATGCCATGGTCAAGGGCTCCGACTGGGTCCACGCCAATTCGCCCGAGGCCATCGTCGAGCTCATTTGCGCCGACTACTTGAGCGGCTTGTCGACGCACGCCGCACTGCGCGCGGCGGCCAGCTACAAGAAGAGCCTGTGGAACTACAGCAATGTGCTGGAGAAACCGGGCTATGACCGTCTGATGGCCATCATGGGAGACGGCCGTCAGTTCAGCAATGAAGAACTCAGGCGCGTTCCCTACGAGAAGGCGGTGGATATGAGCTTTGCCCGCAAGGCGCGCCGTATCTGATCCGGCACGTGCCAAGTCATGGTGGAGATCGATGGCATCGGGCATGTCTACCTCACGCGAGAACGGGAGATCCGCGCTATCGACGACGTCACGACGAGGATTCACAAAGGCGAATTCGTTTCGATCGTCGGGCCCAGCGGCTGCGGTAAGAGCACACTGCTGAACATC
>JAYVCL010000478.1:0-8295 GCA_043749975.1 Burkholderiales bacterium
GTGTTCTTCACCACCTCGACCCGCGACGACCGCGTGCACCCCGGCCACGCCCGCAAGATGGTGGCGCGCATGCTGGCGCAAGGCCACGAAGTGCTGTACTTCGAGAACATCGAAGGCGGCCATGGCGGCGCGGCCGACAACGAACAACGGGCGCATTTGCTGGCGCAGGAATTCAGCTATCTGTGGCAGCAATTGGGCCGCTCGAACCCGACCGAACCTTGAACCACATGTCCCTGCCGTCAGACGCAAACGACGTGCTCGACTTCTGGTTCGGCGCGCCCGCAGAAGCGGGCTACGGCAGCGCGCGCGAGATGTGGTTTCGCAAGAGCGAAGCGACCGACCGCGACATCGCTGAGCGCTTCGCGACCTTGATCGAACAGGCCTTGCGCGGCGAGCTGGCGGCCTGGGCTGCGCAACCGCACAGCGCCCTGGCGCAGATCGTCTTGCTGGACCAGTTCACACGCAACACGTTTCGCGACACGTCGCGTGCCTTCGCAGGCGATTCGCGGGCGCTGGCCGCTGCCAGTGCCATGGTGGGCCTGCGCCAGGACGAGGCGCTGTTGCCGGTGCAACGAAGCTTCGTGTATTTGCCGTTCGAGCACTCGGAGTCGCGGGGGATGCAGGACGAGTCGGTGCGTTTGTTCGCGCGGCTCGTGGCCGACGTACCCGAACTGGCCAGCACGCTGGATTACGCCCGCCAGCACCACGCGATCGTGGCGCGCTTCGGGCGCTTTCCGCACCGCAACGAAGTGCTGGGGCGGCTGTCGACGGCTGAGGAACTGGCGTTTTTGCAGCAACCCGGCTCGCGATTCTGAAACACCAGCGCCAGCCCGACTTCGCCGACCCATGCACACCTTCGTCAAACTGATTTTGCGTACCGAGGTCGATGGGCGCGCCCGCTTCGTCGAGGCACCGGTGCTGCTGAACGAAGGCTCGCCCCAGGCGATGCTGTCGCCGCTGCAAGCCAGCACCGGCTTCCAGTTGCGCCACAGCCCGGTCGGGTTTCGCAGCCACTTTCATTGCACCGACCACCCGCAGTGGGTGTTCATCTTGCGCGGCGTGATGGAGATTGGTTTGCAAGACGGCAGTTCGCGCCTGTTCAGGCCCGGGCAGCATTTTTTCTCGTCCGACACGCTGCCCGCAGGCGTCATGTTCGACGCCGACGTGCATGGCCACTGGAGCCGACAGGTCGGGCCCGAGCCGCTGGAAACGCTGTTCGTGCGGGCCTGAATTCTTACTCCGGCTGGACTTCGAGATCGCGCTGCGTCAGGTGCAGCCGAAGGTCGAATTCGTACTGGTGGTAGTCGGGTTCCATGTGCACGCACAGTTGATAAAAAGCCTTGTCGTGCGCCCGCTCCTTCAGATGCGCCAGTTCATGCACCACGATCATCTTCAGGAACTCGGGCGGCCCATCTTTGAACAGGCTGGCAACGCGAATCTCGCGCTTGGCTTTCAGGTTGCCGCCCTGCACGCGCGACACTGCCGTGTGCGTGCCCAGCGCGTGCTGCAACACGCGCAAGCGGTTGTCGTAAGCCACCTTGCTCAGCGGCTCGGCGTTGCGCATGAAGCGCAGCTTCAGTTGCGTGGTGTAGTCGTACAGTGCGCGGTCGGTGCGCACCTCGTGCGTGGCCGGGTATTTGTCGCGCAACAGGGTTGCCAGCCGGTCCTGCGCGATGAGCTGGCGAACGCGGCCCAGGGTGTCTTCGGAATAGCCTGCCAGGTACTTCAAGGGCTGCATCGGTAGGTCTTCCAGGTCGATCGGGGGTGTTCGATACTTCGCAGTATGGACATTCCCGCACAGCAAGCGATCAATGAAACCCGCGCCTGGATCGATCGCGCGGTCGTGGGCCTGAACCTGTGCCCGTTCGCGCGAGCGGTGCAAGTCAAGCAGCAGATTCGCTGCGTGGTCAGCGACGCGACCTACGCGCACGCGCTGCTGGCGCGCCTGTGCGACGAGATGCACCTGCTGGCCGAGGCCGATCCGGCGCGCGTCCAAACCACCTTGCTGGTGCACCCTTTGGTGCTCACCGACTTTCTCCACTTCAACGACTTCTTGGAGATCGCCGATGCCGCGCTGGAAGACCTCGGCTACGAGGGCGTGTTGCAGGTCGCGCCCTTTCACCCGCAGTTCCAGTTCGCCGGCACCGAGCCGGACGACCTGGGCAACGCATCCAACCGTTCGCCCTACCCCACCCTGCACCTGCTGCGCGAAGACAGCGTGGAACGCGCGCTGGCGGCGTTCCCCGATGCCGAGGCGATCTTCGAGACCAACATCCGCACGCTGCAAGCGCTGGGGGCCGATGGCTGGGCAGCGTTGCAGGCGCAATGCAAGCAAGACGCGCTTCGGTTGCTTGGCGGGTGACCGGGCAAGAGCGCGGGTGAGGCTTTGCCGCCGACTGCGTCAGCGCGAGCGCCGCACCCGCATCAGCTCGTCGAGGATCAACAGCACCGCACCCGCCGTGATGGCGCTGTCGGCCACGTTGAACGACGGGAAATACCAGCCCGCGGCGTGCACCTGGATGAAGTCGACCACATAGCCGTGCAGCAGCCGGTCGATCACATTGCCGACGGCACCGCCCAAAATCAGCGACAGCGCCCAACTGAACAGCCGCTGCCCGCCGTGGCTGCGCAGCATCCAGACGATGAACACCGCAGCCACCGCACCCAGCCCGACGAAGAACCAGCGCTGCCAGCCCGACGCACCCGCCAGGAACGAAAACGCGGCACCGACGTTGTGCACCCGCACGAGGTTGAAGAACGAGGTCACGCTGCGGCTGTCGCCGTGTTGAAAAGCGCCCAGGATCAGGGTCTTGCTGAACTGGTCGATCAGGATGACGAGCAGCGCGATGCCGAGCCAGGGGAGGAGGTTGTTGTTTTTCTTTGCCATGGGAATCAAGGAAGACCAAGCCGCTGACGCCACTTGGCTGGGTCTTGCGAGGTGTGGAACACGAGGTGAATCACGACGCGTTCAGCGTCGAACTCGTAGAACACTTCAAACGGAAAACGTCGCACGAGCGCGCGGTGAAAATGATCGGACGCAGCTCGAAAGCTCTCTGGTGCACGGTGAATTCGTGACGTTGCAGCCTCGACAGCCAGCTTGAACTGACGACCAAACCCGGGCTGCTGCGCCTCGTACCACCGATAGGCCGCCTTGATGTCAGCACCAGCTTCTGGCGCGACGATCAGCCGCCGCATCAAGCTTCATCCAGGCTGCGGACCACCTCATCCCATGTCATGCCTGATTCGGGGTTGGCGTCGAAGCGCTTCTTGCGTTCACGAAGCTCGTTGATCACCCACTCTGGCACAGGCAGTTCCGCCTCGCGCGGAATCAAGCTGTCCCAGAGGTCCTCGACCAATTGAAGCCTCTCCGCTGGAGGCAGTTCGAAGAGTTCGGCGAATTCTGGTTGAAGGTTCATCAAGCTCTCCTTGGGCATCACGCCACTGTACGGCGTTCACCTTCACCGAACAAATTGCGGGTGCAACGCCCGCAGATCGTCGGGTGCGCCGGGTCGCGGCCCACGTCGTCGCGGTAGTGCCAGCAGCGTTCACATTTTTGATTCGTCGACACCGTAATGGTTGGTCCTGCGTGGCTTTCGTCATCGACGCGCTGAACGGTCGCCTTCGATGTGATGAAGACGAACTTCAAGTCATCGCCGAGCGAAGCAAGCAGGTCGAACCATTTCCCACTCGATTCGTATACGACCTCTGCCTGAAGCGAGGACCCGATACGACCCGCGGTTCGCTCAGCCTCCAGCGCCTTGAGCACCAGACTTCGCTGCCCGGCAATCCGAGTCCAACGATGAATCAGGTCACTCTTTTCGGCGTCGGTCAGGAGCGGAAGCTCGTGGTAAGTCTCGGTGAAGATCGACATCGATTTCTCCCCTGTCGAATCCGTCGGCGCGGCGAACTTCCACGCCTCTTCCGCCGTGAAGCTCAAAAACGGTGCCATCCAGCGCAGCATGGCCTGCGTGATGTGCCACAACGCGGTTTGCGCGCTGCGCCGGGCCAGCGATTTGGGCGCGGTGGTGTAGAGCCGGTCCTTCAACACGTCGAGGTAGAACGCGCCCAGGTCTTCGCTGCAAAACACCTGCAGCTTGGCCACCACCGGGTGAAATTCGTAGACCTCGTAGTGCGCCAGCACGTCGGCCTGGAACTGCGCTGTGCGGGCCAGCGCCCAGCGGTCGATCTCCAGCATGTCGCCCAGCGGCACGGCGTCGTTGGCCGCATCGAAGTCGCTGGTGTTGGCCAGCAAAAAGCGCAGCGTGTTGCGGATGCGGCGGTACGAATCGACCACCCGCGCCAGGATCTTGTCGTCGATGGACAGGTCGCCCGAATAGTCGGTGGCGGCGCACCACAGGCGCAAAATTTCGGCGCCGTACTTTTGCGCCGATTCGGCCATCGACATGTAGTTGCCCAGGCTCTTGCTCATCTTGCGGCCGGCCCCGTCGACGGCGAAGCCGTGCGTCAGCAAGCCGCGGTACGGCGCGTGGCCCTCCATCGCGCAGGCGATCAACAGCGACGACTGGAACCAGCCGCGGTGCTGGTCGTGGCCTTCGAGGTAGAGGTCGGCCTCGGGCTCGCCGTCGACGGTCGCGATCGGGTGGCTGCCCGAGGTCGAATTGAGCACGTGGAAAAACGTCGAGCCCGAGTCGAACCACACATCGAGAATGTCGTTGCTCTTGGTGTAATCCTTCGCTTCGCTGCCGAGCACGTCAGCGGCGCTCAACCTGGCCCACGCCTCGACGCCGCCTTGTTCGACGATGGCGGCTGCACGGTCGATCAGCGCCATCGTGTCGGGGTGCAACTCGCCGCTGTCCTTGTGCAAAAAGAACGGCAGCGGCACGCCCCAGTTGCGCTGGCGGCTGATGCACCAGTCGGGCCGGTTGGAGATCATGTCGCGCAGCCGCACCTGGCCGTTCTCGGGGTAGAACTTGGTCTGCCCGATGGCGTCGAGCGCGAGTTGGCGCAGCGTTTTCTCGGGCGCAGCCAGCGCGAACACGCCCGCTCTTTGCGCGTCCGCTTGGTCCATGCGGATGAACCACTGCGCGGCAGCGCGGTAGATCACCGGCGTCTTGTGGCGCCAGCAATGCGGGTAGCTGTGAACGAGGTTGGACGTGGCAAACAGGCGGCCCGCGTCGCGCAGCGCGTCGGCCACGAGGGGGGCGGCCTTCCAGATGTTCAGGCCGCCGAACAAGGGCAGGGCCGCCTCGTACGCGCCATTGCCCTGCACCGGGTTCAGGATGTCGTCGACCGCCAGCCCGTGCGCGCGGCAGGAGTTGAAGTCTTCAACGCCGTAGGCCGGTGCCGAATGGACGATGCCGGTGCCGTCTTCGGCGCTGGCGTAATCGGCCACGTAGATCGGCGACAGGCGCGCATAGCCGGCGTCGACCGCACTCAGCGGGTGGTGAAAGTTCAGGCCGTCGAGTTGCGCACCCTTGGCCGTGGCGATCACCGTGCCATCGAGGCCGTAGCGCGCCAGACAGGCCTCGACCAGCGCGCTGGCCAGCACCAGCAAACCGCGTTCGGTATCGACCAGCGCGTAGTCGATCTCCGGCCCCACGTTGAGCGCCTGGTTGGCGGGAATCGTCCACGCGGTGGTGGTCCAGATCACGATGAAGGCGTCCTTCGCGGCAATCGCGAAAGATGACGGCAAGCCGAACGCCGCCGCGAGCCTGGCGGGCTCGGCCGACAGAAAACCCACGTCGACGGTTTGGGACTTCTTGTCGGCGTATTCGATCTCGAACTCGGCCAATGGGCTGGCGCAATCGAAGCACCAGTAAACGGGTTTCAAGCCGCGATAGACAAAGCCGCGTTCGATGATCTTCTTCAGCGCGCGGATCTCGTTCGCTTCGTTGCCGAAGTTCATCGTCAGGTACGGATGCTCCCAATCGCCCAGCACGCCGAGACGCTTGAAGTCGGCCATCTGCTGGCCGATCTGCTCGGTGGCGTAGGCGCGGCTTTTGGCGTGCACCTCGTCGCGCGACAGCGTGCGGCCGAAGGTTTTTTCGATCTGGTTTTCGATCGGCAAACCGTGGCAATCCCAACCCGGCGTGTAGCGTGCGTCGAAGCCGGCCAGTTGGCGCGCCTTGACGATCATGTCTTTCAAAATCTTGTTGGCCGCATGGCCCACGTGCAGCGTGCCATTGGCATACGGCGGGCCGTCGTGCAGCACGAACAGCGGCCGGCCACGGCGCGCATCGCGCAGTCGCTGATACACGCCTTGATCGGCCCAGTCCTTGACCCAGCCGGGCTCGCGCTTGGGCAGGTCGCCGCGCATCGGGAACGGCGTGTCGGGCAGGTTCAGTGTGGCGCGGTAGTCCACCGCAGCGGGCTTGGTGTCAGCCATGATCGATCCTTGGGTAAAGCGGGGCCTGCAACAGGGCAGGCCCAGGAGGTTTGAACGAGGGGGTGAACGCAGTGTCCGCAAATGTGCAGGACAGCCTGGCGTTCAAATTCGGTCGCGCGTGGCTTGGCGGCGCGTGGCGGTGTGCCAGCGCGGCGTGGTGGGGCGGGCGGAACGCGAATACATGGTGTTGATTCTACCGGGCCGCCCCGGCAGCGAATACCTCAAGCATGTGCCGCGAACCAGTCGCGTGCTTGCACCTCGTCGCGGGCAATGCCTTGGCGCAGGGCTTCCAGCGTGTCGTATCGCAACTCGTCGTGCAGCTTGTGCAGCAACTCGACGCGAACGCAGAGGCCATAACCGCCGTCCGGCCCGAGCGTGGCTGGCCAGTCCAGGCAGTGCGTCTCCAACAGCACCCTGCCCGCGTCTTCGACCGTCGGTCGGACGCCCAGGCTGGCGACCCCATTCAGCGGCTGCTCCGACAAGCCGTGCACCCGCACCACGAAGATGCCCATCGCAGCCGGCCTGGCATGGCCGAAGCGCAGGTTCAGGGTGCGAAAGCCCAGTTCGCGGCCAAGCTTGCGGCCATGCATCACGTGGCCGCTGATGCTGTAGGGCCGGCCCAGCAAGGCGGCGCTGCGCGCCATGTCGCCGGCGGCCAGCGCCTCGCGCACGGCCGAGCTGGACACGCGCAGCCCGCGCACTTCGTAGCTCATCATGCGAGCTACGTCGAAGCCGGCGGCTTGCCCGGCAGCGTCGAGCATGGCGTAGTCGCCGGCGCGTTTGGCACCGAAACAAAAGTCGTCGCCCACCAGCACGTAACGCGCGCCCAGGCCGCGCAGCAACACGTCGGCGATGAAGGCCTGCGGCGACAGCGCAGCGAAACCCGAGTCGAAGCGCAGCACCACCACCTGGTCGATGCCGCAGCGCTCCAGCTCACTCAGCTTGTCGCGCAGGGTGGCGATGCGGGCCGGGGCCAGCTCGGGCCTGCCGCCCAGGCGCGCGAAGTGGTCGCGCGGGTGCGGCTCGAACGTCATCACGCAACTCGGCAAGCTGCGGTGCTGGGCTTCGCTGCGCAACAGCGCCAGCATGGCCTGGTGGCCGCGGTGCACGCCGTCGAAGTTGCCGATGGTCAGTGCGCAGGCTGCGGCGATGCCCGGGTGATGGAAACCGCGAAAGACTTGCATGCCGGGGATTATCGAGCCGGCCGTGTGGGGTGTCGTGCGGCCAGGGTCGACACTGCGGCACCTCAGGTCTTGCGTGCCTGCTTCAGATGGCGGTACACCAACCCGCGCGACACGCCCAGCGCGCGCGCGGCCTTCGACACGTTGCCGCCGCAAGCCTGCAAGGCGCGCTCGATCAGGTGCAACTCGGACTCGCGCAGCGTGCCCTGGACTGCGGCTGCCCGGGCCTCGGGAGCAGGCAATGGCGACGGCATCGGTGGCTGCGGCGGCATCGGCGTGACGTGCGCCGAGGCAGCGGGCTGGAACACCTGCTGCGCGCCGTCGCGTGCATGCATGCGCGCCAGCAGCCACACGTTCAAGCCGTTGGGCAAACGATGCGGTGCGGCTTCGCAGCGGCGGGTCAACGCGCCCAGGCTGCGCAGATCGAGTGCGAAAACGGCGTCTGCGTACAGCGACGGACTGACCGTTGCCACCCCCAGCAGGCGCGACGCGGCCCGGTTCATCCACGCGATGCGCCCATCCGACGCGATGCCGGCCAGGCCTTCCATCGGCGTGCCGAGAAACGCCGCCGAGGTTTGCAGGTGCACGACGATGTGTTCGGTGGCCTGTGCGCGCAACAAGCGGTTCTCGATCGCCGTGGCGTACAGGCCGACCACCGCAGCGGCGTCGAAGCCGAACGGGCGCGACTCGCTGGTCACGTCGAGCACGCCGGCCACCTGGCCATGAATGTCGTGAATCGGCGCGGCGGCGCAATGCATCACCTGCACG
>JAYVCL010000479.1:0-7481 GCA_043749975.1 Burkholderiales bacterium
GCCTGTCGGGCTTGGGGCGTCGAAGCGTTCACGGAGTGCGGCGTAGCCAAAATTGGCCCCAGCGAGGACAGTTTTTGTCAGGTTCGCCGGCTCATAGCCGAAGCTATGGGCCAAGAAGCTGGCGAAAAATGGACCGCTGCGGTCAATTTGCAGCCGACGCTCCCCAAGTCCGACAGGCTCCTAGCGCCGGCACACCCGCATGACGCTCGGCCTCGGATGGCAACTGGTGCTGGAATTGCTGCTGCTCGGTTGCGTCACCGGGTTTCTGGCTGGCTTGCTCGGCATCGGCGGCGGCATGTTGATGGTGCCCTTCCTGACCCTTCTGCTGACGCACAAGGGATTCCCCACCGAGCTGGTCATCAAGATGGCGGTGGCCACTTCTTTGGCCACCATCTGTTTCACCTCGATCGCGTCGGTGCGGGCGCATCACCGGCGAGGCGCGATTCGCTGGGACGTGGTCAGGTTGCTCGCCCCCGGCATTGTTCTGGGCGGCCTGCTCGGCGCGCAGATTGCCAAGGTGCTGCCGACGCAGGTTCTCGGCGTTCTGTTCGCCTGCTTCATCGGCTTCTCGGCCACGCAGATGCTGCTCAACAAAAAACCCAAGCCTTCGCGCCGGTTGCCGCCTGCGCCAGGCATGTTCGGCGCGGGCGGCGTGATCGGCCTGCTGTCGGCCTTGGTCGGTGCTGGAGGCGCTTTCATTTCCGTGCCGTTCATGACATGGTGCAACCTGCCCATCCGCATTGCGGTGGGCACCTCGGCAGCGCTGGGGTTTCCGATTGCGCTGGCCGGCACGGTCGGCTACGTCATCGCCGGCTGGTCGCTGCACCGACTGCCCGCGGGCGCACTCGGTTTTCTGTACCTGCCTGCCTTGCTGGTCATTTCGCTGGCCAGTGTGACGACCGCCCGATGGGGCGCAGCGGCAGCGCACAGCCTCGATGTCGCGCAGCTCAAGCGTGCGTTCGCCGCGCTGCTGTACTCACTCAGCGCCTACATGCTCTACAAGGCGTTTTCTGCTTGATGGGGCTCAGGCCGACGACGCTACAACTCTTCGAACTTGATGCTCGCCAGCGCGACATGGTTGCCGCCACGCGCCTGCGCTTCGATCAGGGCCGCGTCGGCCGCCGTCATCAGCTCTTCTTGCGTGTGAGCGGTGTGCGGAAAACTCGCCACACCCATCGACACGCTGAAGCCCAGGTCGCGCCCGTCGAGCATCACGATTTGCGTGGCGCACTGGCGGCGCAGGCCTTCCATGCGCGAATGCGCGGTGGCCAGCCCGACGCCTGACAACAGCACGGCAAAGCGGTCTTCGTCGAGACGGCACGACGCGTCCATGGCCCGCGTGTTGCTGCGCAGCAGCCGGCCCAAGGCTTCGAGCACGCGCGAGCGCCCCGGCTCGCCGCAGGCCCTGGCTTTTGCGCTCAGCGGGTCGAGAGCGATGGACACCAGCGCGAACTCGCGGTGCTCGCGTGAAGACAAGTCCACCTCACGGTGCAACTGGTCGTCGAAGTGGTCTCGCTGATACAGGCCGGTCACGCTGTCGCGCAAGCCCTGGTCTTGCAACTCGCGGCGCAACGCCTCGCCGGTCTGCTGTTGTTGCTCCAACTGTTGCAGTGCCCTGCCGAGTTGGATTTCGCGCTGCTTCTCGGCGGTCACGTCGACCCAGACGCAGAACAGGAAACGCGGCGGGCCTTGGCGAGCCGGCAACGCGATGCGCGTGGCGTTGAACTCGCGTCGGTGACCATCCACCTCCAGGCGGTGTTCGCTGAGGAGCGGCCCGGTTTGGCCGGCAGCCGCCAACTCGGCACCTCGCCATGTGACGGACTGGCCCGGCTCCAGCAAATCGGCATCGGTCTTGCCCACCAGGTCATGCGGTTCGCGGCGAAACGCTGCGGCCATGCGCACGTTCACGTTCACGTAACGGCCGGTGGATATTTCCTTGATGGCCAGCAAGGCATCCAGCCGCGTGACCATGCCGAACAAAGCCCCGCCCAGCGCGCCCTCGTCCAACGCCAGCGCAGCGCTGAGTTCGCGCGCCCTCGCGGCCAGATCGGGCAGTGACGCCTGCATCAACTCGGTCATTGAAACGCTTCCTCCGCAGCCCGTGGGCTGCGCCCGCAATATGTAACCTCGATAGTGTTCTTCGGGCTCGTTCTTGGCAAGGCGCCCAAGTGTCAAGACAATCCCGGCCCCTAACTTGATGATAGCGGCAGGCCCTGCTTTGCTCAGTGGCTGTACGCGAGCGTGACCCGGAAAGAACGTGACTCGATCGGGTGGAAGTGGCTGTCGGCGACGCCCGCCGCTGGCTCGTCCCCCAGGCGCGAGGTGTAGAAGTAGTCGATCGCCGACGCTTTGCGGTTGGTCAGGTTGAAGCCTTCCAGTTCGATGCGCGTGCGCGGGTTGATTTTGTAGCCGACGCGCCCGTTGAGGGTCGACGTGCTGGCCGACCGAACGCTGTTGTCCTCGATCAGCGGGCGCGGGCCAAAGTAGCGAAACTGCAGCGCACCGAACCACGGGCCGAGGTTGTCGACCGCCGCGGCGACCGACGCCACGCCTTCCACCGCGCCGGGAACGCGCTGACCGGCCGCATCAACCTTGCGGAAGCGGGCGTGGGCGAAGGCGATGTCGGCGTCCACCGTCAACCAGTCGGACAGCTTGTAGTAGTTGGCCAGCTCGAAGCCGGTGCGTCGGCTGGGGCGGCCTGCTTCGGTGGTGCCGGCGTCGCCGACGAACAGCAATTCGGAGCCGAAGTCGAGGCGGTACACCGACAGCGATGTTTGCAGCCCCGGCAACCAGGCGCTGCGAGCACCCAGCTCGAACCCGCGCGAGCGCACCAGCGGGGTCACCGTGTCGACCGCGTTGCCGCCTTTCGGGTCCACCGTGATGGTGGTGCCGCGCGCGTCGTTGCTGTGGAACCCGCCACCGGCGTTGACGTAGAACTCGGTCTTCGCCCAGGGGCCGAAGATCAGCCCCAGTTTCGGGTTGGCGATGCTGGCGGTGACGGTGCCTGCGTTGGCGGGGTTGTCGCCGTCGACGCTGAAGCGGTAGGTGTCTGCGCGCACGCCTGCCACGCTTCGAAACCACGGCGTCCAGCGGGTTGCGTTCTCCGCATACAGGCCCACGCTGGTTTCGACGATGTGGTCGCTTCGCGTGACCGACAGGGTTTGCCGTGACCGCGTGCTTTGCAGGCCGTTGAAGATGTTGTCGTTCTGGAATTGCAAGCCCACCGTGATGTCCGACGCAAACGCCGACGCCAACGCCGACGCCAGCCCCAGCCCTGCCATTTGCCACGTGTGGCTGGCGTTCACGCCTACCGTGCGGCGGCGGTCGGGCTGCGAGAACTGGTCACCGTTGACCGGATCGTCGAGAAAATACGTGAAGTTCGAAAACAGCGCCAGCCTCCAGTCGATCAAGTACGCGTTGATCTGTGTGCTCGATGTCTCAGAGCTGCGGCGCCATGCGCCCGACACGCTGTAGCGATGCGACTCGCCGCCGTCGGTGGGGTCGATGGCGTCGAAGCGGCCCAGCGTGCCGGCGTCCACCGCGCGCTTCGGAATCTGGTCGGTGGAATTCCAGCGCGCCTGGTAAGCCATGCCTGAAAGATTGAAACCGTTGGCTGCGTCGCCTTCGCTGTAGCGCAGCACAGCGTTGAACTTGCGGTAGTCGTCGGGGTGCACGAAGGGGCCGTCGTTGTGCATGGCCTCGACGGCGTAGAGCAGCTTGCCATTGCCCAGGCTCGGCGAGTCGGCCAGCAGCACGCGGCGAAAGCCGTTCTGGCCCAGGGCCACGCTGGCGATGCCGCTGCGCAGGCTGTCGGCGTACTTGATGCTGACGGCACCGGCCGATGAAAAATCGCCCTCGCTGGCGTAGTACGGGCCCTTCCGGTATTCCATGCCGGTGGCCAGTTCGGGAATCAAAAAGTTCAGGTCGGTCCAGCCCTGGCCGTGAGAGTGCGAACGCTGATTCACCAGCATGCCGTCGACCGTGCTGCGCAGGTCGGTGCCGTGGTCGAGGTTGAAGCCGCGCAGATAGAACTGGTTCGCCTTGCCCTCGCCACTGTGCTGGCTGACGATGAGACCGGGTGTCGCTTCCAGCAACTCGCCGGGCCGGTACACGGTGCGCGCTTCGAGTTGCTGTTGCGTCACCGTGCCGCTGTTGGCCGAGTCGGCCACGCCGACCAGCCCGATGCTGGTGCCGGTGACGATGACGCGTTCTAGCGTCTGCTCGCCACCGGCCCAGGCGGAGCCGGCAAAAGCAGCGCTGATCGCCATGCTGATCGTGACGCAATAAGCACGCCGATGACGACGCCGCGAAAACGCTGCCCGTTGCGGGTTCGCCGCAAGCAGGATGAATTGAGATTTGATTGTCATGACAGGTCTCGATTGGGCATGCAGGCGCGTTCGGCGCCGGGCCGGTGCGCACGCTGTGCAAAAAGGAACAACGCTTGGCGCTGCTGCACGCGGAGCGCGGGGCAGCAGCAAAACCGCGGTGCGGTGGTTGAAAGCAAAACCGCCGTGCGGCGGTGAAAAACAGAACCGCCATGCAACGGTTGGAGCCACTCCGCTACGCTCTGGGCGGACGTTCCAGGGGCTGCGGATCGCGGCTGCTGGCCGGGCCGGGTGGGGTCGCCAGCCAATCGAAGCTGCGCGCTTCGGGCTGCCGAAAATGGAGCGCTTCGAGCAACGCCACAAGCTGATGCACCGACCCGCCCGATCCGCTCTCGCCGGACAGCGATTCGCCGTCGGCTGCGGCGTCCACGGCCGTCGCGCTGGCGTCGGTCGGGGCATGGTGATGCCGCGCAAACGACGTGTGAGCGTGAGCCGCAGGCGCGGTGTTCACAGCCTGGCCGATGCGCCGGAAGTCGGTCAACACCGCAGGTGCAACCAGCTCAGATGCCACCGACGTGTGAAAGTGTTTGGAACCCAGTAGCACGACCACACTGGCAGACAGGCCGTAGACAGGCAGCGCGAACAGCAAGCACCAGACGATCAGGCGTCGAACGGGGTACACCGGGGGCCGCTCCATCGGATTTGAAAGCCATCTGGCCTGTGCATTATGCAAAGGTCGATGAGAACGCTACGCAGCCGAACGAGCATCGGATGCAATGGGCACATCGACCGCCCTGAACCGGTGCGTGGTTTGCGCCCAACTCTGGCACGAGATTCGCGTTGGTGATCCTCAAGACATGGCACTTGCCCAATCCGGGGCACCGCCCACCTGCTGAGGTTCCCTGTGACTGGCTTCAAAACCTTCCTGAAATCGGGCCACGCGCCCACCCTGTTCGCCGCGTTTTTCTATTTCACTTTTTCCTGCTGCATCTGGGTGCTGAACGGGGCGATGGCACCCTTCATCAGCGAGACCTTCCAGCTCAGCGCCGCGCAAAAGGGACTGATGCTGTCGATCCCCATCTTCGCGGGCGCGCTGATGCGCTTTCCGCTGGGCGTGCTGGCGCAATACATCGGCCGCAAGAACGCCACCCTGGTCGAAATGGGCTTGATCGCCGCCGCCCTGCTGTATGGCTTCTTCATGGTGCACAGCTTCAACGACCTGCTGGCCATGGGCGTGTTGCTGGGCATCGCGGGGGCCAGCTTCGGCGTGGCGCTGTCGCTCGGCTCGGGCTCGTTTCCGCCGCGCCACAAAGGTTTGGCAATGGGGCTGGTGGGGGCCGGCAACGTAGGCACCGCGCTGTCGGTGCTGGTGGCACCGCCGCTGGCGCAGGCCTTTGGCTGGCAAGCGGTCTACGGCTTCGCGGCCGCCGCCATCGCGCTGCCGATGTTGGTGATGATCGTCTTCGCCGTAGAGCCGTCAGACCGCGCCGCGCATGCCAGCTTGCGCGAACACGTGGCCTGCCTGTTCGAGAAAGACGGCTGGGCCTTCAGCCTGATCTACGCCATCACCTTCGGCGGCTTTATCGGCCTGGCCACGTTTTTGCCGACCTACTATTTCGACCAGTTCCACGTCAGCAAGGTGCAGGCCGGGCAGTTGACGATGCTGGCCGCCTTCATGGGCGCATCGGTGCGAATTTTCGGCGGCTGGATCTCCGACCGCTGGGGCGGCATCAACACCCTCAGCGCGGTGCTGCTGATCGTGATGGTCACCCTGGTGCTGTGCGGCCTCAGCAGCACCTCGCTGGTGCTGACCACCCTGCTCTTCATGCTCTGCTTCGCCGCATTGGGTGCGGGCAACGGCGCGCTGTTTCAACTGGTGCCGCTGCGCTGGCCGTTGAGCACAGCGGTGGCCGGTTCGATGATCGGCGAGGTGGGCGCGCTGGGTGGCGGCCTGGTGCCCAACGCGATGGGTTTGTCCAAGCAGCACACCGGCACCTACCTGTGGGGCTTCGTGCTGTTCGCCGTGCTCGCCATTGGCGTGTTGCTGATGATGCGAAGCATGCAGATCCGGTGGACGCGCACCTGGGCCGAGCGTGGCGGCCGGGCCCGGCTGGCACCCGCCATGTAGGTTCGGTACGCGCCCGTCAGCCCATTCTGGGCGGCCAGTTGTGCGTCTCGGCCTGGCATGACTGGCACCAGGCATACAGCGCGTCGTAGATCACCATGCCGTGGCGAAGCATCTCGTGATCGTCCGCGAATTGGTGCGACAAGCCGAGCGAGATCGCATACAGCCCGGCCGATTGCGGCGTCAGCTCCAGCTTCGACGTGTCGGCACCGCGCACGATCAAGGCCAGTTGGTCCAGCGCCGGGTCTTGCAAATGGTGCTTCTTGATGAAGGCATCGAAGCTGCACAGCTCGCCGTCGTGCGTCATCTCGACGCCGGGGATGTCGTAGGGAATCGCACCAGTTTCTGCGGCGATCTTGAGCACCTGGTTCGCCGGCACGTAGAGGAATTCCGGTGTCTTGTCGATGAAGCGCGCGATCAACCAAGGGCAGGCGATGCGGTCGATCTTCGGGCGTTCGCGGGTGACCCATTTCATGAGATGGCTCCTTTGGGTTGCAAGGGCTTGCCAGCCGCCTTCCACGCTTCGATGCCGCCGGTGAGGTAGCGCACGTCGAAACCGCGTGCGCGCAGCGACAAGGCCGTCGATCGGCCGATGTCGAGCCCTTTCAGGCAGTACACGACCACCGGTTGGGTCGCATCGACCTGGTTGCTCCACTGATCGACTTGCGCCGGGTCATGCCAGGTGGCACCCGCGAGCATGTCCGCAGCCGCCGGAAAGTCCTCCGCGCGCCGCACATCGATCACACGCTGCGTGTCGTTGTCGAGCGCAGCAATACCGACACCGAGCGGAACCGCATCTCCCGCCACCGCCGCGCCATAGCGGCGGTACACGGCATCCCAGCGGATGTTCTTCATGAAGGCATCGACATAGGCCGCAGCCTTTGCGCCAAAGTCGATGTGGTAAGCGTGCTCGTACATGTCGAGCGCCAGCACTGGCGTGGAGCCCGCCAGCAGACTTGTGTGATCGGCAGCCCAGTGATTGATGAGCCGGCCTTCGCGCGACGACCAGGCGAGGATCGCCCAGCCCGACC